>NZ_LJSC01000030.1:0-171689 GCF_001303875.1 Gemmobacter sp. LW-1 | reverse complement strand
TCACGCGCCGTCGCCACCGCCACCGCGCCCCAGTCCCGCACCCAGTTCGCCAGCGACCACGGCCCCGCCACGGGCGCCGCATCGGGTGGCAGATAGACCAGCGCGGTCGAGGCCCCCGCCGCCGCGACCGGCAGCGCAGCGGTGCGATAGCCGAAGCCGCCTTCGTAGAAATCCAGCCGCGCCACATCTTCGGCCGTGGCATTGCGCATCAGCCGCCCCTGCGCCGCGCCTGCGCCGCGCCGGATCACCGGCCACGCCCCCTCGGCGGACCAGAGCACCTCATACCCAGGCAGAGTGGCAGGTTCAGTAACCACAGCGCGGCCCAGAACCGCCTCCAGCAGTGGCGGGTGGCACAGCGTGCCGTAAAAGAACAAATCCATCAGCGCCGCCGTACCAGCTTATGCACTGCAATGCCGCACAGCGGGCCACCCACCAGCAGGGCCGCCATGACCTGCGGCGACGTCAGCACCAGAAACAGGTTTTCCACCATCAGTTCGAACACGCCGGTAATCGCCTCGAAGGGGCCCTTGTACATCTTGCGCAGCGCCTTGCCGAGCATGAGGTAGATGCCGAAGCCCAGCAGCGCAAAGAAAGCCGTCGTCAGCGCCGCCTGCAAACCCGCGCTGATCGCCTGTGCCATACCCCCCTCCGGCGCGCGCGGCCCCATAACAAACCAGCCACTGCCAAGCCCGATTGCCGCGACATACAGGCTGAAATTACCGAAAGAGGTGCCTTCTGGCACCGAGGGTTTGAACAGTTCGGCCGTCAGATAGGCCAGCGCCGCAAAGAATATCGCGCCCAGAAGCTTGCCTGCCGTCGGCATCTGTCCCTTTCCGCGCGGCCTCTAGCCGGGCCGCGTCACCGTGATCTGCGTCACGTCGCAGTTTCCGCCGTGAAAGGCGCCAGCGCAAGAGGTGAGGTAGAAGTTCCACATGCGGCGAAAGCGGTCGTCAAAGCCCAGCGCCCGCACCTCGGGCCAACGGGCATTGAATGTGTCATGCCAGCGCCGCAGCGTCTGGCTGTAGCTTTCGCCAAATTCGATATGGCCCTTCAAGGCCAGCCCCGCCGCTGCGATTTCCTGTGCCAGCGCGGCGGGCGACGGCAGCATGCCACCGGGGAAAATGTATTTCTGGATGAAATCCACGGTCTTGCGATAGGTCACGAAGCGGTCATCGGGCACGGTGATGATTTGCAGCGTGGCGTTGCGCCCCGGTTTCAGCCGGTCGCGCACTGCGCCGAAATAGACCGGCCAGTATTTCTCGCCCACCGCCTCGAACATCTCGATCGAGGCGATACCGTCATATTGGCCGCGTTCATCGCGGTAATCCTGAAGCCGGATCTCCACCCGGTCAGAGAGACCCGCGCGGGCAATCCGGGCCTGCGCGAAATCGTGCTGTTCCTTTGAAATGGTCAGGCATGTCAGCCGCATGCCCGCCCGCGCCGCATGTTCGGCAAATCCGCCCCAGCCGCAGCCGATTTCCAGCAGGTGATCGCCGCGCCTCGCGCCCATCTGCTGCAACATTGAGGCGTATTTGGCCTCTTGCGCCGCCTCAAGGCTTTCCTGCCCGCTGCGGAACAGGGCGCTGGAATAGGTCATCGTATCGTCGAGCCACAGCCGGTAGAAATCATTCCCCAGATCGTAGTGATAGGCGATGTTACGTTTGGCCTGCCGTTTCGAATTGCCGCGCAGCCAGTGCCGCATCCGCTCATAGGACCGCACGAGGCCCATGCCTGGAAAACCGTCATTCACCCCGTTGTTTGGTGGCGCCTGCACCAGATCCATGAAGGCTTGCAGATCGGGCGTATCCCAGTCGCCGTCCAGATAGGCGTCGCAAAAGCCCAGATCCCCCTCGCGGATCAGCCGGGCGAAAACATCCGGGTTCTTCACCTGCACCTCGGCCACCGGGCCGGGCGCGGCGCCTTCTGCCCGAAAGCGGCGGCCATCGGGCAGGACAAACTCCATCCGCCCCACGCGCAGCTTTTCCAGCACCTTCATTACCTGACCGAAATAGCGCGGCAGGTCGGGCTGGCCTTCGGTCGTCAGCAAGGTGGTCATCCTTACATCTCCCCGGATCATACAGTGCCGATGATTCCCCAAGCGCGGCTGTCACTCAAGCCTTTCGTGCGGCATAGGCATCCAGCGCGCGCTGACGGCCTTTATCCAGCGCAATCAATGGCTTCGGATAGGCAGCATCGGGTGAAAGCGCCCATGCTCGCGGCACCGCATCGAAATAGGACAGCGCGTCAGCCGGGGGTGTGCGGCTGAGTTCGGCGATAAACCGGCGCCGATAGACGGCATTCGGGTCAAACTTTTCTGCCTGCGTCGCCGGGTTGAAGATGCGGAAATACGGCGCGGCATCCGGCCCTGACCCCGCCACCCATTGCCAGCCCATCGCGTTGGAGGCCGGGTCCCAGTCGGTCAGGCAATCGGCAAACCACGCCAGCCCCACCCGCCAGTCGGTCATCAGATGTTTGGTCAGGTAAGAGGCCGCAATCATCCGGGCTCGGTTGTGCATGGTGCCGGTCACATACATCTCGCGCATCGCGGCATCGACGAAGGGCTCGCCGGTCAGGCCCCGGCGCCAGCGTTCGGCATCGGCACTGTCGCCACGCCAGGGGAAGCCATCCCACTCCTCGCGCCAGTTCTCGGTCGCAAGCGCCGGGAAGTGATAGATCAGATGCCAGGCGAAATCGCGCCAGCCCAGTTCCGACAGGAACTTGCCTGCGCCACTGTCTCCCGCATCCAGCCGGTGCATGACGGCATGCCAGATGCGGGCGGGGGCGATTTCGCCATAGGTCAGGTTTTCCGACAGGCGCGAGGTGGCGGGCGTGGCCGGAAAATCCCGCGCCTCGGCATAGCGGCTAAGCCGCTGGTCCAGAAAATCGCCCAGCCGCGTCAGAGCTGCCGCCTCCCCCACGGCCTGATGCGGCAGGCAGACTGCCGCGCCGCGCCGCATGGCGGCCCCCATCTGCCAATCCTCCAGCCGGTCCGTGACGGGCCAGCTTTCGGGCAGCGGCAGTTGCTTCGGCGCGGGCAGCAGGGGTGCGATGTCGCGCTGGCGCAGCGCCTTCCAGAACGGCGTGTAGACCCGGTAAGGGCCACCCTGCCCGGTTTCCACCTGCCAAGGCTCGGCCAGCAGGAAGCCCGGATGGCTTTCGGCCACCTGNNTCAGCATCGCCTTCACCGCGCTGTCGCGGGCGATGGCGGCCGGGTCATAGGCGCGGCTCCACATCACCCCCGCCGCGCCGGTTTCCGCGATCAGCCGCGCCAGCGCCTCGGGCGCGGCTCCGCGCCGCAGGATCAGCCGGCTGCCCACGCCCTCCAGTCGCGCCGCGAAATCGGCGAGCGACAGGCCCAGCCGCCATTTCGCCGCAGCACCAATGGCCTCGGTCTCTGGGTCCAGCAGGAAGACCGGGATCAGCGGTCGACCGGTGGCCAGCGCGGCGGTCAGCATCGGGTGATCGGCCAGCCGCAGGTCGCGGCGGAACCACAGGATCATGGGGGTATCGGTCATGGCAGGTCAGGCTACTTCGTTTCCCTTGTCATACGGCATGACCTAGGGCAGCGGATCATCCTTGCCCAGTGCTGAAGCCTCCAGCACTGACGCCCCTTGCATCGCGCGCGGTGATCTGGTCCTTGGGGCCATGCCCATCCTGCCGCCCCCCGCCCTGCCGATTGATGCCGTTCTGTCCGATCTGGTCGCGGCGCTGACCGCGCGCGGCATGGCGGTGGTGCAGGCACCGCCCGGTGCGGGCAAGACCACGCGGGTTCCGCTGGCTATGCTGGCCTCCGGCCTTTGCCCCGGTCGCATCGTCATGCTGGAGCCCCGCCGCCTTGCCGCCCGCGCCGCAGCAGAGCGCATGGCCGAAACGCTGGGCGAGCCGGTGGGCCAGACCGTCGGCTACCGTATCCGGGGCGAGGCGAAGGTTTCGAAAACCACCCGGATCGAGGTGGTGACCGAAGGTATCCTGACCCGGATGCTGCAATCCGATCCGGGGCTTGATGGCATCGGTGCGGTGATCTTCGACGAGTTTCACGAACGCAGCCTAAGTGCCGATCTGGGCCTTGCGCTGGTGCTGGAGGTGCGGCGCGCGCTGCGCGACGACCTGCATCTGGTGGTCATGTCGGCGACGCTGGATGCCGCGCCTGTCGCCGCGCTGATGGGCGATGCGCCGATGATCACCAGCGAAGGCCGCGCTTTTCCGGTGGAAACCCGCTGGCTGCCCCGGCCGCTGGACGCGCGCGCGCGCTTCGATCAGGCGCTGGCCGCACTGGTCGTGCAGGCGGTGGAGGAATGCCCCGAGGGCGGCGTGCTGGTCTTTCTGCCCGGCGAGGGTGAGATCCGGCGGGTCGAGGCCCTGCTGAAGGGCCTGAAGGGCTGCGACATCCGCCCGCTGTTCGGCGCGATGGAGTTCGCGGCCCAGCGCGCGGCACTGGCTCCGGCGGCGGCGGGTCTGCGCAAGGTGGTACTGGCGACCTCGATCGCGGAAACCTCGCTGACCATCCCCGACATCCGCGTGGTGGTCGATGGCGGGCGGGCGCGGCGGGCGCGGTTCGATGCGCCTTCGGGCATGGCGCGGCTGGTCACCGAACGGGTGACACGGGCCGAGGCCGAACAGCGCCGGGGCCGCGCCGGCCGGGTGGCGGAGGGGGTCTGCTACCGGCTGTGGTCGAAGGGCGAGGAAGGCGGGCTGCTGCCCTTCCCCCCGCCCGAAATCGCGGCGGGCGACCTGACCGGCCTCGCGCTGGAGCTTGCGGTCTGGGGATCGACCGACCTGCCCTTCCTCACCCCGCCGCATCCGGGCGTGCTGGGAGAGGCCCAGGCGCTTCTGACCGGGCTGGAGGCACTGAAGGACGGGCGCATCACCGACCACGGCCGCCAGATCGCCGCACTGCCCTTGCACCCGCGTCTGGCCCACATGCTGATCCGCGCGGGCGGCGGGATTGAGGCCGCAACACTGGCCGCCCTGCTGGCCGAACGCGACCCGCTGCGCGATGCCCCCGCCGATCTGGCGTTGCGCATGGCGGCGGTGAAAGACCCGGCCCGGATCGAGCGCGAGGGCCGCACCGTGCATCGCGGCACGGTGGAGCGCATCCGCACCGAGGCGAAGCGGCTGGCCCGTGCCGTCCCCGAGGCACCGAAGGGCCTGAACCTTGGCCAGATGGCATCACTGGCCTATCCCGACCGGGTGGGCCTGCGCCGCAAGGGCGAGGCGCCGCGCTGGGTGCTGTCAGGTGGCAAGGGCGCGGCGATGGCTGCCGGTCAGCCGCTGTCGGGCGCACGGCTTCTGGTCGCCACCGATCTGGACGGCGACCTGCGCGAGGCGACGATCCGGCAGGCGGTCGCGTTGACCGAGGCGGAGTTGCGCGCGGTGCATGGCGATCAGATCGTGTGGCGCGACATCTGCGAATGGTCCAGACGCGAGGGCCGCGTGGTGGCGCGGCGGCAGGAGTGTTTCGGCGCCTGCGTGCTGGACGACCGGCACTGGACCGACGCGCCGCCGGAGGCGCTGGCGCGTGCGGCGCTCGACGGTTTGCGGTTGATCGGCCTCACGCCCTCTCCCGCCGCACGGCGGCTGATGGTGCGGGCGGCGCTCTGTCGCCGCGACGGGGCAGACCTGCCCGATGTCTCGGAACCTGCACTGCTGGCGGAGGAGGCGCTGTTGCCCTATCTGACCGGCAAGCGCACAGAGGCCGATCTGCGCGGCCTCGATCTGGTGGAGCCGATCCGCAGCGCGCTGAGATGGGAGGGGGTGCAGATGCTCGACCGCCTCGCCCCGCCGCATTTCGAGACGCCGCTGGGGCGGCGGGTGCCCATCGACTATGAGGGCGAGGCACCGGGGATCGAGGTGCGCTTGCAGGAATTGTTCGGAGTGACGGTGCATCCGACGGTGGGGCCAAAACGGCTGCCGCTGAAGATCACATTGCTGTCGCCCGGTGGCAAGCCGGTGCAGGTGACGGCGGATCTGCCGGGGTTCTGGACCAATTCCTATGCCGATGTGCGGCGCGACATGCGCGGCCGTTACCCGCGCCACCCCTGGCCCGAAGACCCGCGCGAGGCGGATCCGACAACACGGGCAAAACCGCGCGGCACCTGAGCCGTCAGGCCGCCAGCCAGGGCGCAGGAACCGGCAACGGCCTGAGGCCCGGCCCGCGCAACCCTGCCCGCTGCATCACCAGCAGCCGGGCCTCGTGTCTGCGCAGCACCCGCCGCGCGGCGGGCTGGCGTGCCAGACGCTCCAGCTCCCACGGAAGGAAAGTTTCATGCAGGGCCGCCCGCGCCCGTTCTGGCAATGCGGCCATGGCCTGCGGACCCGGATGCAGGCTTTCCGCCCCGGTGCCTTCCGCCAGCAGCATCTGATGACGGTCCAGCAGCAGATGACAATAGCGCAAGCGGCGTGGCAGGGTTTCGCGGCTGACACCGGGCAGGCCCACCAGATCGCGCGCCGCTGCCAGCACCTCATATTCGCCGAACAGCAACTCGCAATCGGCCCCGTGCAGCAACAGCAGATGCTGTCCCGAAACGCTCAGGTCGCCGTCATTGTCCAGCGCCCCGGCCTCGATGCGCACCGGCAGCGCCTCGCCCTCGGCACAGACCATGCCGCCGCCGGTCCAGCGCAAGATCTGCGGCCCGTCATCCAGCGTCATCACGCGATCCCCGGCGCGCAGATCCTCGATCCGCCGCAGCCCACCGGGCGTGTGAATGCGGGTGCCCGCTTCGAAACACACCGGATTGCCGTTCAGGAAACGTGTCGACCAGACACCGTTCGGTTCGCCCGGGTCCAGCCCGGCATTCGGATAGTTCGTCAAAGCCGAGGAATTGCCCGAGCCGGGAACGATGTAATCGCGCGACCCGCCATCCGTCATACCCACCTGCGCCACGCCGGTATACCCGTTGGTCCACTGGACCTTCTGGTAGATCATGTCGATCTCGAAATTGCCGTCGTGGGTATGTTGCAGCACCACCTGAAAGGTGTTCCGCGCCGAGGTGGAGCCGCTGTAGGCCCGCACATCCAGCCATGTGATCGTGACGCGGCCGCTGGACGGGTCCAGGTCCCAATAGATGTTGTTGGTGCCGTTGGCCGTACCGCTGGTGATGTTCACATCACTCCAGAACGGCGCGATGGCCGGATAGGGCAGCGCGGACAGCGCCGAAGGCGTATAGGCAGTGACCGGCGCCTGAAAGGTGATCAGCCCGTTGGTGTTGATATAAAGGGACGTATAATTGGTCCCGAAATAGTTGATGCCCGACGCACCGAAAACCGAGGTGATGTTCACCTGGATCGAGCCGTCATCATAATTTCCCGCCGTCAGCGCGCTGCCGCGAAAGCTGCCTTCGCCCACGCCCTGCGGCCCGCCCAAACCTGTATTGATCGTGGCCATTTTCGGCCTCCGTCCGTTTCTGCCTCAGAAACGACAGGACAGCCGAAATCGGGCGGCCTCACGGATCGGATGCGGCGCATTCGGGGCAATTTTGCGCCACGCCATCATAATCCGCAGCCAATGGCAGGAATTGTTGCGACCCGGAAACAATCCCCCCGGTCACTGGCGCAAACGGGGGGACAATGGCGCCGGTCAGACGCCCAGGCACCAGCGCATGACCGCCTTCTGCGCATGCAGCCGGTTTTCCGCCTCGTCGAAAATCACCGAATGCGGGCCGTCCATTACGGCGCTGGTCGCCTCGTCATTGCGGTGCGCGGGCAGGCAATGCATGAACAGTGCATCCGGTTTGGCCTTCGCCATCAGATCCTCATTTACCTGATAGGGGCGCAGCTGGTTGTGGCGGCGCTCTTTCGCGCTTTCGGGGTCATGCATGCTGACCCAGGTATCGGTGACCACCAGATCGGCGCCCGAGACCGCCTTGTAGGGGTCACGCTCCACCGTGACCGGATGACCTTTCGAGGCGGCGAAATCCAGCCAGATCCGCTCGGGGTCGAGTGTTTCAGGCCCGGTGAAGGCCAGATCGAAGCCGAACTGCCCGGCGGCATGAGCAAAGCTGGCAAAGACATTGTTGCCGTCGCCGCACCACACGACCTTCTTGCCGGCGATCGGGCCGCGATGTTCCTCATAGGTCATCACATCGGCCATGATCTGACAGGGGTGGGTGCGGTTGGTCAGCCCGTTGATGACCGGAACCGTGGCATGTTCCGCCATCTCCTGCAGCGTCGCCTCTTCAAAGGTGCGGATCATGATGAGATCGACATAGCGTGACAGCACCCGCGCGGTATCGGCGATGGTCTCGCCATGGCCAAGCTGCATTTCCTTGCCCGACAGCACCATCGTCTCGCCACCCATCTGGCGCACACCGACGTCAAAGCTGACGCGGGTGCGGGTCGAGGGCTTTTCGAAGATCAGCGCGACCATGCGGCCCTTCAGCGGCTGGTCATCGTCCGGCGTGCCCTTGGGACGCCCGGCGCGGGCGATCTTCATGGCACGCGCATTGTCGATCATCGCGCGCAGATCGGTGGCGGAGGTGGTGTGAATATCAAGGAAGTGGTTCATCTGTCGGTCTTTCTGACGGGCTTCCGCCCGCTTGCGTATCTTACCAAAGGGAAGGGAATGTCGGATCGAATGCCATGACAAGCACGGGCTTGCCCGTCTCGCCCGTCGTGGTGCGGATGGCACGGAAGCCCGCTCGTCGATACGCCCGCACGGCGCGCTCGTTCGAAGGGTCGGGATCGATGACCACCGCCGGATAGCGCCGCCGCAGATCGGCTGCGCGCAGGTTCAGATAGCGCGCGGCATGGCCATGCCCCAGCATCCCCGGATCGCCCAGAAAGGTATCCATCGCACGGGTGCCCGGCGGGAATTCCGCATATTGCGGCATCGGGTCGTGATGGGCGGGGTAATCCTGCACATAGGCGAAGGGCCTGCCCTGATAGGCCACCAGCCGCAGATCGGCGGTGTCGCCGTCGATTTCGGCGTCGATCAGCGCGATTTCAGTGTCGGGGTCGCCCCACCAGGCGCGGACATGCGGCTGGTCCAGCCAGCCGCGCATCCGCGCGTAATCCGACCGCGTCAGCGGCGGAAAGCTGTAATCCGCCTCAGCCGGCATGACCGGACAGCGCGGCCGCGGCCGCATCCAGCCGCTTCAGCGCCTCGGCAATATCGGCGTCGGGGATGTTCAGCGCAGGCAGCAGCCGCACCACATTGTCGGATGCGGCGACGGTCAGCAGATGTTCCGCCATGCCCGCCTTCACCAGATCCGCGACCGGCGCCTTGCATTTCAGGCCAAGCATCAGCCCCTGCCCGCGCACGCTTTCGAACACGTCGGGATGTTCCGCCACCAGCGCCTCAAGCCCCTGACGGAACAGGCCCGCCTTGCGGTTGACCTCGGCCAGGAACGCCGGGTCCGAGACGATGCGCATGACAGCCCCGCCCACCGCGCAGGCCAGCGGGTTGCCACCATAGGTGGACCCATGGGTGCCTGCCACCATGCCGGAAGCGGCGTTTTCGGTCGCCAGTACCGCGCCCAGCGGGAAGCCGCCGCCGATGCCCTTGGCGATCATCATGATATCGGGGGTGACGCCCGCCCATTCATGCGCGAACAGCTTGCCGGTGCGGCCCATGCCACATTGCACCTCATCAAAGACCAGAAGCGCGCCGGTCTCGTCGCAGAGGTCACGCAGTCCTTTCAGGCAGCTGTCGGGCAGCGTGCGGATGCCGCCCTCGCCCTGAACCGGCTCGATCATCACCGCTGCCGTGCGGTCTGAAATCGCCGCCCGCAGCGCCTCGTGATCGCCGAAGGGCAATTGCCGGAAGCCCGGCATCAGCGGGCCAAAGCCCTTGACCATCTTTTCCGACCCCGCCGCCGCAATGGCGCCCGTCGATCGGCCGTGGAAGGCGCCATCAAAGCTCAGGATCTCGATCCGATCGGGCTGCCCCTTCTCGTACCAGTATTTGCGGACCATCTTGATCGCCAGTTCCGCCGCCTCGGTGCCGGAATTGGTGAAGAAAACGGTGTCGGCAAAAGTGTGCTCGACCAGTTGGTCGGCCAGCGCCTCCTGTTCCGGGATGCGATAGACGTTCGACACATGCCAGAGCTTTGCCGCCTGTTCGCTGATGGTTTTTACCAGCTCGGGATGGGCATGGCCCAGCGCATTGACGGCAATCCCCGAGCCCAGATCGAGGTAACGCCCCCCGTCCTCGGTGAAAAGCCAGCTTCCCTCGCCCTTCACGAAGGCAAGCGGCGCACGGTTGTAGGTCGGCAGGACGGAGGTAATCATGGATAATCCTCAGGCGGATGCGAGGCCATAGGGGTGCCAAAGGCGCATGCCCATGTCAACGCAAGGGTGTCATGTAGGGAGAGGGGGGCCGGATTTTCCGGGTCACACCCGGAAGCAGAACGCGCGAAAGCGACGTCAGACGCGGTTGCGTCGGCGTCGGGGAAGCTGGAAAGGGCGAATCCGTGCATTCATGCCGTTGCGATAGCGCAAGGCCGGACGGCTGGCAAGCGTCTTGCAGCCACCACCACCGCAATCCCGGGTGGCCAGGCGCACAGGCCCCTGCGCTGCTGTCACCGTGCAGACTTTCTGCCAGCCCGCGACGGGCGCGAACACGGTTGCCCCGCGCCTTCTGATGAACGATAAGCTTCCCTGACGTTCCTCGCGGCCGAAGTCGGGACGGCAGGGTATGGGCCAGGCAGGCAGATATTTTGCGGGTATCGCGGCAGACGACCATGGAAGGAACCCAACGCGATACATGGGTTACGGCCGGATGCTGCTTCTGATCGACAACTACGACAGCTTTACCTACAATCTCGTGCATTATCTGGGCGAGCTTGGTGCCGATGTGGTGGTCAGGCGCAACGATGCGCTGGATGTGCAGGCCGCCATGGCGCTGCGCCCTGATCTGATTGTGCTGAGCCCCGGTCCCTGCGACCCGGCACAGGCGGGCATCTGCCTTGCGCTGACCGCCGCCGCCGCCGAGGCGAAGATCCCGCTGCTGGGTGTCTGCCTTGGACACCAGACCATTGGCGAGGCGTTCGGCGGCAAGGTCGTGCGCTGCCACGAGATCGTGCATGGCAAGATGGGCACCATGCATCACAGCGGGCAAGGCGTGTTCAGCGGCCTGCCCTCCCCCTTCCTTGCCACCCGCTATCACTCGCTGGTGGTGGAACGCGAGAGCCTGCCGGATTGTCTGGAGGTCACGGCCTGGCTGGAGGATGGCACCATCATGGGCCTGCGTCACAAGAGGCTGCCTATCGAAGGCGTGCAGTTCCACCCCGAAAGCATCGCCAGCGAGCACGGGCACCAGTTGCTGAAGAACTTCCTTGACCGCGCGCAGGTGTCGGCATGAGCGACCGGCTGAAGCCGCTGATCGGCACCGCCGCCACCCGCGCCCTGACCCGCGCCGAGGCCGAAACCGCCTTCGCCGCGCTGTTCGAGGGCGAGGCGACGCCCGCACAGATGGGCGGCTTCCTGATGGCGCTGCGCACGCGGGGCGAGACGGTGGATGAATATGCCGCCGCCGCCAGCGTGATGCGTGCCAAATGCCACAAGGTGAGCGCGCCCACGGGCGCCATGGATATCGTGGGCACCGGCGGCGATGGCAAGGGCACGCTGAACATCTCCACCGCGACGGCCTTTGTCGCGGCGGCGGCGGGGGTCGTCGTGGCCAAGCACGGCAACCGCAACCTTTCCTCCAAATCCGGCGCGGCGGATGCGCTTTCGGAAATGGGCCTCAACGTGATGATCGGCCCCGATGTGGTGGAACGCTGCCTGCACGAGGCCGGGATCGGCTTCATGATGGCGCCGATGCATCATCCGGCGATGCGCCATGTCGGGCCGGTGCGCGCCGAACTTGGCACGCGCACCATCTTCAACATCCTCGGGCCGCTGACCAACCCCGCCGGGGTGAAGCGGCAGTTGACGGGCACGTTCAGCGCCACGCTCTTGCGCCCGATGGCGGAAACCCTGCTGACACTGGGGTCAGAGGCGGCCTGGCTGGTCCACGGTTCCGACGGGACCGATGAAATCTCCATTGCCGGGCCGACCTCTGTGGCCGCGCTGGAAAACGGCGCAATCCGCGAATTCGAGGTCAGCCCCGAGGATGCGGGCCTGCCGGTCCATCCGTTCGAGGCGATCCTCGGCGGCACGCCGCAGGAAAACGGCGCGGCCTTCCGTCGCCTGCTGGAGGGCGAGGAAGGCGCTTACCGCGATGCCGTTCTGCTGAACTCCGCCGCCGCGCTGATGGTGGCAGGGCGCGCGACTGGCCTGCCCGAGGGCGTGGAAATGGCCCGCGAGGCCATAGACAGTGGCCGTGCGCTGCAAAAGGTCGAGGCGCTGGTGGCGCTGACCAACGGGTGAGCGGCCTCGACATCCCTGCAAGCTGGGCGGATCTTCCGTTCTTTCGGGACGACTGGCCCGCCTTGGCCGCACGGCTCAGCGTCACGCCCGGCTGGCAGCCGCAATCACCGTTCCGCGCCCTGGATCTGACGCCGCGTGACAGGGTGCGTGTGGTGATCCTCGGGCAAGACCCCTACCCCACACCGGGCCGCGCCACCGGCCTTGCTTTCAGCTTTCCGCCCGGCGCGGCCCCGCAACATTCGCTGAAGAACATCCTGACCGAGTTGCACGACGATCTGGGCGTCGCAAAATGCGACGGCGATCTGACCGGCTGGGCCGAACAGGGTGTCCTGCTGCTGAACGCCGTACTGACCGTGCCGCAGGGGCAGGCCAATGGCCACAAGGGCTGGGGCTGGGAAGCGCTGGTGCAGCAGGTGCTGGCCACCACCGCTGCCGACGGGCCGCGCGCCTTTGTCCTTTGGGGTGGGCCTGCGCAAAAACTTTGTGCAAAGCTGCCGCGAGACGGGCACCTGTTCCTTGAAAGCGCGCACCCCTCCCCCCTGTCGGCCTATCGCGGCTTTTTCGGCTCGAAACCGTTCAGTCAGGTAAACCGCTGGCTGGCGTCCACCGGCGGCACGCCGGTCGACTGGTCGGCCTGAGCCGGGTTTTCAACGCCGCCACGGCGCGCTAAGTCACTGGGAAGGAGATCGCCATGACCACCATTCTCGACCGCATCAAAGCCTACAAGCTGGAAGATGTTGCCGCCCGCAAGATCGCGCAGCCTCTGGCCGAGGTGGAAGCCGCCGCCAAGGCCGCCCCGGCCCCGCGCGGTTTTGCCCGCGCCCTGCGCGATGCCGCGACCTCGGGCTATGGCCTGATCGCCGAAATCAAGAAGGCCAGCCCTTCCAAGGGTCTGATCCGCGCCGATTTCGACCCGCCTGCCCTTGCCCGCGCCTATGAAGAGGGTGGCGCCACCTGCCTTTCGGTGCTGACCGACGGCCCGTCCTTCCAGGGCGACGACAGCTATCTCGCCGCCGCGCGCGAGGCAGTAAAGCTGCCCTGTCTGCGCAAGGATTTCCTTTATGACCCCTACAGCGTCGTCGAATCCCGCGCGCTGGGGGCCGATTGCATTCTGATCATCATGGCCTCGCTGGAGGATGCCGAAGCGGCGGATCTGGAACAGACCGCTTTCGACCTTGGCATGGATGTGCTGATCGAGGTGCATGACCGGACGGAGCTTGAACGTGCCACGCGGCTGAAATCGCCGCTGCTGGGTATCAACAACCGCAACCTGCACACGTTCGAAACCACGCTGGACACCACGCGCGATCTGGCGCGGCGCGTTCCGGCCGACCGGCTGATCGTGTCGGAAAGCGGGCTTTATACCGCCGAGGATCTGGCCAACATGGCCCGCTATGGCGCGCGTTGCTTCCTGATCGGCGAGGCGCTGATGCGACAGCAAGACGTAACCGCCGCGACACGCGCGATCCTTGCCAATCCGCTGAAATCCGAAGGGGGGATGTGACATGTCCGGCCTGACGCATTTCGACGCCAAGGGCGATGCGCATATGGTCGACGTCTCCGACAAGGCGGTGACCTCGCGCCTTGCGGTGGCCCGCGGCGCGGTGCGGATGACGGCCGAAACACTGACACTGATCACCGAGGGCCGCGCCGCCAAGGGCGATGTTCTGGCCGTGGCGCGGCTGGCGGGCATCATGGGGGCGAAGAAAACTGCCGATCTGATCCCGCTGTGCCATCCTCTGCCCGTCACCAAGGTCGCGGTCGACCTGACCCCGGATCCCGCGCTGCCCGGCATTCAGGTCGAGGCGACGGTCAAGACCACCGGCCAGACCGGGGTGGAGATGGAGGCGCTGACCGCCGTTTCTGTCGCCTGCCTGACCGTCTATGACATGGTGAAGGCAGTCGAAAAGTCCATGCAGATTGAAGGCATACGCCTGATCCTCAAGGAAGGCGGAAAATCCGGCCGCTTCGAGGCCACGCCATGATTTCGGTTGAGGAAGCGCTGGCCCGCGTTCTGGCCCTTGCCACCCCGATGCCGGTGGAAACCGTGCCGCTGGCAGCAGCGGCAGGTCGCTGGATGGCCAAAGCTGCCGAGGCCCGACGCACCCAGCCGCCTTTCGCGTCCTCAGCCATGGATGGCTATGCAGTGCAGGGTCCGGCCGCAACAGGCGCGCGTTTCCGTGTGATCGGCGAATCCGCCGCTGGTCACGGGTTTGCGGGATCGGTGGGGCCGGGTGAGGCGGCGCGCATCTTCACCGGCGCCCCGGTGCCGGAAGGAGCCACGCAGGTGGTGCTGCAAGAGGATGTCACCCGCGACGGCAATGACATTGTAATCGCCACAGCCTCCGCCAATGCGAATATCCGGCAGGCAGGCGATGATTTCGCGGCGGGTTTCCGGCTGCAACCGCGCCGGATTTCTGCCTCTGACGTGGCGCTTCTGGCCGCAATGAACCTGGCCGAAGTGCCTGCCCACCGACGGCCAGTGGTGGCGATTATCGCCACCGGGGACGAGTTGGTCATGCCCGGTGACACCCCCGGCCCTGATCAGATCATTGCCTCGAACTCCTTTGCGATCAAAGCCTTGGCCGAAGGTGTTGGCGCCGAGGCACGGCTTCTGCCCATCGCCCGCGATACCGAGGCCAGCCTGCGGGCGGTTTTCGCGCTGGCGGAAGGCGCAGATCTGGTGGTGACCATCGGCGGTGCCTCGGTCGGGGACCATGACCTTGTGGCGAAGGTTGCCACCGATCTTGGCATGGAACGCGCCTTCTACAAGATCAGCATGCGCCCCGGAAAACCGCTGATGGCCGGGCGGCTGAACGGCATGCCGATGCTCGGGCTGCCCGGCAATCCGGTCTCTGCCATCGTCTGCGCGCATCTCTTCCTGCTGCCCTTGTTGCGGGCCATGCAGGGCGAGCCGGCACCGGCCCCCGCGCCGCGCCGCGCCGTGCTGGGCGCGGATGTCGCCCCGACCGGGCCGCGCACCCATTACATGCGTGCCCGCATCGAAGATGGGGTCGTCACCGCCTTCGACCGTCAGGATTCCGCTTTGCTGAGCGTACTGGCCGAAGCGAATGCGCTACTGATCAGGCCGCTGGGAGACGGCGCTCGCAAGGCGGGAGAGGCTGCCGATTACCTGCCAATCTGACGGAAGGCCTTGACACAAATCGGGAACGCGGGCAGAACATAAGGCAAACACCCTTGACCCTGGTGGAAGGATTTGCCCGATGCTCACGCGCAAGCAACTGGAATTGCTGGATTTCATTCGCGTCCGCATGGATCGGGATGGCGTTCCGCCCTCCTTCGATGAAATGAAGGAGGCGCTGGACCTGCGGTCCAAGTCCGGCATTCACCGCCTGATCACCGCGCTGGAGGAACGGGGTTTCATCCGCCGCCTTGCCCATCGCGCCCGCGCCATCGAAATTGTCAAACTGCCCGAGGCGATGGAGAAGCCGGGTTTCACCCCCCGCGTGATTGCGGGTGACCGGCCTGCTGCCCCGCAACCCGCCACGGCCATTCCGGTGCAGGTGCACGCCGTGGAGCTGCCCGTGATGGGCCGCATCGCGGCGGGCGTTCCGATCGAGGCGATCTCTGAAATCTCGCATCACGTTGCTGTGCCCGGAGGGATGCTCTCCGGCAGCGCCCAGCATTACGCGCTGGAGGTCAAGGGCGATTCGATGATTGAGGCCGGGATCAACGATGGTGATATCGTTGTCATCCGCGAACAGGGCACGGCCGAGAATGGCGATATCGTGGTGGCGCTGGTTGAAGACAGCGAGGCGACGCTGAAACGCTTCCGCCGCAAGGGAAACATGATCGCGCTGGAAGCGGCGAACCCGCTTTATGAAACGCGTGTGTTTCCCGATCACATGGTCAAGGTGCAGGGCCGCCTTGTCGGGCTGATCCGCAGCTACTGACCCTTCGCCAGCGGGCGCACAGGCCGGTCCAACCAGCGCGCCGCCATCGTCTGCGCGTGTTTCCCGTGCCAGATGCGGGTGGTATCGCGGGCCGGTTGCAGGCGCAGCCGGTCGCCATCAGGCGAAAGCGCAATGCCTCCGCTGCGGCGCAGCTGCCCGAGGTCGATCACGATGCATCCCTCCGGCGGTGTGGTGATCTGCGCCGCAGTGATAACCAGATCATTGGCTGCGCAGGCAGTGGGCAGCTTTTCTTCCGCGCCCTTGCCGCGCAGATGAACCCCGCTCCATTCGCCCAGATAAAATCGCCGCTCTGACGCAGGGCCGGTAAAACCCTCCCGTTTCGCCGCGATTGGCTGCGAGACAAGATCGCCATCATTCTCCAGCCAGTTCTGCGCGGCGAAGCCCGCCCCGCGCGCAGCGGAAAGGGCCCTGCCCTGCGGTCCATAGAGGCCAACAAGCAATCCATCCGGCGAAATCAACAGCGCCGGACGCTCTGCCTGCGTCCAGACGCCCAGGCCGAGCGCGATGGCAAGAACGCCGGGCAGCCGGAACCAGCGCCGCCCCACCGCCATCCCGATGCCGCCCAGAGCGATGAGCGGCAGGGCCAGCGGCCCCGGTGCCGGAACTGGCGTCACGGCCCCATCCAGGCCAGCAACCATATGGGATACATATAAAATCCAGCGCGCCCCCCACCCCATGACCATCAGCGGCAGATCCGCCAGACCGAAGGGGGCAAGCAGGGCCGCAATCGCACCGGCGGGCATCACCACCATGCCCATGACCGGCACGGTCAACACATTGGCCAGCAGCCCATAATCTGCGATTCTGTTAAAGTGAGCGGCGGCGAAGGGGGCCGTTGCGATCCCAGCCAGCGCCGAAGACAGGACCAGTGTAAGGACTGGCAGCGCCCATCGCGGGACCAGACCACCTGTCAGCGCGCTGTGCAGGGCGCCAAACCCCGCCACCAGCGCGGTGGTCGCGGCGAAGGACATCTGGAACCCCGGCGTCAGCAGGGTCTCCGGGCGAAGGCACAGCAGGATCGTTGCCGAGATCGCCACCGAGCGGAGCGACAGGGCCCGCCGATCCAGTAGCACGGCGCCCAGCATGACGCAGATCATGATGCAGGCCCGCTCGGTTGCCACATTGGCGCCCGACAAAAGCAGGTAGAAGATCGCCACCGGCAGCGACAGGGCTGCGGCAACCTTCTTTGTGTTCAGCCGCAGGGCAATGTGCGGCACCAGCGCAAGCCCGCCCCGGATCAGCGCAAAGACAAATCCGATCAGAAAGGCCATATGCATGCCCGAGATCGCCAGAAGATGCGCAAGGCTGGAGGCGCGCAGATCCTCGATCGCCGCGCGGCTGAAGCCGGAGCGATCACCTGTCATCACCCCGGCGGCAAAAGCCCCCGGATCGCCCCGGATTCGCTCCTGAATGCCTGCTGACAGCGCCGCGCGCAGCCGGTTCAGCCCCTGCTCGCCTCGGCCCGGCGGGGCCAGCATCAGCAGCGGATGACGAGAATAGCCAATTGCGCCAAGCCGCTGAAACCACGCCACGCGGCGGAAATCGAAGCCGCCGGGTTCGACCGGATCGCCCGGCGGGGCAAGATGAGCGGTGATCTGCACCCATTGCCCGGGTGCGGGGGCAAACCGGGGCGCCACCTGCAAGGCGATGCGTACGCGCGCCGGTATGCGGCGCGGCGCCACCTCTGAAAGCTGCACATTGTCCAGCGTCAGCCGCAGCGCATCGGATTGCGAGCGGTCCAGCGCGACGATACGCCCCTCGATCGGACCATAATACCGGAACTCCAGCACCGGCGCGGCAACGAGATGCGCGCGCACGCCAGCCACGATGCCGCCAAGTGTCAGGCAGGCCACGGCCACCCAGAGCGGTTGCGCCGCCTCCGGCCCGAAGCGCCACAGACCGGCCATGAGCAGAACCAGACCGCCTGCCACGAGATAAGTTGCAAGCCCCGGCTCCACCGGCAGCGCGAACCAGAAGCCGATCCCGGCGCCAAGAAAGACCGGCACCCAGGGAAACAGGATACCCCGCGCATCGGCCACCGCCCCCGCCAGCCGCCCCAGGATGCCCCCGCGCACCGCCACCTTGTTTCCGGGCCTCCGCTCGCCTATCAGATGCCCAACGCTAGCGCGCCAATGGTTTCCGAAAGGTTAAGTCGCATGACCGGACACGTCGTCACCCGCTTTGCCCCCTCGCCCACGGGTTATCTGCACATCGGCGGCGGCAGGACGGCGCTGTTCAACTGGCTGTTTGCCCGTGGCCGGGGAGGCAAGTTCCTGCTGCGGATCGAGGATACTGACCGCGAACGCTCGACCCCCGAGGCGACGGCGGCGATCCTGCGCGGGCTGGAATGGCTTGGCCTCGACTGGGACGGCGACGTCATCAGCCAGTTCGAGCGGCGCGACCGCCATGCCGAGGTGGCGCATGCCATGCTTGCGCGCGGCACAGCCTACAAATGCTTCAGCACGAGGGAAGAAATTGAGGCCTTCCGCGCCGAAGCCGAAGCCAAGGGCAGCTATGCGGTGTTTCAAAGCCCCTGGCGTGACGCCGATCCGGCGACGTATCCAGACCGGCCCTTCGCCATCCGCATGAAAGCACCGCGCGAAGGCGAGACGATGATTGATGATCAGGTGCAGGGCCGCGTCGTCATCAAGAACGAGACGCTGGATGACATGATCGTCCTGCGCTCGGACGGGACGCCGACCTATATGCTGGCGGTGGTGGTCGACGATCACGACATGGGTGTGACCCATGTGATCCGGGGCGATGACCACCTTGTGAACGCCGCCCGCCAGCAGATGATCTATGACGCCATGGACTGGTCCGTTCCGGTCTGGGCGCATATTCCGCTGATCCACGGACCGGATGGCAAGAAACTGTCAAAACGTCACGGCGCACTTGGCGTCGAGGAATATCAGGCCATGGGTTACCCCGCCGCGGGCATGCGCAATTACCTGACCCGACTGGGTTGGGCACATGGCGATGCCGAGTTCTTTACCAGCGAACAGGCGATGGAATGGTTTGACCTGAAGGGAATCGGCCGCGCGCCCGCCCGGCTGGATTTCAAGAAGCTGGAGAATCTGTGCGGCCAGCATATCGCGGCCAGCGACGATGCTGCATTGCTGCATGAACTGGAGGCCTATCTGGCCGTCGCAAACCTTCCGGCGCTGTCCGAACACCAACGCGGCCTGATGCTGGCGGGTATGTCCAGCCTGAAAGAACGTGCCAAGACCTTCCCGGAACTTCTTGAAAAGGCGCGGTATATTCTGACCACCCGCCCTGTGGCGCGCGACGAGGCCGCCGAGAAGGCGCTTGATCCGGTATCCCGTGGTATACTGGCTTCATTGACGCCGCGCCTGCGAAATGCTAGCTGGACGAAGGAAGATCTTGAAGCCATTCTGACCGGGACCGCAGCCGAACACGGGCTGGGCTTCGGCAAGCTGGCTGCTCCGCTGCGTGCCGCCCTTGCCGGACGCACGGTCAGCCCCAGCGTCTATGACATGATGCTTGTCATCGGTCAGGACGAAACGATTGCGCGGCTGGAGGATGCCGCGGCCTGATTGCCGCACCCTCCCTGCCCGAAGATTTGGCCACGGCGCCCTCACGGCGCCGGGCAGCAACGCAGAGGGATGTAGAGATGGCAGAGACCAACAGGACCGCGACGCTGACATTCGACGACAAGGTCATCGACCTGCCGATCCATTCGGGCACGATTGGCCCCGATGTCATCGACATCCGCAAGCTGTACGGTGAAGGTGACGTGTTCACCTACGATCCGGGCTTCACCTCGACCGCCGCCTGTGACAGCGCCATCACCTATATCGACGGCGACAAGGGCGAGCTGCTGCATCGCGGCTATCCGATCGATCAGCTGGCCGAGAAATCGCATTACCTTGAAGTCTGCTATCTGCTGCTGAACGGCGAACTGCCAAATGCCGCGCAGATGAAGGACTTCGAGACCCGCATCACCCGGCACACCATGGTGCACGAGCAGATGCACTATTTCTTCCGGGGTTTCCGCCGCGACAGTCACCCGATGGCGACCATGGTGGGTGTGGTCGGCGCGATGTCGGCCTTCTACCACGACTCGACCGACATCAATGACCCGTGGCAGCGCGAAGTGGCCGCGATGCGGCTTATCGCCAAACTGCCGACCATCGCCGCAATGGCCTACAAATATTCGGTGGGTCAGCCCTTCGTCTATCCGAAGAACAGCCTCGATTACGCCGCGAACTTCCTGCACATGTGCTTCGCTGTGCCCTGCGAGGATTATGTGGTGAACCCGGTGCTGTCGAAGGCGATGGACCGGATCATGATGCTGCATGCCGATCACGAACAGAACGCCTCGACCTCGACGGTGCGTCTGGCCGGGTCGTCGGGCGCCAACCCCTTTGCCTGCATCGCAGCCGGCATCGCCTGTCTGTGGGGGCCGGCCCATGGCGGCGCCAACCAGGCCTGCCTGGAAATGCTGCGCGAGATCGGCACCGTGGATCGCATCCCGGAATATGTGGCCCGCGCCAAGGACAAGAACGATCCGTTCCGTCTGATGGGCTTCGGCCACCGGGTTTACAAGAACTTTGACCCGCGCGCCAAAGTGATGAAGGAATCCGCCGACGAGGTGCTGGGCCTGCTGGGGATCGAGAACAACCCGACCCTGCAAGTCGCCAAGGAACTGGAGCGCATCGCGCTGGAAGACCCCTACTTCATCGAGAAGAAGCTTTACCCGAACGTCGACTTCTATTCGGGCATCATCCTCGATGCGATGGGTTTCCCGACCTCGATGTTCACCCCGATCTTCGCGCTGAGCCGCACCGTCGGCTGGATCAGCCAGTGGAAAGAGATGATCGGCGACCCGACGCAGAAGATCGGCCGCCCGCGTCAGCTCTATACCGGGCCGACCTTCCGCGACTATGTGGATGTGCATCACCGCTGAGACCGGCGAAACGCGAAACAGGGGCGGCCTTCGGGCCGCCCTTTCGCTTGCAGGTGGCGACACAGCAGGTGAAAAGAGGGGTATGACGCAGACACCCCGCCTCTGGCTGATCGACAGCGCCCGCACGCTCGCCCTGCTGGGGATGGCAGCCTTCCATCTGGTGTTCGACCTGCAAATGTTTGGCTTCGTGCCGCCCGGCACGGCGGTCAGCGGCTTTTTCTACTATCACGCACGGATCGTGGCGGGGTCATTCCTGTTCCTCGCCGGAATGGGACTGTGGCTGGCGCATGGGCAGGGCATCCGATGGCCCGCCTTCTGGCGCCGCTGGGGCAAGATCGCGGCGGCAGCGGCGCTGGTATCGCTGGCCACCCGTATCGCCATGCCTGATTTCTGGATCTTCTTCGGCATTCTGCACAGCATCGCGGTGGCCAGCCTGCTGGGCCTCGTGTTCCTGCGCCTGCCGGGGCTGGTCAACCTTGCGCTTGGCCTCGCCGTGGTCTGGGCCGCATGGCCCTTGCCGCCGCTGCTGGAATGGCAGGCGCCCGCCCTTCGGTTTCTGGGCCTGACGACATTGCCGACCTATACGATGGATTTCGAGCCGCTGGTGCCGTGGTTCGGCCCGTTCCTGGCCGGAATGGGTATTGCCCGGCTGATCGCCCCCGTCCTGCCCCGGCTGGCACAGATTTCACCCGAAGGGTTGGGCTGGCTTGCCTGGCCGGGGCGGCACAGTCTGGCGGTCTACCTGATCCATCAGCCGGTGCTGATCAGCCTTGTCTGGCTGGCGGCGCAGATCCTGCGCTAGCTGCGTCCGTCCAGCGACATCAGCGGCGCGTAAAGCCCGGGCCTGCGATCCCGGAACAGCCCCCAGCTCGCCCGCAGTGCGGCGATTTCCGCCAGATCTACCGTGGCCGTCAGGATTTCCTCGGTGTCACGGCTGGCCTTCACCAGCAATTGCCCACGATGATCGGAAATGAAGCTCGATCCATAGAAGGTCACATCCACGCCTTCCGGCGCCGTTTCCGTGCCGATGCGGTTAGAGGCGACCAGCGGCAGGATATTGGCCGCCGCATGGCCGCGCATGACCATTTCCCAATGCGGCTGGCTGTCATAGCCCGGCGCCGGCGGCTCAGAGCCGATGGCGGTCGGGTAAAGCAGCACCTCGGCCCCCATCAGTGCCATGGCGCGGGCACATTCAGGGAACCACTGGTCCCAGCAGATGCCGACGCCCAGCCGCCCCGCCGCCGTCTCCCACACCCGGAAGCCGGTATCGCCGGGGGAGAAATAGAACTTCTCCTCATAGCCCGGACCCTGCGGAATATGGCTTTTGCGATAGATGCCCAGCACCCTGCCATCGGCGTCGATCAGCACCAGAGAATTGAAGAAGGCCTGCCCTGCGCGTTCAAAAAACGACAGCGGCAGCACCACGCCCAGCTCGCGCGCAAGGTCCGAAAACCGCGCGATCAGCGGATGCCCCTCAGCCTCGGCGGCGAGGGCAAAATATTCCGGCCGCTCCGTGATGCAGAAATATGGGGCGGCGAACAGCTCCTGAATCAGCACGACGCCGGCGCCCTGCCCGGCGGCCTGCCGCACCAGCGCCTCGGCCCGGTCGGCATTGGCAGGCAGATCCCAGGAACAGGCGAATTGCGTGGCGGCTAGGGTCAGCGCGGACATGACAGCCTCTTTGATCAAATTGCCATATCAAAGTGACGCAGCGTCTCGCAGCACGCAAGCCCTCTCGACAGGCGGCGTGCGGCTTGCAAGAAACCGGCTATGACCGACATGCCCCCCATCGCCCGCACCCCCGCCGATCTGCCCAGCCGCGACACGTTGCTGTCGATGTCGGGGCTGGAGTTCATGCAGAAGGTGCTGGCAGGCGATCTGCCACATCCCGCCATCGCCGGGGTGATGGGCTGCCGGATCACCGAGGTGGAGCCGGGCCGCGTGCTGGTGCGTGGCACGCCGGGTTTTCAGCACACCAATCCGTTCGGTGCCGTACATGGCGGCTGGTATGGCACGGCGCTGGATACCGTTCTGGGCTGCGCGGTAATGACCGGCGTGCCGCAGGGGCGCTGGTATACAACGCTGGAATACAAGGTGAATATCACCCGTGCCCTGCCCGTCGGGATGGAGGTCGAGGCTGAGGCGCTGCTGGATCACGCAGGCCGGTCCACCGCCGTGGCGCATGGCACCATCCGGGGTCTGGAGGACGGGAAGGTTTATGCCACCGGCTCGACCACCTGCATCATCATGGCGTGAAGGCGCGGCGCCAGAAGCCCGTGCGCTTTGGCACCGATGACAGCGCCGTCGGGTGAACCCTTTCCGATCTGTCGCGCCCGATGATCCGGGGGCGGCGCAACAGGAAGGCCCCGCCGAAGCCACGCCATGTGCCCACCATGGGTGCTGCCGGATCACAGGGAAACCGCGCACGCCAGCCGGGCGGCAAGCTCAGCCCGCAGGCCTCCGCCCTTTCCAGCATCCAGACCAGCGGGATATTGGCCAGTGGGCGCGCGGCCTCGAAATCGCCGATCTGGCCGCCGATATCGCCATGGCTGCCGCGAAACCAGACCTGTTCGACATTGCCCTCCCATCCCGGCGGGCAGGTCCAGAGCACCGGCTCAAACACCTCGCGCGTTTCATTCAGCGCCAGTGCGTGAAAGCCGTGGCGGACAGAGGCCCCGAGCTGATGGTTGTGAAAGGCGTGGCGGTGTTCGGTCAGCATCCAGAGGCCCGGCAGCCGCAGGCCCAGCGCCTTCACAGTATCCCAGACCCCGACCATCTGGATCGGAGCCGCCGGATGGCAGAAGCGGGTCACGAAGGCGCGTGACGCCGCGCTGTCCGGTCCGCGTTCATAGTGGCGATAGGCCAGCGTCACATTGCGCTCGGTCGCGTTGTCATGGGTCAGCAGGCCCACCCGGTCGATCACCCCGGCAAGGCTGCGCACCGCATAGGCGCCACGGGAATAGCCCATAAGGAAGATGCGGTCGCCGGGGCGATAGTGGCTCGCCAGATAGCCATAGGCGCGGCGGATCTGCCGGTTGATGCCGCGCCCCTGCATCACATCCAGCGTCTGCCGCCAGTTCTGCCATTGCAGGCCGGGTTCATAATAGACTGATCGGCGATTGCCCGGCGCCGGTTCGCGCAGCAACAGGTAGGCAAAGCCCGCGTTGCTGTGGCTGTCCGGCTCCAGCGAGGCAAGCGTACCGTCAAGGATGATCACATGATCCACCACGCCGCGTCGCGCACCGGGCGGCGGCGGGTCGGGCGGATCAGTCTGCACCACCGGATGACGGCGCAGCCAGTGGCGCAGACGGTCAATCAGACGCATCGCGCGCCTCCGCCAGCGCGGCCCAGATCCGCGCCGGGGTGAAGGGCATTTCCACCCGCGCGCCCAGCGGCGCCAGCGCATCGGCCACCGCATTGGCGATCACCGGCAGGGCACCCACCGTTCCCGCCTCGCCACAGCCTTTCATGCCCAGGGGGTTGGTGGCGGTTGGCGAAGGTTCCGAGGCGAAGCGGATGAACGGCAGGTCCGAAGCGCGCGGCAGCGCGTAATCCATGAAACTGCCGGTCAGCAACTGCCCCTGTGCGTCGAAAACCGTCTCTTCCATCACCGCCTGACCGAAGCCCTGCGCCACCCCGCCCTGCACCTGCCCCTGCACCAGTTCCGGCGCAATCAGCGTGCCGAAATCATCGACCGCCGTATAGCGATCCAGCCGCAGAGCGCCGGTTTCGGGGTCAATCTCCACTTCGGCGGCATGGGCGCCATTGGGGAAGCTGCGCCCCTCCAGCCTGGTCGTCGCGGAATGGCGCAGCAGGTCGGCCCGACCTGCGGCGCGCGCCTGATCGGCAACTTCGATCAGAGTGAAGGCAAGATTACGCCCCTCGGCCTTCAGCACACCATCAGCATAGCGGAAAGGCACGCCTTCGCGTTCCGCCAGCCAGGATGCAAAGGCATCGGTCATGGTGGTGACCGTAGCCCGCATCGCCGTGCCCTGCACGGTGACCGAGCGGGAGCCGCCAGTGCCGCCCCCGCGTGCGATGCGGTCGCTGTCACCCTGCAACACGGTAATGGCACTTTCCGGCAGGCCGGTCAGGTCGGCCAGCATGCGGGTATAGACCGTCTCATGCCCCTGCCCGTTCGACTGTGTGCCAACGTAAAGGATCACCCCGGTTTCGGTAAATTCCACCGTGGCGGTTTCCTCGGGCGCGCCCATGATCGCCTCGACATAAAGCGCCATGCCCCGCCCACGCAGCAAGCCGCGCGCCGCCGAATCCGCCCGCCGGGCGGCAAACCCTGCCGCATCCGATTCCGCCGCCAGCCGCGCCAGCAAACGCGGGAAATCGCCGCTGTCGATCACCTCGCCATTCCAGAAGCTGTAAGGGAACTGCCGGATCACATTGCGTGCGCGCAGATCCTCGGGTGACAGGCCAAGCTCCCGCGCGGCGGCATCCATGGCACGTTCCAGCGTCAGGATCGCCTCTGGCCGCCCCGCGCCGCGATAGGCATCGACCGGGGTGGTATTGGTATAGACCCCCTCCGCCCGCAAATGCACCGCCTGCACGTCGTAGACCCCGCTCAGCACCTTGGCAAACATCTCCGATTGAACGCCCTGTCCGAATTGCGAGTTATAGGCGCCAAGGTTTGACACAAGATTGACGCGGCAGGCCACCAGCCGGAAATCGGCGTCGAAACCCAGTTCCGAGGTCGCCTCCAGATCGCGGCCCGCATTGTCGGACAACATGGATTCGCCACGATCCGCCATCCAGCGCACAGGACGGCCCAGCATCCGCGCGGCGGCACCAAGGCAGATATATTCCGGGTAGGGCATGGCCTTCATGCCGAAGCCGCCGCCGACATCGGGGTTGGTCACCCGCACCGCATCCGCCGGCAGGCCAAGCTGGCGGGCAAGTTCCGCCTTCTGGCCCCAGACGCCCTGCCCGTTCACCGCCAGATGCAACCGGGTGCCATCCCATTCCGCCCAGGCACCGCGCGGCTCCATCGACGCCGGGGCAATGCGGTTGTGGCGGGTGGTAAACCGGATGCGATGCGCGGCGGCAGCCAGCGCCGCCTCCACCGCCCCGCCATCGCCCTGCTCATGGGTGAAGGCATGATTGCCCGGAGCCTCGGGGTGGATGGTCGGCCCGCCCTCGGGGAAAAGCGCAACCGGCAGATCGCGCAGGTCGGCCTCGATCATCTCCACCGCGTCGCGCGCCTGGTCGAGGGTTTCCGCAACCACCATGGCCAGCGCCTCGCCGACATGCCGCACCCGTCCCAGCGCCAGAACGGGCCGTTCCGGTCCGGCGCCCTTGCTGCCGTCGAGCTGCGTCACGCGATAGCCGCGCATGCCCAGAACGACCCCGGCCCCGGCCAGACGCTCTGCCGTCAGGACCAGCTGAACGCCCGGTGCCGCCTCTGCCGCCTCTACATCCAGCGACCGGATTTCGGCATGCGCCACCGGGCTGCGCAGGAAGGCCACCCACAACGCGCCTTCCGGCACGATGTCCTCCACATAGCGCCCCTTGCCAGTCAGAAACCGTTGATCCTCCAGCCGCCCCTGCGCCTTGCCAAACATCGCCATCCCCTTGTCCTGTCAACGGAATGGTAAACGCCCGGCGGGACAAGTCCAGCCGGGCGCGCGATGTTTTGAAAGACTGCCCTGAAAGACAGAGGCCGCACTCAGACCTTCAGCGACAGCACCGTCGCGATGGTCAGTTCGCCAAAGCCGTTGAAGCGGGTGTTGGTGGCCAGCGAATAGGCACCCATGCCGTGAATTACCAGATAATCGCCCTCGGCAATGTCCTCGGCCAGCATCAGCTCGCCGGGAATCCGGTCTACCGAATCGCAGGTCGGGCCAAAGACGATGCGCGAGGCCAGTTCACTGTCACGGCGCTTGCCGACGGCATCCACCACCTCGATCCGGTCGATCACGCCCACCAGCGGCAACTCGGCCAGCGCGCCATAGACGCCATCGTTGAGGAACACATGCTGCCCGTCGCGCACCGCCTTGACCTTGGCGATATGTGTGAAGGCATCGCCGCAGAGGCCCCGGCCCGGCTCGCACACCAGCATCGGACGCTGGTCACCAAAGGCTTCGGTCGCCACGCGGTCGATCAGGTCAAAGGTTTCCTCGATCTGCGGCACCACGGCTTGCAGGCGGTGGTTCGGAAAACCGCCGCCGACGTTCAGCCGCGCCACGGTCACGCCCGCCTCCTGCGCGATGTCAGCGGCCGCGCGGATGTAAGCCTCCCAGGCATGCGGGTCGGTGCATTGCGTGCCGGGATGGAAAGTCAGCGAGGGAATGAACCCCGCCTCGGCCGCGCGTTTCAGCAGTTCCGCCGCCAGTTCCACCGTCGCACCGAACTTCGCGCCGAAGTTATAGGCCGCGCCCGCCACCGGCAGTTTGAAACGCACCGAAATTTCACAGCCCTCAGCCGGGACCATCTCGATCAGCTTTTCCAGCTCCGAGGCCGAATCGACGGAATAGCTTTTCACCCCCATCTCGACCGCCACCGCGATTTCGGCGCGGGCGCGCACGGGGTTGTTGTAATGCATCGCCGCATCCGGCGCGATACGCCGCACCAGCCGCATCTCGTTCGGGCTGGCCACGTCAAAGCCACGCACCCCGGCGGCCGAGAGATTCTCGATCACCACATCAGCGGGGTTGGTCTTGACCGCATAGGTCACCATGCCCGGAAAGCCGTCGATGAAGCGGCGCGCTGCCGCCTGCAACACGGCAGGCGAGAAGAACAGCACCGGATTCTCCGGCTGCACGGTACGGATATATTCGGTCGGGTTGGACCAGATCGTTTTGGAAAGTCCCATCGGCGTGTCCCTTCTGCCAACAGAACGCAAGCGGCCATTGCCCGGTTCCCACCGGGAGCCAGCACCTGCGCGGTCATTACAACCAGGCCAGGTGCGTATGAGCCGCCCTTTTCCTGAAAACGTGGAATGCGCATATGGGACACAACTTCACCGATGAAAACCACAAAAACTTAGTGTATCGGTGACAGAATGACGAAATAGCCGGGCGAATTGCATGGACGAACTGGATCGCAACATAATCGGGCTGCTGGGGGCGGATGCCCGCATGTCGGTGGCCACACTGGCCCGACGCATGAAGGTCGCCCGCTCCACCGTGCAGGCGCGGCTGGAGCGGCTTGAGACCACCGGCGTCATCGCCGGATACACGCTGAAACTGGGCGAGGCGGCGCGGCAGGGCCGGTTGCGGGCCAGCGTGCTGCTGACCATAGAACCCCGCGCCCAGGCGGCGATTCTGACGCGGCTGAAGTCGATTGCCGAGATCGAGCGGGTCTTTACCACCTCGGGCCGCTATGACCTGCTTTTACAGGTGGCCGCGCCTTCGACGCAAGTGCTTGATCAGGTGCTGGACCAGATCGGGGCGCTGACCGGCGTGGTCAGTTCCGAAAGCCTGATCCATCTGTCGACGAAATTCGACCGGGCGGTGTGACCCCGGCTGCGCCTGGCGCAAATTTCTTTCCAAAGAAATTTGCAAAAGTTTTCCTGAAAACTTTTGCGCGCGGCTTCAGCGGAGTGTGAACAGGTCGACGAAGGCCTGCCCTTCCTCCGGGTCACCTTCGAACCCGATCATACCCTGCGCCGTGGCAGTCAGTGGCTGCGGGCCATAGATCGCCGCCGCCATCGCATTGGTGCCGCCGCTGAACTGCAAGGTGGCGGGGCCATTGCCGCGCTCCACCTTGAAGCGGCCCGGCCCGGTGCGGATGGTGAAGCTCTCCTCCCCCAGACGCATCGCCACCCGGTGCTCGCCTGCCCGCGCCCTTGCGCAGGTGGCGCGCATCGACAGCATCAGCGCGGTCGGGCTGATGAACCGTCGCGGGTCGTGCCCCGGCTGGCGCGCGCCCCAGATGCACAGCGCCCGCAGCACCGGCCAGAGGGCCAGCCCCGCTTCTGTCAGCCGGTAAAGCTGCACCTTGGCGGGTTCCGGCATCTGCTCGCGCGCGACCACGCCCGCCGCCTCCAGCCCTTCAAGCCGCTGCGTCAGGACATTGGCGCTGATCCCCGGCAGCCCCTCGCGCAAAGCGCCGAAACGGCGCGGGCCCAGCATCATCTCGCGCACCACAAGCAAGGCCCAGCGATCCCCGATCAAATCCAGCGCATGCGCCGCGATACAACCTTCCTCATAGCTTCGCCCCGATGACATCGTGCCCTTGGTTAGTTTATATAACTTTTAGTTGCTTTTCATAACTACACCCGCCACCCTTGGCCCTGCAAGTGTCTGGAGGGTGCACGCATGGCTTACATTGACGGTTTCGTCATTCCGGTCAAAACCGAAGACCGCGAGATCTACCGCGACCACGAAGCGAAATGGTGGCCTTACTTCCGCGATGAAGGCGCGCTGTCGCTGGTCGTTGGCTGGGGGGACGACGTCCCACCCGGCAAGCACACCGATTTCCTGCGCGCGGTCGAGGCCAAAGAGGATGAAACCGTGGTGCTGTGCTGGATGATCTGGCCCGACAAGGAAACCCGCGGCCGCGCCTACGAGAAGATGATGAAGCTGGCCGAGGAAGATCCGGCCGAATTCACCAATATGCCCTTTGATGGCAAGCGCATGATCTTTGGCGGCTTTACCCCGCTGTTGATGGAAGGAGCAGCGAAATGAGCGCACACGGCGCCCCCTGCTGGTATGAGCTGACCACCGGCGCTGTTGCCCGGTCGCAGGCGTTTTATGGCCCGCTTCTGGGATGGGACTTTCAGGATGCCGGGATGGAAGGCTTTTCCTACATCCTGGCTCTGCGCGACGGCGCCATGGTGGCGGGCATGATGGAACCCGACACGCCGATGCCAGAGTTCTGGATGGTCTATTTCGCGGTCGGGGATTGCGCCGCTGCCTGCGATAAGGTGACCGCGCTGGGTGGCAAGGTTTTCCGCGCGCCCGAGCCGATCCCCGGCACCGGCATTTTTGCCATTGTTGTCGATCCGCAGGGCGCCGCCTTCGGCCTGCTTCAACCGCTGGAGGGGCAGCAGGGCGCGGCCTTTGACCAGATGAAACAGGGCCACGGCAACTGGCACGAATTGCACAGCACGGACCCCGAGGCAGGCCTTGCTTTCTATACCGCGCTGCTGGGCTGGACGCCTTCAACGGCCATGCCGATGGGCGAGATGGGCAATTACCAGCTTTTCGCCCGCGAAGGTCGCGACATTGGCGGCATGATGCGGCTGCAAAGCGAGGGGGTGCCCTCGCACTGGCTGCCCTATTTCGGTGCGCCCTCGATCAAGGCCGCGATGGCACAGATTGCCGAACTGGGCGGCCAGGTGTTGCATGGCCCGCAAGAAGTGCCCGGCGGCGCTTTCATCTGCATGGCGCAGGACAGCCGCGGCGCGCATTTCGCGCTGGTCGGCGGCGCCTGAGCCAAAGCCGGAAAACACGCGCGGCGGCTGCATCAGGCCGTCGCGCCCCTTCCCCTCGGGCGGCGCATTGGCTACATCCCTTGGCAACGAAAAGGGGAACGATCATGCCGATGGAAAAGACCTTCAACGCCACCGAGGCCGAAGCGCGCATTTCGAAGCAATGGATCGACGGCAAGGCCGGGCGGGCCGGTGCCAATGCAAAGCCGGGCGCGCCTGCCTTCTCCATCATGATCCCGCCGCCCAACGTGACCGGCAGCCTGCATATGGGCCATGCCTTCAACAATACGTTGCAGGACATCCTGACCCGCTGGCACCGCATGCGTGGCGATGACACGCTCTGGCAACCCGGCACCGATCACGCGGGTATCGCCACCCAGATGGTGACAGAACGCGAAATGGCGAAGAACCAGGAACCTTCGCGCGCCGAAATGGGGCGCGAGAAGTTCCTCGAACGGGTCTGGCAGCAGAAGGTCAAATCGCGCGGCACGATCATCGGCCAGTTGCAGCGGCTTGGCGCCTCGTGCGACTGGGACCGCGAAGCCTTTACGATGTCCGGCGCCCCCGGTGCGCCGGAAGGCGAGACCGGCAATTTCCATGATGCCGTGATCAAGGTCTTTGTCGATATGTATCGCAAGGGCCTGATCTATCGCGGCAAACGCCTCGTGAACTGGGACCCGCATTTTGAAACCGCGATTTCCGACCTCGAGGTCGAGAATATCGAGGTCGCGGGCCATATGTGGCATTTCAAATACGAACTCGCGGGCGGCGAGACCTATGAGTATGTCGAGAAGGACGAAGACGGCAATGTGACCTTCCGCGAGAAGCGAAACTACATTTCCATCGCGACAACCCGCCCTGAAACCATGCTGGGCGATGGCGCGGTGGCGGTGCATCCTTCGGATACGCGCTATGCCCCCATCGTCGGCAAGATGGTGAAGCTGCCGCTGTGCGACCGTCTGATCCCGATCATCACCGATGAATACCCCGATCCGAACTTCGGCTCGGGCGCGGTGAAGATTACCGGCGCGCATGATTTCAACGATTATCAGGTCGCAAAGCGTGCGGGCCTGCCCTGCTACCGGCTGATGGATACCCGTGGCCGGATGCGCGCCGACGGCGCACCCTATGCCGAGGCGGTGATCCGCGCCCGCGAAATCGCCGCCGGTTCGCCCACCAATGAATCCGAAGTGGACAGCCTGAACCTCGTCCCCGAGAAATATCGCGGCATGGACCGGTTCGAGGCCCGCAAGGCGGTGATCGCCGACATCAATGCCATCGGCCTTGCTGTCACCGTGATGATCCGCGAAACCGACCCGGAAACGGGATCGGAGCATCTGCGGCTGGAGCCGGTGGTCGAGAACAAACCGATCATGCAGCCTTTCGGGGATCGCTCGAAAGTCGTGATCGAGCCGATGCTGACGGACCAGTGGTTCGTCGATACCGCAAAGATCGTGGAACCCGCGCTGGAGGCTGTACGCACCGGCCGGGTGAAGATCATCCCGGAGTCAGGCGAAAAGACCTATTACCACTGGCTTGAGAATATCGAGCCCTGGTGCATCTCGCGTCAGCTCTGGTGGGGTCACCAGATCCCGGTGTGGTATGGTCTGGATGTCTGGCCGGCCGGCTTCCGCGATGACGAGGGCGACAATGCGCTGGACGAGGTGGAGCTGTTCCGTCTGCTCGCCGATGGCGCCTTTAACCATGCCGATCCGGTCTACCACTGTGCCCATGACCTTCAGGCTGTGGCCCAACGCTTCATGGATGACCTCGCGCCCCTGCCCGCGCCGCTGAACCATGCCCGCGTGGTCGAGGTGGAAAACCGTGATGCGGCGGTCGAGGCACTGGCGAAGGCTTTGGCCGATTACAACCTGACGCAAGACCCAACGCATCTGGTGTATCCGGTGTGGCGCGACGCCGATGTGCTCGACACCTGGTTCTCCTCGGGCCTCTGGCCCATCGGCACGCTGGGCTGGCCCGAACAGACCCCGGAACTGGCGCGGTATTTCCCGACCAGCGTTCTGGTCACCGGGCAGGACATCCTGTTCTTCTGGGTCGCCCGCATGATGATGATGCAATTGGCGGTGGTGGAGGATATCCCTTTCCACACCGTCTATCTGCATGGCCTCGTGCGCGACGCCAAGGGCAAGAAGATGTCCAAATCCCTGGGCAACGTCATTGACCCGCTGGAAATCATCGACGAATACGGCGCCGATGCGCTGCGTTTCGCCAATGCCGCCATGGCCTCGCTTGGTGGCGTTCTGAAGCTTGATACCCAGCGCATCGCCGGTTACCGCAACTTCGGCACGAAGCTCTGGAACGCCTGCCGCTTCGCCGAGATGAACGGCGTCTGGGAGGGCCACGCGACGCAAACCGCCGCCCCGCAGGCCAGTGCCACCGCGAACAAGTGGATTATCGGTGAAACCGCCAAGGCGCTGGCCGAGGTCAACGCGGCGCTGAATGATTTCCGCTTCGATCAGGCGGCAGACGTGCTTTACAAATTCGTCTGGGGCAAGGTCTGCGACTGGTATGTCGAATTCGCCAAACCGCTGTTCGACGGCGATCAGGCGGCCGAGACGCGCGCGACAATGGGCTGGGTGCTGGATCAGTCCATGATCCTGCTCCATCCGTTCATGCCCTTCATCACCGAGGAACTCTGGTCCACCACCGGCAAACGCGACGGGATGCTGGTCCATGCCGACTGGCCGTCCTTCGGTGCCGAACTGATCGACACAGAAGCCGACCGCGAGATGACCTGGGTCACCGGGCTGATCGACGACATCCGCTCGGCCCGCACGCAGATGCATGTGCCGGTCGGGCTGAAGCTCGACATGCTGGCGCTGACCATGGATGCCGCCGCCCGCGCGGTCTGGGATCGCAACGAAGTGCTCATCAAACGGCTCGCCCGCATCGAAAGCCTGGCGGATGCCGCCACCGCCCCGAAAGGTGCGCTGTCCATCGCGGCCGAGGGCGCCAGCTTTGCCATCCCGCTGGAAGGCATCATCGACATCGGCGCCGAAAAGGCGCGGCTGGTGAAGGCGCTTGAGAAACTCCAGAAAGAAATCGCGGGGCTGAAGGCGCGGCTCGACAATCCGAAGTTCATCGCCTCCGCCAAGGAAGAGGTGGTGGACGAGGCCCGCGCCAATCTGGACGCCCGCGAAGACGAGGCCGCCAAGGTCGCCGCCGCCGTCGCCCGTCTGGCAGAGATCGGCTGAGGCATTTTCTGTCGGAAAATATCCTCAGGGGGTGAATGCGCCGCAAGGCGCAGAGGGGGGCAGACAGCCCCCCTTCCTTTTTCACCCCGCCGTCACGGCAGATCAGGCCCAGGTTTCAACACCATCTCACCCGGATGCGGGATGCTGTGCCGCTCGATCATGCGGTGCACCACGGGCTTGCCCGGCCCTCGGTGCAGGGCTTGCAGCCGCTCCAGATTGGCAAGATCGGCCTTCGTCCGCCGTTCGACATGTCGGATATATTCGACCCAGGTCGCGACGTGGTAGCTTTCGACCCAGATATCGGGGTCTTCCAGATCGCGCAGCAGCGCCCAGGCCCGCGCGCCATCACGGCGACGGATTCGGCGACGTTCCTGCATCACCTCCAGAAACGCAGGCACATCTTCCTCGGCGATGCGATAGTCGATCATCACCATGATCGGCCCCGACCGCCCCCGCAGATCCAGCCGCAGCGGCGGCGCATTGAACGGCCCCACCGGATCAAGGCTGAGGCCGCCGAACTCGCCCACCGCCAGCCACAGCCCCGACAGCGCGGCCAGCACCAGCGCGCCTGCGGCGAAGTAAAGCGCAAGGCTGACGCCGCCCGCATCCGCCACCGCGCCCCAGACCCAGGCGCCCACTGTCATGCCGCCAAAGGCCGCCGTCTGATAGAAGGACAGCGCCCGCCCGACCACCCAGCGCGGCGAGGATAATTGCACCGTCACGTTGAACAGCGACAGCGACATGACCCAAGCGCCGCCGCAGATCAGCAGCGCAGGCGCGGTCATCCACAGGCTGCGGCTCAACCCCAGCGCGACCAGCCCCACGGCAAAGACCAGACAGCCGCCGCGCACGATGCTTTCATTCTTCAGCCGTGCCCGCAGCGGTCCGTTCAGCATCACCCCGCCGATGGCGCCAAAGCCGAAGGCGCCCAGCGTGATGCCGTAGGTCAGCGCGGTGCCGTGCAGCAGATCGCGCGCCACCATCGGCAGCAGCGCCAGCACCGCGCAGGCCCCAAAGCCGAACAGCCCCGCCCGCGCCATGGCCCGCATCAGATTCGGAGACATCGCCACATAGCGCAGCCCCGACGACAGCGCCGCCCGCAGGGATTCGCGCGGCAGCCGCCGTTCGGGATAGGCCGGGCGCCAGCGCATCAGCGCGCCCAGCAGCGGCAGATAGCTCGCCGCATTGATGGCAAAGGCCGCAGCCGCACCGAACGCCGCCACCACCGCCCCCCCGATCGCCGGTCCGACCGAGCGCATCATATTGAACCCCATGGAGTTCAGGCTGACGGCCTGCGGCAGATCCTCGCGTTCCACGATATCGCCCATGCTGGCCTGCCAGGACGGATTGTAGAGCGCCGTGCCGCAGCCGATCAGGAAGGTGAAAGACAGCAGAAGCCAGGGCGTCATCGTGCCCCAGAAGGCCACGACCGACAGCGCCACCGAGGCGGTAAACAGAAAGACCTGCGCCCAGATCAGGATGATGCGGCGCGGGAAATTGTCGGCCAGCGCGCCTGCGATCAGCGACAGCACCATGATCGGCAGCGTGTTCGAGGCCTGTACCAGCGCGATCAGCTGATGCGAGTCGGTCAGCGAGGTCATCAGCCACCCCGCCCCGACCGTCTGGATCAGTCCGCCAAGCTGCGAAATCACCGTTGCAGTCCAGAGCAGGCGGAAGTCGGGGTTGGCGAAGGGGGCGAAAGTCGGTCTGCGTTCGATCACTGTCAGGCCTCGGGCGACACGTTATCCGGGGATGCCGCCATATCGCGCCGTTTCGCCGCCGGGTGCAACCCTTTGTCGCAGGTCTTGTCTTTACGTCCGGGCAGGCCCAGAATCAGCGCATGACATGGCTGAACCGCATTGCCGAACGGATGATGACGAAAGCCCGCTCCGAGGGGCAGCTTTCGGGCCTGAAGGGTGAGGGGCAGCCTTTGCCTGATCGGCCCGGCGATGCCTTCGTTTCAGCAGGCGGGGCTGTGGGGTTTCGCATCATGGCCGAAGCCGGTGCGCTGCCCGAGGAAATCACCCTGAAAAAGCAGGTCCTCGCCCAGCAGGCGCATCTTGCCACGCTGGTGGACGAGGCCGAACGCAAGGCGGCAATGCGGGTTCTGGCCGATCTGCAAATGCGGCAGGCCATGGCCGAAGAGGCGCGGCGCGCCTTCATGAAAGGCTGATCTTGCAGGCCGGCCGGTTTCCGGCTGATATGCGGCCATGACCCAGTCCCCGCGTTACACCCCGCTCGTTCAGTCGCTGCCCGCCACCGTGCCCTTCGTCGGACCGGAAACCGCAGAACGCGCCTCGGGCCACCATTTCACCGCGCGGCTTGGCGCGAATGAGAACACCTTCGGCCCCTCGCCCCGCGCCATCGCCGCAATGGCGGCAGCAGCGCAGGATGTCTGGATGTATGGCGACCCGGAAAACCACGATCTGCGGGGCGCGCTGGCGGCGCATCACGGCGTGACGCCGGATCATATCGTGGTGGGCGAAGGGATTGACGGGCTGCTGGGCTATCTGGTGCGACTGGTCGTGGAACCGGGCGATGCCGTGGTCACCTCGGATGGTGCCTATCCGACCTTCAACTTTCACGTCGCAGGCTTTGGCGGGGTGCCGCACAAGGTGCCGTATATCGGCAACCATGAAGACCCAGAGGCGCTGCTGGCCCGCGCGGCGGAGGTTCAGCCGAAACTGCTGTATATCGCCAACCCGGACAACCCGATGGGCTCGCACCATCCCGGCACCGTGATCGCCGATATGGCGGCCCGGCTGCCCGAGGGCGTTCTGATGGTGCTGGACGAGGCCTATATCGACCTCGCGCCGCCGGGGACCGAGGCCCGGATCGACGCAGACGACCCGCGCGTGATCCGCTTCCGCACCTTTTCAAAGGGATATGGGATGGCAGGGCTGCGTGTCGGCTATGCCATCGCGGCGCCGGGGCTGGTCTCGGCCTTCAACAAGGTGCGCAATCATTTCGGCATGGGGCGCATCGCGCAGGCCGGGGCACTCGCCGCGCTGGCCGATCAGGACTGGCTGGCCCATGTGCGGAACGAGGTCGCGACATCCCGCGACCGTCTCACCGTGATCGCGCACGACAACGGCCTGACACCCCTGCCCTCGGCCACGAATTTCGTGACCATCGACTGCGGTGCCAATGGCGATTTCGCGCGCGCGGTCGTGCGTGAACTGGCGGCGCGCGGCATCTTCATCCGCATGCCCTTCGTTGCGCCACATGACCGCTGCATCCGCGTCAGCTGCGGCCCCGCCGCACTGATGGACAAGTTCGCGGCTGCCCTGCCCAAGGCATTGGCCGCCGCGCGTGGCTGATCACTCGGCGGCGATTTCAGGGTTGTCGGAAGGCTTTTCCTGCGGACGTGCCGGGCCAACGGCAGGCGCCCGGCCTTCCTCCGTATGCGTGGTCAGACGCGCGGGCATCGCCGCAGCAACTTCGGCCACCTCGGGCAGCGCCGCGACCGCTTCGGCCTGAACCGGACGGCGGAACACCAGCATGTTGTGGAAATTGGTGGCCTTGCCCGTCAGACCCACCCGTTCATCACAGGGCAGGACATCAGCCCGGACATAATCCCAGCCCTCGGCGCCCAGCCGGTTCATCAGCTGCATCAGCGCATGGGCGAAACGGTCTTCGACCGATTTCAGACCCCGGACCTTTTCGGCCTTGCGCGGCGCCGGAATGACCTTGAATTCATACTGCTGCATGCGTGCCTCCCGCAAACTTCGCGCAGAATGTCAGATTCCGCGCGCAAGTCCAAGCGATTGAAAGATAATCCGGCACAAAGCGGCCGATGGGCAGGGATGAAATAGAAAAAGGGCGGATCTGGTGTCCGCCCCCTTCCTGTCTACCAGCCCTTGCGTCAGAGCCCGAGCTTTTTGGCCACCATCTCGTTTACCACCGCCGGATTGGCCTTGCCCCCGGTCGCCTTGAGCACCTGACCCGTGAACCACCCGGCGAGCTTGGCATTGACCTTGGCCTTTTCCACCTGCGCCGGATTGGCGGCAATCAGATCGTCCAGCGCCTTCTCGATGGCGCCGGTATCAGTGACCGCCTTCATGCCGTGCGCCGCCGCCACCTCGGCGGGGTCACCACCTTCGGTCCACAGGATTTCAAACAGATCCTTGGCCATTTTCGAGGTGATCTCGCCCTTCGACAGCAGATCAAGCATGCCACCCAGTTGCGCAGCCGTGACCGGGCTGTCGCCGATGGCGTGACCTTCCTTGTTCAGCCGGCCGAACAGTTCGTTGATGACCCAGTTCGCCGCCAGCTTGCCATCGCGCCCCTGAGCCACGGCCTCAAAGAAGGCAGCCGAATCCAGCTCGGCGGTGAGGACGCTGGCATCGTAGTCAGTCAGGCCGAAATCGCCCATGAAGCGCGCTTTCTTGGCATCGGGCAGCTCGGGCATCCGCGCGGCGATGTCATCGACCCATGCCTGCTCGATTTCCAGCGGCAGCAGATCCGGGCAGGGGAAATAGCGATAGTCATGCGCCTCTTCCTTCGACCGCATCGACCGGGTTTCGCCCTTGTCAGGATCGTAAAGCCGGGTTTCCTGCGTGATCGAACCGCCATCTTCCAGAATGGCAATCTGGCGCCGCGCCTCGTAGTCAATCGCCGCCTGAATGAAGCGCAGCGAGTTCATGTTCTTGATCTCGCAGCGCGTACCCAGATGCGAGAAATCCTGCGTTTCCTGATACTTCTCGTATTGGCCGGGGCGGCAGACCGACACGTTCACATCCGCGCGCAGGTTGCCGTTCTGCATGTTGCCGTCGCAGGTGCCCAGATAGCGCAGGATCTGCCGCAGCTTGGAGACATAGGCTGCCGCTTCCTCGGGGCCGCGAATGTCGGGGCGGCTGACGATCTCCATCAGGGCGACGCCGGTGCGGTTGAAATCGACGAAGGACATGTTCGGGTCCATGTCGTGAATCGACTTTCCGGCGTCCTGTTCCAGATGGATGCGTTCGATCCGCACCAGTCGCGCCACGCCAGGCCCCATCTCCACCAGCGCCTCGCCCTCGCCCACGATCGGGTGGTAAAGCTGGCTGATCTGATAGCCCTGCGGCAGGTCCGGGTAGAAGTAATTCTTGCGGTCGAAGGCCGAGCGCAGGTTGATCGCGGCCTTCAGCCCCAGCCCCGAACGCACCGCCTGTTCGACGCAATATTCATTGATCACCGGCAGCATGCCCGGCATGGCGCAATCAACGAAGCTGACATTGCTGTTCGGCTCGGCCCCCACGGCGGTGGAGGCGCCGGAAAACAGCTTGGCGTTCGAGGAAACCTGGGCGTGAATCTCCATCCCGATCACCAGTTCCCAGTCGTGTTTCGCCCCGGCGATCACCTTCGGTTTCGGCGCTTCATAGGTCAGGTCGAGCATCGGTTTCCCCTTGCAAACTTGCCCCCTTCATAGGCAGCGCCACGCAGCGCGGCAAGGCGCTGCGGGCGGATTTTCGCGCATGTCCGTACAGCACGCTTGCCCGCAGGGCGGTTGCGCAGGCAAATAACGCCTGTCGCCGCTGGGGGCGATGCCACCTTGGGCAAGGGATGCTGGGGAAAACTGCGATCATCCGGGGTATGCAGGGCGCGTTCGTCGCACTGGCTCTGGCAGGCTGCACGACCGAGGCCGCACAATTGGTCTCGCGCGCGGCGGAACCGCCCCCGATGCGCTGGGACCACCGCCCGGAAGCCGCCGAATGGACAGCCAATACCCTGATGGCCGTGGCACAGGAAGATGAGGTTCTGGCCGATCGCGTTCCCGCAGATATCGACAGCTGGTGTCCGGCCTACAGCGACGCGCCCCTGCCGCAGCGCCGCGCCTTCTGGGCCGGGCTGATTTCAGCGGTCGGGAAATATGAAAGCAGCCACAACCCGGCAGCAGTCGGCGGTGGCGGCAAGTATATTGGAATCATGCAGATTTCGCCGCGTTCTGCACGCAACTACGGCTGCGAGGCCACGTCGGCCTCGGCGTTGAAGAACGGGACTGCCAATCTGGACTGCGCGGTCGAGATGATGGCCTACCATGTGCAGCGGGACGGTATGGCCGTCGGCGGCGGCAATCGCGGAATCGGACGCGACTGGATGCCCTTCCGCAAGTCGAATACGCGCGCGGAAATGCGCAACTGGATCAGCCAGCAGATTTACTGCCAGAAAGGCTGATGACCCGGTCGGGGGGCATCAGCCCCCCGGATGGACCTTTAGCTCAGCCCGCCATGCGCGTCGCCATCTCGGCCAGATCGCGGCTGAGACCGGAGGTGGCGAGGATGCGGGCCAGTTCAGCCCGGATCAGCCCCTGACGTCCCGAATCGTAGCGCCGCCAGGTTTCGAAGGCGGTAGACATACGCGCCGCCGTCTGCGGGTTCTTCGGGTCCAGCCGAAGCAGCCAGTCGGCCAACAGCCGGTAGCTGGCACCATCCTGATAATGGAACCCTGCGTGATTGGCGCTGAGCGCCCCGATGACCGACCGGAAGCGGTTGGGGTTCTTCCAGTCGAAATCGGCCCGCGCGGTCAGGCGTTCGACCGTTCGCGCGGTCTGGTCGGGGGCGGCATGCAGCACCTGAACCATGAACCATTTGTCCATGACCAGACGGTCCCCGCGCCAGCGCGCCTCGAAGGCGTCAAGCTGCGGCTGGCCACGCCCGATCTCCAGCAACGCCGCAAGCGCGGCAAGGCTGTCGGTCATGTTGGTCGCGGCGGCAAAGGCCGCCTCTGCGGCCGCGCCTCCGTCGCGCAGGCTGAGCAGCCCAAGACAGGCATTATGCAGCGCCCGCTTGCCCGCCTGAACCGCATCGGGCGAGAAGGCGCCAGTGATCTGCGTCGCCTCCATCAGCCCGGGCAAGGCCGGGGCCAGCGCCCCGGCCAACGCCGCCGCCATGCGCCGCCGGGCCGTATGAAGTGCTGCCGGATCGGGCTGTTTGCCTGCGGCCGCCAGGGTCGCGGCCATGTCATCCTCCCCCGGCAGGCGCAGCGCCAGGGCGCGGAATGCGGGATCAAGGCTGTCGTCCTGCACCAGCCGCACCATCGCCTCCAGCCAGTCAGGACCCACGGTCGGGGCGCCTGCTGCCAGATCGGCCAGCACCTCTTTCGCCAGCGCGCGCCCCGCCTCCCACCTGTTGAACGGGTCGGTGTCATGCGCCAGCAGGAAGGCGCGCTCCGCCGCACTGACGGCGCGGTCCAGTACCACCGGCGCCGAGAAGCCGCGCAGGATTGAGGCAACGGGACGACTGGCAAGCCCCTCGAAGCGGAAGCTCTGCCGTGTTTCGGTCAGCTCCAGAACGGTGGTCGGCTGCACCTCGTCACCGTTCGGGTTCAGCAGGCCCACAGCCACCGGAATCACCTTCGGCGCTTTCACCGGTTGCCCCGGTGTCGGCGGCAGATGCTGTTCCAGCGTCAGTGAGTAAATACCGTCCTTCCACTCCTCCTGCACCGTCAGACGCGGGGTGCCTGCCTCGGTATACCAGCGCTTGAACTGCCCGAGGTCGCGGCCGGTCGCATCCTCGAACACCTTCAGCCAGTCCTCTATCGTCGCCGCCTCGCCATCGTGGCGCGCGAAGTAGAGATCCAGCGCACGGGCATATTCCGCATCGCCCACCAGACGCTTCAGCATGCCGATGACCTCGGCCCCTTTTTCGTAAACGGTGGCGGTGTAGAAATTGTTAATCTCGACAAAGCTGTCAGGCCGCACCGGATGGGCCAGCGGCCCCTGATCCTCGCGGAACTGCCGCGCGCGCAGCGCCTGCACATCCTCGATCCGCTTCACCGCATGCGACCGCATGTCGCCCGAGAACTGCTGATCGCGGAATACGGTGAGCCCTTCTTTCAGGCACAGCTGGAACCAGTCGCGGCAGGTGATGCGATTTCCAGTCCAGTTGTGGAAATATTCATGCGCGATCACCGCCTCGATCCGTTCATAATCGGTGTCGGTCGCAGTCTGGGGCGAGGCCAGAACCAGCTTGGAGTTGAAGATGTTCAGCCCCTTGTTCTCCATCGCGCCCATGTTGAAATCGTCCACAGCGACGATGTTGAATACATCCAGATCGTATTCGCGGCCGTAGACCTGCTCATCCCAGCGCATTGAACGTTTCAGCGCATCCATCGCATAGGCACAACGCGATTCGTCGCCCGCGCGCACCCAGATATTCAGCGCGACCTCGCGGCCCGAGGTCGTGAGGAAATGATCAGGCAGCGCTACCAGTTCCCCCGCGACCAGCGCAAACAGATAGGCTGGCTTCGGCCAGGGGTCATCCCATTCGGCCCATCCCGGCCCCTGCCCCGCCGGATTGCCGTTTGACAGCAGCACCGGCAGATCGCTTTCGATCCGCACATGAAACCGCGCCATGACATCCGGGCGGTCGGGGTAGTAGGTGATCTTGCGGAAACCTTCCGCCTCGCATTGCGTGCAATACATGCCGTTCGACATGTAAAGCCCCTCCAGCGCGGTATTGCCCACGGGGGCAATCTCGACCTCGGTTTCCAGAACGAAAGGATCGGCAGGCAAAAGCGCGGCGGGCAGCGTCAGGCCGGTGTCGTCGGGCTGGCAATCCAGCGGGGTGCCGTCCAGCGCAAGGCGGATCAGCCGCAGACCTTCGCCATCCAGCCGCAAATCCGCGCCGGGACTGCGCGCCGGATCAGGGCGGAAATGCAGCCGCGCGACGACCCGCGTCGCCTGCGGCGCCAGCCGGAAGGTCAACTCCACCCGGTCGAGTGGATGGCTGTAGGGGCGGTAGTCGGCCAGGTAAACGGTGGTCTGCTGCGTCATGGCGGTCTCCTTCGTCGTGAAGGCTACCCGATGGCGCGGCAGGCGCAACCGTCAGCCGCGCTGCTGGTAATGCCGCAACACCGCAAGGCGGATCGCTGAAGCAAGGCCGATATCGCCCTCACGGCTCTCGTCGATTTCCGCCGCCAACTCGTTCAGGCCCATCTCCCGCGCGGCGGCAAGTTCGCGGAACCCGTGCCAGAACTCGGCCTCCAGCGAAACACTGGTGCGATGGCCCCGCAGCGTCAGGGAATGCTTGGCAGGACGGGCGGACATCGCGGGCACCTCGGGGCTTGGGACAAATCTTTTGCGGCAAAAGATTTGCAAATTTCTTCGCAAGAAATTTGCGCCCGGCGGCGCGGTCAGTGCAAGAGCCGGATCGGGTCGCGGTTGCAGAAGATCACGAATTGCCCGGCGTTTTCCACCAGCCGGTAACCGCGTCGTCGCACCTCGTGCAGCAGGCGGTCACGGCCGACCAGCCGGTCCACATCGGCGATACTGCGACGGATGATGCCGCCTTCCGCCACCGCACGGGCCGAAAACAGCTGCACGATCCATCGGTCGGCGTCGGGGGCAATACGGGTCGGGATCATCGGGCACCTCCGCCACCGATCCTCTCGGACCTGACTTAATGCGAGGTTAATCCTGATCCGTCTCGCGCTTCTTGCCATCCAGTTCGGCCCGCGCCCGTTCGGCGTCCGCCGCCTCGCGCGCCTTCTGCGCCTTGCTGCGACCGAACTTCGCGGCATTGGCATCCGCTTCATCGCGCGCCTCTGCCCGTGCCTTTGCCTTGCGGAAACGATTGAGGTTCACGACTTCGGCCATGGCTTTCCTCCTGACGGGACCGGGGCATGGCCCCGGCTCCATTTTCTCGCGGTTCGTGTGCAATGCAAGCGCTTGGCCTGCAAATGCCGAGACGCTCCTCTTCCGGCCCGCGCAAGCGTGCGCGGGCATTCGATGCTTGAAACGCTCCACCGGAGCGTTTCATCGGGGGCGCCTTACGCGCCCGACCTCATCTCACCCCTTCGGCGAGATCATGTCTTCGGGGCGCACCACGCGGTCGAAGGTTTCTTCGTCCACGAAGCCCAGCGCGATCGCCTCTTCCTTCAGCGTCGTGCCGTTCTTGTGCGCGGTCTTGGCGACCTTGGTGGCATTGTCGTAGCCGATGGTCGGAGCAAGCGCCGTCACCAGCATCAGGCTTTCCTTCATCAGCTTGTCGATGCGCGCCACATTCGCCTGCGTGCCCACCACCATATTGTCGGTGAAGGCCGAAGCCGAATCGCCCAGAAGCTGCATGGATTGCAGCACGTTGTAGGACATCATCGGGTTGTAGACGTTCAGCTCGAAATGCCCTTGAGAACCTGCGAAACCAACGGCAGCGTCATTGCCCATGACATGCGCGCAGACCATGGTCAGCGCCTCGGCCTGGGTCGGGTTCACCTTGCCAGGCATGATCGAGGAGCCCGGCTCGTTCTCTGGCAGGATCAGCTCGCCCAGACCCGAGCGCGGGCCGGAGCCCAAGAGGCGCAGGTCGTTGGCGATCTTGAACAGGCTCGCCGCCACCGTCTTCAGCGCACCGGAGAACATGACCATGGCGTCATGCGCTGCCAGCGCCTCGAACTTGTTCGGCGCGGTGACAAAAGGCAGCCCGGTGATGTCGGCAATCTGCGCGGCCACACGGGTATCCCAGCCCACACGGGTGTTCAGCCCGGTGCCGACGGCGGTGCCGCCCTGCGCCAGTTCGTAGATATGCGGCAGGCACATCTTCACCCGCTCGATCCCGCGCTCCACCTGCTTGGCATAGCCCGAAAACTCCTGACCCAGCGTCAGCGGCGTCGCATCCTGCGTATGGGTGCGGCCGATCTTGATGATGTCCTTGAATTCCTCGGCCTTGGCAGCCAGCGCAGCATGCAGCTTTTCCAGCCCCGGCAGTAGCACGTCACGCGCCAGCATCCCGATGGCGACATGCATCGCGGTCGGGAAGGTGTCGTTCGAGGACTGGCCCATGTTGCAATGGTCGTTCGGGTGAACGGGTTTCTTCGACCCCATCACGCCGCCCAGCATCTCGATCGCGCGGTTCGAGATCACCTCGTTCGCGTTCATGTTCGACTGGGTACCCGAGCCGGTCTGCCAGACCACCAGCGGGAAGTTGTCGTCAAACTTGCCCTCGATCACTTCGGTCGCGGCGGCGGCAATGGCGTCGGCCAGTTCGGCAGGCATGTCGCCCTGCGCCTTGTTCACCAGAGCACAGGCCTTCTTGATAACGCCCAGCGCCCGGATGATCGGCACCGGCTGACGTTCCCAGCCGATCGGGAAGTTGATGATGGAACGCTGCGTCTGTGCGCCCCAGTATTTATCGGCAGGAACTTCCAGCGGGCCAAAGCTGTCGGTTTCGGTGCGGGTGGCGGTCATGGGCAAGCCTCCTTGAAAGGTTGGCTTCTTCTAGGCGGCACCGCGCGCGAAATCAATTGGTATACGGATGTATACCGCTAACAGGCCGGAAATTCCGGCCCGATGAAGACCCGACAAAATGCCGGATTACTTGCGGAACTTGTCGAGGCTGACGACTTCAGCCTCGCGCGGGCGTTCTTCCGGCGCGGCGGCTTCTTCCTCGCCGTCTTCCTCGTCCTCTTCGTCGTCCTCATCCTCATGCGTTTCAAAACGCAGGCCGAATTCGACCGAAGGATCGACGAAAGTGCGCACGGCGTCGAAGGGGATAATCAGCGGTTCGGGGCTGTTGCCGAAGTTCAGCGTGACGGAAAACCCTTCGGGCGTGACCACAAGGTTTTCAAACCAGTGCTGGAGAACAACGGTCATTTCATCGGGGTAACGCGCACGCAGCCAGTCGGCGATCTCGACGCCCGGATGATTGGTGTCGAAGGTAATAAAGAAATGGTGCGCACCGGGCAGACCATGTTCGGCCACATCCTCCAGCACGGTCTGGATCAGACCCCGCATCGCGCGGTGCATCAGGTTGCCATAGTCGATCGTGCGCGCCATTCGGTCCCCTCTCGTCTTGCCCCCACCATAGGGCCGGGTCGCGCGGTTGGAAAGGGGCTTACCCGCCCCTTTCCACGCAAGGGTCAGAGCACGCGGTCCAGTGCGCCCATCAGTTTCTGCACCTCTGCGGCGGTGGTGTAGTGCACGAAGCTGAGCCGGAGCACGCCGCGGGACAGATCGACGCCCAGGGCCTCCAGCGGCCGGACGGCATAGAAATCGCCGCCACCGGCCATGATGCCATGCGCAGCCAGCGCTGCCGCCACCGGCTCGGCCGGGCGGTCCAGCGCAACGGCGACTGTAGGTGCGCGGCCAGCCGCCTGACGCGGGCCGATCAGCCGCAGATCGTTGCGCGCGGCCAGATGATCCAGCAGCGGTTGCAGAACCTCTTCCTCATGCGCGCGCATGAGCGCGTGGACCGCATTGTTGCGCGCCAGCGGCGTGGCATGCGCCGCCTCGCCATGATGGTGGGTGTAAAGTGCGTCGATATAATCGGCCATCCCCGCACAGGCCGCGACCTGCGCATGATCCGGCCCGGCCGGGGTGAAGCGCTTGTAAAGCGCGCCGCCGTTAAAGAAATGGGCCTGATTGGGAAGGGTTTCCCCGAACTTGCGGCGGATCACCATGATGCCCTGATGCGGGCCATAGGTCTTGTAGGCGGAAAACAGGTAGACATCCGCCCCCAGCGCCGCCATGTCAGGAAAGCCGTGCGGCGCGTAGCTGACGCCATCGACACAGGTGAAAGCCCCTGCCGCATGCGCCATGGCGCAGATCTCGGCCACCGGATTGATCTCGGCCACCACGTTGGAACAATGCGGGAAGCAGACCAGCTTGACGCGGCCGTCCTCCAGCAGCGGCGCCAGCGCGGCCGGGTTCAGATGGCCGGTCTGCGGGTCGATCCGCCATTCCCGCACCTCGATGCCCTCGTCCGCCAGACGGCGCCAGACCCCGCTGTTAGCCTCGTGATCCTGGTTCGTCACGACGATAGCGGCCTTCTTGCCGCGCAGCCATTGCCGTACTGCATTGGCCAGCACGAAGGTATTGGCGCTGGTCGAGGGGCCAAAGGACAGTTCGTCCCGCTCTACCCCCATCATCGCGGCAAGCCGCGCACGGGCTTCATCCATCTCGGCCCCGCCCAGTTGGCTGGCCTCGTAGGGCGCATAGGGCTGCACCTTCCGGTCATGGTAAAAGCGGAACAGCCGGTCGATCACCGGCTTGCAGGTGTAGGAACCGCCCGCATTCTCGAAAAACGCCTGCCCCTGAAGCGCCGCGCTTTGAAACGCCGGAAACTGGCGGCGCACGAAATCAATATCCAGCGGCATATCACCCTCTTGCTGATGTTCCGGCGCGATCCTGACCCAGAGCCGCAGACACCGCAAGCGCCGCAGCCTTCACCCGGCACCGCCTGCGCCGATTTTTTGATCAAAATGCGCATTTTTTCGCAACCCCAGACCCCGGAAGCGGAATTTCCGCTTGAGACACCGAATCCCCTCGCTTAGCTTCGTCCCCGACATGGCCGCTTGGGGGAGTGGGCCGTGACCAACAGCCGAGGAACACCCATGACCTTTCGCAGCCTTATCCTGTCCAGTGCCGCCGTCCTGCTGGCCGCGCCCGCCCTTGCCGCCGACCCGGAGTTCACCGTGCTCGACTGGGCCGGCTGGGAAATCGACGGCGTTCTGACCAGCTATGTCGCCAAGAATGGCGACAAACCCACCTACAGCTTCTTCGCCGATGATGACGAAGCGTTCCAGAAGGCCTCGTCCGGGTTCAAGACCGATGTGGTCCACCCCTGCGCCGCCCATGTCGGGCGCTATCGTGACGCCGGGCTGATCGAGCCGTGGGACCCGGCCAAGATCCCGGAATTCGGCAATATCGCGCCGCGCCTGCTGAACTCGCCCATCTTCAAGGATGACGCGGGCGTCTGGTTCATCCCGACCGATTACGCTTACACCGCCATCGCCTACAACACCAAGGAAGTGCCTGAGGCCGATGTGGCCTCGCTTCAGGTGTTCAAGGACCCGAAATACGCGGGCCGCATCTCGCTGCCGGACAGCACCGACGATGTGTGGTCTCTGGCCTTCCTCGCCACCGGCCTGACCCAGTGGGACAATGTGACGGACGAGCAGTTCAAGGCCGCTGCCGACTGGCTGCGCGAAGTGCATCCGAATGTCCGCGCCTACTGGTCCGACCCGGCCGAAATGGCACAACTGATGGCCACGGGCGAGGTTCTGGTGGCCTGGTCGTGGAACGACGGCGTGGCGACGCTGAAGGCCGAGGATTTCCCGGTCGGCTTCCAGCGTACCCCCACCGAGGGCGCGACGACCTGGTTCTGCGGCTACGTCAACATGAAGGACGCGCCCGGGAAGGAAGAGAAGGCCTATGACTTCATCAACAGCCTGCTGGCGCCCTCGTCGGCTCCGGCACTGCTGGAAGAGCTGGGCTATGCGCTGTCGAACGACGCCGCGATGAAGGAAATCCCGGCCGAGGAGCTCAAGGCGGCTTACGTCGATCCGGTCGAGGGGCCGATTCTGGCTCAGACCCCGGTTCCGGCAGAGATGCGCGCCAAGATGATCGAGGAATTCGAGGCGATCAAGGCGGGCTTCTGATCCACGCCATCCTTGCGAAAGGCCCGGTGCATCCACCGGGCCTTTTTCATTGCGCCGCTTGCGCCCCCGCCCCGCCCCGCCTATATCTGGCGCGTTCGGGTTCGCCCGGACTATGGCGATAAACGCACCTGTAATAAACGGATCGGACCCGGGGGCGGTACCCGGCGGCTCCACCATTCACCGCTCGTTGGGCGTGGCGGGGGCCGAAACAGGATCGACGGACGTCTAAAGAGGCCAGCTTTCGCTCGGTGAGGTACCACCGTTATCGGTCCAAAAGTACAGTTGCCAACGACAACCGTGCTCCGGTCGCTCTGGCTGCGTAAGCAGCTCGGGTAACCGAAACTTAAGTCCTTACGCTTAGCCGCCTAAGGCGGGGCCCGCCGGAGCCTGGCAACAGAATCCGGCACCTTTCCCTTCTCATTTCCGCAGCATCCGCCCGCGAAGGGGCTGGAAGCGGCAGGGGCTTTGCGTTATGGGCTGCGCATCCTCGGCCGCCGCGCTTTTGCTGCCCTGCGGCCTGCCCCTGAAAGGATCGCCCGATGAAAGCCGCCGTCGTCACCTTCCCCGGTTCCAACTGCGACCGCGACCTTGCCGTCGCCTTCGAAAAGGCAGGGGCCGAGGTCGTGCGCATCTGGCATAAGGACAGCGAACTGCCTGCGGGCGTCGATGTCGTGGGCGTGCCGGGTGGCTTTTCCTTTGGTGACTATCTGCGCTGCGGCGCGATTGCCGCGCAATCGCCCATCGCCCCCGCGGTCAAGGCCCATGCCGACCGGGGCGGCTATGTTATCGGCATCTGCAACGGCTTTCAGGTGCTGACCGAAATGCACCTGCTGCCGGGCGCGCTGATGCGCAATGCGGGGCTGAAATTCATCTGCAAGCCGGTCGAGATGACCGTGGCCACCACCGACAGCGCCTTTACCGCAGGCTACAGCGCCGGCCAGAAGGTCAGCTTCCCGGTCGCGCATCACGATGGCAACTATACCGCCGATGTCGAAACGCTGGCGCGCCTGAAGGGCGAGGATCGCGTGGCCTTCCGCTACACCGCCAATCCCAACGGCTCGATGGAGGATATCGCGGGTATCCTTTCGGCCAACCGCCGCGTGCTGGGCATGATGCCCCACCCCGAACGCGCGGTCGAGGCCGCGCAGGGCGGGGCCGATGGCGCGACGCTGTTTGCGGCGCTGGTCGGCAAGATGGCGCTGGCCTGACGCGCTGCGGCCTTGAGGCCCCCCGGCGCCGCGCCTAGACTGCGCCGATCATGCAGGACGCCGCACCCGAGCCCGAGATGAAAGCCGAAAACGCCGGGATTTCCTGGCGGCTGAAGCTTGTCGTGCTGCTGCTGGTCATCTTCGGCGCCGTTGTGGTTCTGGTCACCAACCGCTGGCTGTCGGAACGCTTTACCGAAGTCACCCGCAACCGGGCCGAACTGCGGCTGGCACTTTACTCCGGCAACATGATTTCGGAGTTGCAGCGCACCTCGGTGGTGCCGCTCTTGCTGGCGCGCGACCCCGAGCTGATCGGGGCGCTGACGCGGAAGGAATATTCCGCCACCTCCGCCCGCCTCATTTCGTTTCAAAGCGAGATCGGCGCCGCCTCGATCATCCTTCTGGATGCCGAGGGACGGATCGTCGGCGCGACCAACCGCAACCAGCTTGGCGCCAACCTGCGCAGCGCCCCGCAATATATCGAGGCACAGCGCGCCAAGGACACGATCTTCACCGTGGCCCCGCGCGAAACGCCGGGCTTCGATTTCACCTATTCCCGCGCCGTCCGGTCTGACAATCAGGTTCTGGGCGTCATCGTCGTCGCGGTCGATCTGATGAAATATGAACGCGCCTGGGCCGGGTTGCAGGATGCGGTTCTGGTGACCGACAGCGAGGGCACGGTGCTTCTGGCCACCGAACCCCGCTGGCGTGGCCTGCCGCTGGCCCGCGCGCTGGAGGCGCGGGATGCGCCCTCTGCCATCCGCCGCGCGCTCCAGGGCGCCGCCGACTGGGCGCAGGAACCGCCGGACGCCTATCTCAGCGGCGAGGCGGTGATGAAGACCGAAACCCGCGTCGCCTTCCGCGGCTGGCGCATCATCACCTATACCGCCTACGATTCGGTGCGCGAGCGGGTGAATGGCGTCATCGCGCTGGAAATCATGGGTTTTGCCATCCTGCTGGCCGTGACCTTCTACATGCTGTCACGCCGCGCCTGGTCGCGCAGCGTCACCTATCAGCGCGAAAGCGCGGAACTGCGGCTGCTGAACGCCCGGCTGCAACGCGAGATCGCGGAGCGCGAGAAGGTACAGAAGAACCTTGCCGTGGCGGAACTGACGCTGGCGCAATCGTCGAAACTCGCCGCCTTGGGCGAGATGTCGGCGGCCGTCAGCCACGAGCTCAACCAGCCGCTTGCCGCGATGAAAACCTATCTGGCGGGCGCGCGGCTGCTCTTGCAACGCAAACGGCCGGAGGAGGCACTGTCTTCCTTCCAGCGCATCGACGATCTGATCGACCGCATGGGCGCGATCACCCGGCAGCTGAAATCCTATGCCCGCAAGGGCGGCGAGGCGTTCGAGCCGGTGGACCTGCGCAACTCTGTCTCCAACGCGCTGGCGATGATGGAACCGCAACTGAAGGCGCGCACCGTGCGCATCACCCGGACCCTGCCCCGCACGCCCGTGATGGTGATGGCCGACCGGATCCGTCTGGAACAGGTCATCATCAACCTGCTGCGCAATGCGCTGGACGCCACGAAGGAAACCCGGCAGCCGCAGATCGACCTGCTGCTGTCGGCAGGCGAAACCGCCATCCTGAACGTGCGCGACAACGGGCACGGGATCAAGGAACTCGAAAACGTGTTCGAGCCTTTCTACACAACCAAGAAACCCGGCGAGGGGGTGGGGCTGGGCCTTGCCATCTCCTCGGGGATCGTCACCGACCTTGGCGGCCGGCTGACCGCGCGGAATGCGGACGGCGGGGGGGCTGTATTCGAAATGCAGCTTCCCATATTGACCGGCGAAGCCAGGGCAGCAGAATGAGGACCAAATGGCCCGTGCAATGAAGATCGCCATCGTGGATGACGAGGCGGACATGCGCCAGTCGATCAGCCAGTGGCTTGCCCTTTCCGGGTTCGACACCGAAACCTATGGCAGCGCCGAGGATGCGCTCGCCGCCATTACCGGCGATTTTCCGGGCGTGATCGTCTCGGACATCCGCATGCCCGGCATGGATGGCATGGCCTTCCTCAAACGCCTGATGGGGATGGACAGCGCGCTTCCGGTCATCATGATCACCGGCCATGGCGACGTGCCCATGGCGGTAGAGGCGATGCGTCTGGGCGCCTTCGACTTTCTGGAAAAGCCGTTCAATCCCGACCGGATGACCGAACTGGCAAAGCGCGCCACTCACGCGCGGCGCATGACGCTGGACAACCGGGCACTGCGCAAGGAACTGTCCGACGGCTCCACCATCATGAAGAAGCTGATCGGTGCCTCCCCCGCGATCGAACGGCTGCGCGAGGATATTCTCGATCTCGGTCAGGCCGACAGCCATGTGCTGATCGACGGCGAAACCGGCACCGGCAAGACGCTGGTCGCCCATGCGCTGCATGCCGTGGGGCCGCGGGCGTCGAAGAAATTCGTCACCGTCTCCTGTGCGGCCTGGTCCGAAGATCAGCTTGCCGCCAAGCTGTTCGGCCCGACCGAAGATGGCGTGCCGCTGGTGGAAGAGGCGCGCGGTGGGACGCTGTGTCTGGAAGATATCGAAAGCCTCAGCCACGCGCTGCAATCGCGCCTGCTGACCATGATCAACGATCAGGGCACGCCGCCGGAAACCCGCGTCATCGCCATCTGCAACGAACACGCCCCCGACAAGACGCTGGAGCAGCTTCTGCGCAGCGATCTGTTCTACCGGCTGGGCGCCATGACCATCGTGCTGCCGCCCTTGCGCGCGCGGGGCGAGGACATTCTGACGCTGTTCACCCGCATGTCGGAACAATTCGCCGAGGAATATGGCTGTGACGCCCCGCCGGTGACCGCGCAGGAGGCCGCGCAACTGTTGCAGGCTCCCTGGCCAGGCAATGTGCGCCAGTTGGTGAACATCGCAGAACGGGCGGTGCTGCAAAACCGGCGCGGCTCCGGCTCCATCGCCTCGCTTCTGATGGCGGATAACGAGGCGGCAGGCCCGGCGATGACCACAGAGGGCAAGCCGCTGAAGGAATATGTGGATGCTTTCGAGCGGATGCTGATCGACAACACCATGCGTCGCCACAAGGGCAGCATTGTCGCGGTGATGGAGGAACTCTGCCTGCCGCGCCGCACGCTGAACGAGAAAATGGCGAAATACGGGCTTCAGCGCTCGGATTATACCTGAGCGTTACAGCAGAAGATTGTCAGCACTCAGCCCGGTGACGGCAAGCAGGCGGATTTCCAGATCCGCCGCTCCGTCGCCGGTGACATCGGCCCGCAGCAGGGTATCGGCGCCATCGGTATCGAACCAGACGGCGCCGGGCCCGAAATGCAAAGGCTGATTGCCTGGCAGGTCGGTGTCAGCGTCGATCCGGCGCAGGTCGATGACGTCGCGGGAAGGGTCGAAGCCGCTCAGACTGTCCGCCGCCCCTGTCGCACTGTCCGACACCGCACGCAGCACCACGGTATCGCGCGCAACGTCGCGGCCAAGGCCGATCAGATCCGCCCCGGCGCCCCCCGTCACCACATCCGCTCCGCGCCCGGCACGCAGCACATCCGCCCCGGCCCCGCCCGACAGCGTATCGGCCCCGCCCGAGCCGACCAGCGTATCGTTCCCCGCCGCGCCTGACAGCCGGTCCCGCGCCAATCCGGCACGAATCATATCATTCCCGACAGTCCCGGTCACATCCAGCGACAGGCCACGCTGCCACTCGCCGTCAACCTCCACCCCGAACAGCACGTTACGGGCAAAGCCCGGAAAGGCGGTCAGCCCCACGTCACCGAACGTCGCCGACCAGTCGCGCCCGTCCCCGATGATGTATAGCAGCGTCCGAATGTAGGAATTGCTGTTCTGTTCGGTCAGGATGAAATCGGTCCCCGCGCCACTTTCAGCCAGCGCATCGCGCAGCCTGACCAGCAGTTCCCAGACATGCGCGCCATCCTGCGCGGGGCGCAACGGCAAGGGCAAACGCCCATAAAGCTCGCCCTCTTCCGGCAGGTTGTGCGGCTGTCCTGCCGGCCGGAAATCCCAGTTGCCCCAGGCCAGAAACCCCTGCGGCTGCACCTCGATTTCCACCCATTCCCCCGCCAGACGGCGCAGAATCTGCAAATGGCCATTGTTGGCGACCACCTGATCCCCCGCCACGAACAGTTGCACCATCGTCCACCCCCGCTGTCGCCCGGATCGAATCCCCGGCAATTTTGCCATTGTATTTTGAGGGCACCTCCCCTTATTGTCACGCGACGGGTGCCATTTCGTTACATGCGAAGCCCCGCAAACCAGTTTCGCTGCCGGAAGCGCGGGTGGGGCCAAGGGTCCGACAGCGCTGATCCCCGCAGAAATCACTGGCCGAAAGGCCGCCAATTCGCCGGTCGCCCTGGTGCCCGGCGCATCATTTGGGTGCTTCGTCACCCGGGACTACGAACCGCGATGAGCCGCGCGCCTGATGCACTGATGACCGACGGGGGGCTTTCGCGCCTGCCTGCGGCCTGCGCATGCCGCAGCCACGCCCTTACAAGCCGCCATCTGCCCGCCCGCATCTTCCACGGTACCCCCGACGGAGGGGTGGACGGGCCATGGCGCAATGGAACACCATGGCCAAGAAAATGCTCATCGACGCCACGCACCCGGAGGAGACCCGGGTTGTCGTGGTGGACGGAAACAAGGTCGAGGAATTCGACTTTGAGACGGTAAACAAGCGTCAGCTTCAGGGAAACATCTACCTCGCGAAAGTCACGCGGGTGGAACCCTCGCTTCAGGCGGCTTTCGTCGATTACGGCGGCAACCGCCACGGATTTCTGGCTTTCGCCGAAATTCACCCCGATTACTATCAGATCCCCGTCGCAGACCGGAAGGCGCTGATCGAGGAAGAGCGCGCCCTCGCCCGCGCCGAGGAAGAGGAAGAGAACCGCAGCCGCAAGCGGCCGTCCTCGCACAAACGCCCTGCCCCGAAAGCCGAAGCCGCTGTGGCTGATGCCGTTGTGCATGCCGAGGCCCCGCAGATCACGGGCATGGATGTCGTCGATCTGGGAGAGGAAACCGGCGCGGATGCACTGTTCAGCGCAGCGGAACCCGTTGCCGCTGAAAGCCGCGAAGCGGATGACCAACCCACCTTCGACACCGCCCCCGAAACCGACAGCGCGGAAACCGAGACCGCCGCCGAGGACGAGGCCGAGGCCCCCGTCGATGACGAGATTGAATCGGTTGCCGAAGAAGACGTGACCGAAGAAATCCGCGCGCCGCGTAAACCGCGCCAGCGCCGCTACAAGATCCAGGAAGTCATCAAGGTGCGCCAGATCATGCTGGTGCAGGTGGTGAAGGAAGAACGCGGCAACAAGGGCGCCGCGCTGACCACCTACCTCAGCCTCGCGGGCCGCTACTGCGTTCTCATGCCCAATACCGCGCGTGGCGGTGGCATCAGCCGCAAGATCACCAATGCCGCCGACCGCAAGAAGCTGAAGGAAATCGCAGGCGAGATGGAGGTGCCGGAAGGCGCCGGCCTGATCATCCGCACGGCGGGGGCCAAGCGCACCAAGCCGGAAATCCGCCGCGATTACGAATATCTCATGCGCCTGTGGGAACAGGTCCGCGAGTTGACGCTGAAATCCATCGCCCCCGCCCCGATCTACGAGGAAGGCGATCTGATCAAACGCTCGATCCGCGACCTCTATAACCGCGAGATCGAGGAAATCCTGGTCGAGGGCGAAACCGGCTACCGCACCGCCAAGGATTTCATGCGCATGATCATGCCTGCCCATGCGCGGGTGGTGCAGCGCTATACCGATCAGATGCCGCTGTTCGCGCGCTTCCAGGTGGAAAGCTACCTTTCGGGCATGTTCAACCCGGTCGTACAGCTGAAATCCGGCGGCTATATCGTGATTGGCGTCACCGAGGCGCTGGTGGCGATCGACGTGAACTCGGGCCGGGCCACCAAGGAAGGCTCGATCGAGGATACGGCGCTCAAGACCAACCTTGAGGCGGCGGACGAAGTGGCGCGCCAGCTCCGGCTGCGCGACCTTGCGGGCCTCATCGTGATCGACTTCATCGACATGGAAGAGCGGCGCAACAATGTCGCGGTCGAGAAGCGCCTGAAAGACAAGCTGAAAACCGACCGCGCGCGCATTCAGGTCGGTCGCATCTCGGGCTTCGGCCTGATGGAGATGAGCCGCCAGCGCCTGCGCCCCGGCATGCTGGAATCGACGACCCAGCCCTGCGCCCATTGCCACGGCACCGGCCTGATCCGGTCTGACGACAGCCTCGCGCTGACCATCCTGCGCGCGCTGGAGGAAGAAGGCACCCGCAAGCGCAGCCGCGAGGTGCTGCTGAAGGCGCCGGTCGCGGTGATCAACTATCTGATCAACCACAAGCGCGAACATATCGCGCTGATCGAGGCGCGCTATGGCATGGCGGTCCGGCTGGAGGCCGACCCGCATCTGATCTCGCCCGATTACAGCATCGAAAAGTTCAAAACCGCCACCCGCATGGTGCCCGAACCGTCTTCGGTGATCTCGGGTAATGCCGCACTGATGGGCGCCCCGGTGGTTGAGGACGAGGACGATCCGGAACTGCCGCTGGACGAGGATCTGGACGAGGCGGAGGCCGAAGCCGAGACCGAGGCGCGGGAAGAAGGCGCGGGGAATGGCGAGGGTGGCTCGAAGAAGAAGCGCCGCCGCCGTTCGCGACGTCGGGGTGGCTCCAAGTACAAGGAAGGCGGGTCCGAGGCAGAAGCCGGGGACGACGCCGCCGATGAAGGTGCAGACGAGGAAGGTGCCGAGGACGAAGCTGCCGCTTCGCAACCCGAGCCGCTGACCGAGACGCCGGAAGCTCCGGCTGAAGCTCCTGCTCCCGTGGCCGCAGAGGCAACCGAAGCTGCCGAAACCGTTGCCACAGAGGCCCCGGCCGAGGCTGCACCGCAGAAGCCCAAGACCACGCGCAGCCGCAAGGCCCCTGCGAAGGACGGCGAGGCGAAGCCTGCTGCGAAGAAGACCACCACCTCGCGCAGCAAGTCCAAGGCCAAGGCTGCCGAAGCGGAAGTGCCCTCAGAGGGTGAGGCTGCGGCACCGGCCGAGGCGGACGAACCCGTCAAGACCAAACCCGCCGCCAAGCCCCGCAGCACTGGCTCGCGCAGCAGCAGCGCCAAGGCAAAGGCCAAGGCCGCAACCGGGGAAGAGCCCGCGGCTGCCGAAGCGCCGCAGACCGAAGCTCCGGCTGTCGCAGAAGCCGCCGCTGCCGCAATCCCCGTCGCCGCCCTGGCGGTGACGAGCGAACCGGCTCAAACCGAACCGGCGCCTGTCGCTGCACCGGAGCACCCCGCGCTGCAAGCCGATCCCGGCGCGCTGGAAACCGCTGCCGCCGTTCAGGCGGACCCGGCCGAGGCAGAGGCGCCCGAAGCCGACGACGACCGGCCCAAGCGCAGCGGCTGGTGGTCGGTGAACCGCTGACACGACCGAAAAGACCAGAACGCCGGGCATCTGCCCGGCGTTTTCATTCCGGTTCGTGCCGGTTCTCTCCTCGGCGGATGAAATGGGCGGTGGCGGCCCCCTCGGGCACCGCGCCAAGATAGGCATGCCCCGCGCCGGTGCAGAAATGCGGCAGGTCTACGGCGGCCATGCCGTCGGTCGCCCGCACGCGCAGCACCTGTCCGGGCCGCAGCGCCATCAGCCGCTTGCGCGCCCGCAAGACCGGCAGCGGGCACAACAGCCCCTCGCAATCCAGATCGACATCATATTCCATGCGCTCGGCATAGACCCGCGCGCGCATCCGCACCAGATGAAACGCATTTGACGGCTTAGTGATGCACCGCGACGAGTCGCCCCGGTGACGACCGGGCGGCTTTGGTCTATCACCATCCCGACAGGACGGAGACCTCATGTTCGGCATCGACATATTTGACGCGGGCCTGTTGCCCGCCATGATCGTGGCGCTGGCCGGGGGCATCCTGTCCTTCCTCAGCCCCTGCGTGTTGCCTATCGTGCCGCCCTACCTTGCTTATATGGGCGGGATTTCCATGCCCGAGCTGCGCGACGGCCAGGCCGCCGCACGCCGCCGCATCATCCTGCCTGCGCTGTTTTTCGTGCTGGGCCTGTCGACCGTGTTCCTGTTTCTGGGCTTCACCGCCTCGGCCTTCGGTGCTTTCTTCCTGAAAAATCAGGAAATCTTCGCCCGCATCTCGGGCGCGGTGGTCATCGTGCTGGGCCTGCATTTCCTTGGCCTGTTCCGCATTCCGATCCTTGACCGCGAGGCACGGCTGGATGCGGGCGACCGGGGCGGCTCGGCCGCCGGGGCCTATCTTCTGGGTCTTGCCTTCGCCTTCGGCTGGACCCCCTGCATCGGCCCGCAACTGGGCGCCATCCTCTCTCTGGCCGCGAACGAGGCCAATCTGGCGCGCGGCACTGCGCTGCTGGCGGTCTATGCGCTGGGTCTGGGCCTGCCCTTCCTGCTGGCCGCCATTTTCATCGAGCGGGCGATGGGCGTGATGACCCGCCTGAAACCCTACATGAAGACCATCGAGCGGATGATGGGCCTGCTGCTGGTCCTCGTGGGGCTGGCACTGGTGACGGGCGCGCTGTCGGATTTCTCGTTCTGGCTGCTGGATACTTTCCCCTTCCTCGCCACGCTGGGCTGACCCGCCTGCCCCGCCTGCCCCGCCGGGCTTGGCCTTTGTCCTCCCAGCCGCTACCCTATTTTCGCCAGATTGGCCCGGCAGGCTGCCCGCCGGAGGATGCGGATGCGCGATATGCAGGATGATCAGCCGAACGACCCGAAGGATGGTGGCACATTCCGCCGTCGGGTTTTCTATATTCCCGGCTACGATCCCATCCATCCGCGCCGCTACCGCGAATTATACCGCAAGGAAGGCGCGGCACAGGCCACCCTCTCCGGCAATACGCTGGAACTGAAGCCCAAACGCGTGCGCGGCCCCTATGGCTGGCAGGTGCGGGCCACGGTCGAGGGGCAGCCGGTCGAAGCTGATATCGAGGTGCTGGTCTGGTCGGACATCGTGCGGCATTCGATGCGCAATTCGATCCCGGCGACCTATGTGCAGCTTGTACGCACCGCGTGGGCCTATATCGGTTCCGGCGCGCTGTTCCGGCTGATGCGGCTGCGCAAGGGGCCGATCATCGCGGCACTTTACCCCATCGTTGCGCTGCTGCTGCAACTGATGCTGGCGCTGGCCGTCGGGGGCGCTCTGTGGTGGATCACCCGCAGCGTGCTGCCCGGCTGGCCGGGGCGGATCGGCGGTTTTGCCCTGGGCCTCGCCGTGGCCGGGCTGATCCTGCGCTGGTTCAAGCGCAAGGACGGCAAGTTCTATGCTTATTACCTGATGCACGACTATGCTTTTTCGGCCCAGTCGAAAGGCGCCAACCCGCCGGAGCTTGAGGCCCGTATGACGGCCTTTCGCCACACCATTGCCGAGGCCCTGACCGGCCCCTATGACGAGGTGCTGGTGGTCGGCCATTCCTCGGGCGCGCATCTGGCGGTGTCGATCCTTGCCGACCTGATCCGCGAGGGGCTGCCGGAGCAGCGCCCTGTGCTGTCTTTCCTGTCACTGGGCCAGGTGGTGCCCATGGTCAGCTACCTGCCCGAGGCGAAGCGCCTGCGCGGCGATCTGGCCTTCCTTTCCACGCGCCCCGAACTCACATGGATCGACGTGACGGCCCCCGGCGACGGCTGCGCCTTCGCGCTCTGCGATCCGGTGGCGGTGTCGGGCGTGGCACCCGAAGAACAGATCTGGCCACGCATCTATTCCGCAGCTTTCACGCAGACCCTGAAGCCCGAAACCTGGGCGGCGTTGAAGCGGCGCTATTTCCGGCTGCATTTCCAGTATCTCTGCGCCTTCGACAACCTGCCCGGCGCCCCCTGGGATTACGACTATTTCCGCGTCACCGCCGGGCCACTGACGCTGGCGGACAGGTTTGCCGGACGGCCCGAGTCGAAAAGCCGCATTGACCGTGCCGCCAACCGCTTTACCACGGTGGCATGACCGCAGCGCCGCCCCTGCCCCCGAAGCCGCCCGCCCGCCACGACCGGGTGTCGCTGTGGCGCTATCTGCGGCTGTTCCGGCGCGACATCCTCTCGGCCCAGCCCGCCCGGCTTTACCGGGCATGGATGGCCGAGTTCCGCACCCCGTTCTTTCGCAGCTACATGTGCAACGACCCGGCACTGGTCGATCTGGTGCTGAAAGAGCGTCCCCGCGATTTCCCGAAATCCAACCGCATCCGCGAGGGGCTGACCCCGCTTCTGGGCAATTCTGTCTTCGTCACCAATGGCGAGACATGGGAACGCCAGCGCCGCATCATCGACCCCGCCTTTGAAGGCGGCCGCCTGCGCGACACATTCCCCGCCATGCGGGCGGCAGCCGAAGCGATGGTCGCCCGTCTTGCCCCCCGCGCCGATGGCAAGCCGGTGGAAATGGAGCTCGAGGCAAGCCACGCCGCCGCCGACGTCATTTTCCGCACGCTGTTTTCCATTCCCATCGAGGATGCGACCGCCAGTGCAGTGTTCCACGAGTTCCGCCGCCACCAGCAGGAGCAGCCGATCCTGAACCTCGCGGCCTTCCTGCCGCTGCCGCGCTGGATGCCGCGTTTTCACAGCCGTACCACCCGCCAAACGGCCGCCCGCATCCGCCAGCTGATCGAAAGCCTCACCGCGGGCCGCGCCGCCGAAATCGCCTCGGGCACCGCGCCGGATGATCTGGCGACCAAGATCATGACCTTCCCAGACCCGCAGACCGGGGCGCGCTTTGATACCGCCGAAATGGTGGATCAGGTGGCGATCTTCTTTCTGGCGGGGCATGAGACCTCGGCCTCTGCCCTCGCCTGGGCTCTTTATCTGCTGGCGACACACCCCGACTGGCAGGAAAGACTGGCAGCCGAAGCACAGGAGCAACTGGGCGAAACCGCGGATTTCACCGTGATGGGGCGACTGAAACTCGCCCGCGCCGTCTTCCGCGAGGCGATGCGGCTTTACCCGCCGGTGCCGATGATGGTGCGGCAAACCCGCTGCCCGGTGCGCCTGCGTGACCGCGAGGCCCCGGCTGGCGCGCAGATCGTGCTGTCACCATGGCACCTGCACCGCCATGAACGGCTGTGGGACAATCCAGACGGTTTCGACCCCGCACGGTTTGAGACGGAAAACGGGCGCGAGGGGCTGCGCCATGCCTATATCCCCTTCTCAGCCGGGCCGCGCGTCTGCCCCGGCGCGGGCTTCGCCATGGTGGAAGGGCCGCTCCTGCTGGCAATGGTGCTGCGCGATTTCCGCCTGACCGCCCTGCCCGACCGCGTGCCGGTGCCCGCCGCGCATCTGACGGTACGGTCTGCCAATGGAATCTGGCTGAAACTGGAACGGCGCACGAGCTGACCGCCCGCGCGCCGCAAATCTTTTCCCGAAAAGATTTTCAAATTTCTTCAGAAAGAAATTTGCACGTCCCTCCGGCGTCAGATCAATTCGACCGAATATTTCTCGATCACGGTATTGGCCAGCAGCTTCTCGCACATGGCCTTCACCTCTTCCTCGGCCCTGGCGCGATCCGTCGCGGTCAGGTCCAGTTCGATCACCTTGCCCTGACGCACCGCCTCGACCCCTTCGAAGCCGAGCGTACCTAGCGCGCGGCGCACGGCCTCGCCCTGCACATCCAGAACGCCGGTTTTCAGCATCACGGTCACACGCGCTTTCATCGTCAGGGCCTTTCAGTTGATGAGGGTCGGCTTGGTGGTATGGGTCACGTTGGAGGGCAGAACGCCCAGCCGCCGTGCGAGTTCTGTATAGACATCATTCAGCGGACCGGGCTCGCGCACCTGCCCTTCGCGGTCCGGGGTTTCCAGCCCGCGCAGATCCCACAGGCGGCAATTGTCGGGGCTGATCTCATCGGCGACGATCAGGCGCATGTAATCGCCTTCCCAGATCCGGCCGACTTCGATGCGGAAATCCATCAGCCGCACGCCGACACCCAGCATCACGCCCGACAGGAAATCGTTCACCCGCAGTGCCAGCGCAACCATATCGTCCAGATCCTGCTGGTTGGCCCAGCCGAAGGCGACGATATGTTCTTCGGCGACCATGGGAGAGCCGAGCTTTTCGTCCTTGTAGTAATATTCCACGATCGGCCGCGGCAGGGCGGTGCCTTCGGGAATGCCAAGGCGCTGCGAGATATCGCCTGCGGCGAAGTTGCGCACCACCACATCCACCGGCAGGATTTCCGCCATGCGGACAAGCTGTTCGCGCATGTTCAGCCGCCGCATGAAATGCGTCGGCACGCCGATGGCATTGAGCCCGGCCATGAAGAATTCGGACAGGCGGTTGTTCAGCACCCCCTTGCCTTCCAGCCCCTTCCCTTCGGCCCCCTGAGCAGGTGCCTGTTCGGACTGGGCGGCATCATCCTTGAAATACTGGATCAGGGTGCCCGGCTCCGGCCCTTCGTAAAGGATCTTCGCCTTGCCTTCGTAGACCTTCTTCCGACGTGCCATGAACTTTCCCGAATCGCGCTGGGGCGGAAGGTATTGCACCCCCGCCCGTCTGCGCGCGTCATAGTGGAAGCGCCGCGCCGCCGCAAGGTTTAGCGCCATCGCCCGCCCGGTCCCTCCTCTCGGCCCTTGCGGCAGGGGCCACGGGCGGGCATATGGAAGGAAACCGGAACCAATTCATTCAGGGGGCCTTGCCATGACCACCTTCGACGACCGCGAACAGGCATTCGAAGCCAAATTCGCTCATGACGCCGACATGCAGTTCAGGGCCGAAGCCCGCCGCAACAAGCTGGCCGGCCTCTGGGCTGCCGGGCTGCTGGGCAAATCGGGTGACGAGGCCGCCGAATATGCGATGACCGTCGTCGCCGCCGATTTCGAGGAAGCGGGCTCCGAAGATGTGGTGCGCAAGCTGTCCGCAGATCTGGGCGACCGCGCCAGCGCCGATGCGATCCGCGCCAAGCTCGCCGAGCTGCTGCCGGTCGCCAAGGCGCAGCTGATGTCGGAACAGTAATTCCCTATCTCCGATTTCCCGGCTGCCCGGCGTTCGGGCAGCCTACCCTTGCGAGGCGATATGACCGACGCACTTTCCCGCCTTCTGGCGTCGCGCGACTGGCTGATGGCCGATGGCGCAACCGGCACCAACCTGTTCAACATGGGGCTGTCCTCGGGTGATGCCCCCGAATTGTGGAACACCGATCAGCCCGAGAACATCCGCGCGCTGTATCGTGGCGCGGTCGAAGCCGGGTCCGATATTTTTCTGACCAATACGTTCGGCGGCAATGCCAGCCGTCTGAAGCTGCACGGGGCGCAGGGCCGCGTGCGCGAGCTGAACCGCGTGGGTGCCGCCCTTGGCCGCGAGATCGCCGATGCCTCGGGCCGCACCGTTGTCGTCGCGGGTTCGGTCGGTCCGACCGGCGAGATCATGGCACCGATGGGCAGCCTGACGCATGAGCTGGCGGTGGAGATCTTCCACGAACAGGCCGAAGGCCTGAAGGAAGGCGGCGCCGATGTTCTGTGGGTGGAAACCATTTCGGCCCCCGAAGAATTCAAGGCCGCCGCCGAGGCGGCAGCGCGTGCCAATATGCCCTGGTGCGGCACCATGAGCTTTGACACCGCAGGCCGCACCATGATGGGCGTGACTTCGGCCGATCTGGCGACGCTGGTGGAAAAGCTGCCGAACCCGCCGCTGGCCTTCGGTGCCAATTGCGGCGTGGGGGCCTCCGACCTCATGCGCACCGTTCTGGGTTTCTTCGCCCAGGGCACCGAGCGTCCGGTGATCGCCAAAGGCAATGCCGGCATCCCGAAATACAAGGATGGCGCCATTGTCTATGACGGCACGCCCGAGTTGATGGCCGAATATGCCGTGCTGGCGCGCGATGCCGGTGTGCGCATCATCGGCGGCTGCTGCGGCACCATGCCCGAGCATCTGCGCGCCATGCGTGCCGCGCTGGAAAGCCGCCCCAAGGGCCCGCGCCCGACGCTGGAGGATATCTCTGCGCATCTGGGCGGCTTCTCCTCCGCGTCGGACGGCACGGGCGAGGATGCGGGCAGCGCGCGGCGAGAGCGGCGCGGGCGGCGTGGCTGACCGGCGCATCTGCGACCGGGGCACGATCCTTTGGCAGAAAGCCGAGGGCGCGGGGGTATTCCTCTGCGCCCTTCTGTTATATTTCACAGGGCCACAGCCGCTGCCCATGGTCACGCTGCTGCCGCTGTTCCTTGCCCCGGACCTGAGCTTTTTTGCCTATCTGGCCGGGCCGCGCATCGGGGCCTTCGGCTATAACTGCGTTCACAATTATGGGTTGGGTGCGCTGCTGCTGGCTTTGGGCAACTGGTTCCAGACTGACCTGATGGCAAGTCTTGGGCTGCTCTGGCTCGCGCATGTCGGCTTCGACCGGATGCTGGGTTACGGGCTGAAAGAGACGCGGGGCTTTGGCTTCACTCATCTGGGGCGTATCGGCAAAGCCCGTCCCGTTCAGAACAGCGACAACTGATCACCCGCACGCGGTGGCGGGCGAAACAGGTCGCGGCGCAGCGGCGGTTGCGGCACGGTCAGCCCCAGCCGCGCCACCGCCTTGTCAAAACGCTGCGCCACAAGGTCGGACCAGATCCCTTCGCCCCGCATGCGGCGCCCCCATTGCGCATCGTAAAGCTTGCCGCCGTGCAATTCGCGGATGCGCGCCAGCACCTTTTCGGCCCGGCCCGGCACCCGCGCACGCAACCATTCCTCGACCAGAGGGGCCACCTCCAGCGGCAGGCGCAGCATGATCCAGCTTGCCGCCACGGCCCCGGCATCGCGGGCGGCGGACAGGATCGCCTCAAGCTCCGGGTCGGTCAGGCCAGGGATAACCGGCGCCACCATGACGCGCACCGGCACCCCCGCTGCGCTGAGACGGCGGATCGCCTCCAGCCGCCGGGCAGGTGTGGGTGCGCGCGGCTCCATCGCGCGGGCCAGGCCTGCATCCAGCGTGGTGACGGTGATCCCCACCCGCGCCAGCCCCAGCGCCGCCATGGGCGCCAGCAGGTCCAGGTCACGTTCGATCAGCGCGCCGCGCGTGGTGATCGCCAGAGGGTGCTGCCAGTCATGCATCACCTGCACCACCTCGCGCGTGACCCGATAGGTCTTTTCCACGGGCTGATAGGGGTCGGTATTGGTGCCAAGCGCCAGCGGCGCCACGACATAGCCCTTGCGGCCGATCTCGCGTTCCAGCACCGCGCCAATACCGGGACGCGCGATCAGCCGGGTCTCGAAATCCAGCCCGGGCGACAGGTTCAGATAGGCGTGGGTCGGACGGGCGAAACAATAGATGCAGCCATGCTCGCAGCCACGATAGGGGTTTACGCTGCGGTCAAAGGGCAGATCGGGCGACTTGTTCCAGTTCAGTGCCGAACGCGGCCGTTCCACCTGCACCTCGGTTTCCAGCAGCCGCTCCTCCTCGATCAGATCCCAGCCATCATCTTCCGCCACGCGGCGTCCGGGTTCAAACCGGCCGCTTTCATTCGCCAGGGCGCCACGCGCACGCAGACGCAGTTCCGGCCTGAGGGTGGTGTCTTTTCCGGTCATTTCCGAATTAGAACATAAAGCGAACAAATCGCAACCCCCCGTCCGACGATTCGGGCCGCTGTCGTCTTTGTTCAGCCCAATGTCGCAAAGCGAAAAGTCCCCGCGTCGCTTCCGTCGCATTGAAGCGATAACACTTTCCGCAGGAGCGCGCCGATGGCCGACGAAGACGATATCATCCTGTCCGAACTGAATGACGAAGAGCTTGTCCTTCAGATGCATGACGACCTCTATGACGGTCTGAAGGAAGAGATCGAAGAGGGCGTGAACATCCTGCTGGAACGCGGTTGGGCCCCCTATGACGTGCTGACCAAAGCGCTGGTCGCTGGTATGACCATTGTCGGTGCCGACTTCCGCGACGGTATCCTGTTCGTTCCCGAAGTGCTTCTGGCAGCCAACGCCATGAAGGCGGGCATGGCGATCCTCAAGCCGCTCCTGGCCGAAACCGGCGCGCCGCGCATGGGCAAGATGGTCATCGGCACCGTGAAGGGCGACATCCACGACATCGGCAAGAACCTTGTCGGCATGATGATGGAAGGCGCCGGGTTCGAGGTGCTGGATCTGGGCATCAACAACTCGGTCGAGAAATACCTCGAGGCGCTGGAAGCCGAACAGCCCGACATCCTCGGCATGTCGGCCCTGCTGACCACCACAATGCCCTACATGAAAGTCGTGATCGACACGATGAAGGAAAAGGGCATGCGCGAGGATTACATCGTTCTGGTCGGTGGCGCACCGCTGAACGAGGAATTCGGCAAGGCCATCGGTGCCGACGCCTATTGCCGCGACGCGGCCGTGGCGGTGGAAACCGCAAAGACCATGGTTGCGCGCAAGCACAACACGCTCTGATCCCGCAGTCACTGCGGATCAAGGCCCCGGCGTGCGAACGTCCGGGGCCTTTTCGTTTCGGGGCCAGTCCCCATATCTCTGTCAGATACGGAGCCCGCGATGACCGACACGCTGCCCGACGATATCACCCTGACCGAGGCCGGGCTTGCGCCCGAGGCGCACGCGGGCCGCGTGCTGCTGATCGCCTGTGGCGCACTGGCGCATGAGGTGCTGGCGGTGAAACGTGCGGGAGGCTGGGATCATCTGGATCTGCAATGCCTGCCCGCCAACCTGCATCTCTGGCCCGACCGCATTCCCGCCGCTGTGGAGCGCGCAGTCACCGAAGCAAAGGGCGCCTACCAGCAGGTCTTCATCCTGTACGCCGATTGCGGTACAGGCGGTCTCTTGCAGGAAAAGTGCAAGCAACTGGGTGTTGAGATGCTGGCAGGCCCGCATTGTTATTCGTTTTTTGAAGGCAACGCGCGGTTCGCCGAAATCGCCGAGACCGAGATCACCGCCTTTTACCTGACCGATTTCCTTGTCCGGCAGTTCGATGCCTTCGTCTGGCGGCCCATGGGCTTCGACAAACACCCCGAACTGATCCAGATGATGTTCGGCAATTACGACAAGCTGGTCTATCAGGCGCAGACAGACGACCCGGTTCTGGATGCCAGGGCGCAAGAGGCGGCGGAGCGGCTGGGGCTGGCCTATGAACGGCGCTTCACCGGATACGGCGATCTGGCCGTGGAAATCGAGCGGATTGCCGCGCGCTGAGGTGGCGCCCCCTTCCCCTCGCGGAGGCCCAGGCCTAATGTCGCGGCATGAATGACGCGCATTCCGAACTGTCCGCCCTGCTGGGCCCCCGCTACAGCCGCAGCGCCGCCGAGTGCGACGCCCATGCGCACAGTGAAACCCATGTCAGCGCCGGCCCGCCCGAGGGCGTGGCCTGGCCGGAAACCACCGGGGAGGTCGCGGCGATCCTGCGGATCTGCCACGCCCATCGCCTGCCCGTGGTGGGCTGGGGTGCTGGCACCTCGCTGGAGGGGCATGCGCTGGCCCTGCATGGCGGCATCTGCGTCGATTTCACCCGCATGACCCGCATCGTCGAGTTGCGCCCCGAAGATATGCTGGTGCGCGTGCAGCCCGGCATCACCCGCGAGGATCTGAACCGCGAACTCCGCGCGACGGGGCTGTTCTTTCCGGTCGATCCCGGCGCCAATGCAACGCTGGGCGGGATGGCGGCCACCCGCGCTTCGGGCACCACTGCGGTGCGCTATGGCACGATGCGACAAGCCGTGCTGGGGCTGGAGGCGGTGCTGGCCGATGGCACTGTCATTCGCACCGGCAGCGCCGCGCCGAAATCCAGCGCGGGCTATGACCTGACCGCCCTGCTGGTCGGGTCAGAAGGCACGCTGGCGCTGATCACCGAACTGACCCTGCGCCTGCACGGCCAGCCCGAAGCCGTCTCTGCCGCCGTCTGCGGCTTTGCCGATATGTCCGGCGCTGTCGATTGCGTGATCGAAACGATCCAGAGCGGCATTCCGATGGCGCGGATCGAGTTTCTCGATACCGCAGCCGTTGCCGCCTGCAATGCCCATGCCAGGCAGGATCTGCCCGCGATGCCGCATCTGATGGTGGAGTTTCACGGCTCTGCCGCAGGTGTCGCCGAACAGGCGCAACGCTTTGGCGAGATCGCGGCCAGCCACGGCTCTGCCGGTTTCCGCTGGGCGGAAAAGACCGAAGATCGCAATGCGCTGTGGAAGATGCGGCACAATGCCTATCCGGCCTGCCTTGCCGCCCGCCCCGGCGCCACGGCCATCGTCACCGATGTCTGCGTTCCGATCTCCCGTCTGGCCGAGGCCGTGGAGGAAACCCGCGCCGACATCGCGGCCAGCGGCCTGCCCGGCCCGATCCTCGGCCATGTCGGAGACGGGAATTTCCATGCCATCCTGCTGATCGACCCGGCTTCGGCCGGGGAGCGCGCAACTGCCAAGGCGCTGGCCGCCCGCATGGCGGAACGCGCGCTGCGGCTGGGCGGCACGATCACCGGCGAACACGGGATCGGGATGGGCAAGCTTGATTACATGCCCGCCGAACACGGACCTGCCTGGGCGGCCATGGGCGCGGTGAAACGCGCGCTCGATCCGCTGAACCTGATGAACCCCGGAAAGCTGGTGCCGCCGCATGACCAAGGCTGAAACGACCACTGCCGATGATTTCGCCCGCGCCTTTGCCCGCGCCTGGACGGCCCAGGACGCCAAGGCGCTGGCCGATCTGATGGCCGAGGACGGCGATCTGGTCAGCCTGACCGGCCGCTGGGCGGAGGGCCGCAAGGATATCGCCGCGACCTTCGCCGCCGAATTTGCCGGAACGCTGGCCCGCGCCCGTCTGGTGACGGGGCGGGCCAAGCTGCGACAACTGGGGCCGCAGATTGCCGTGCTGCATCAACGCTTCGTGCTGTCCGGCCTGATCGACCCGCAGGGCGCGGATCTGGGCCGCGTCGGCGTGGTTCTGGTGGCGACGCTGATCATCACCCCGCAAGGCTGGCGGGCCGCCGCGCTGCAATTCTGCGCGGCGGAGGGTTGATCAGTAATAGTAAGCGAAATTGCGGCGGAACTTACCGGCGTCGATCTCGTGCTGCCGGTATTCCAGATCGTAGCGATCGCGCGCGCCTTCCAGATAGGCCATCTCCAGCTCCTCGGTGCTGGGGATACGGAAAGACCGCAGGAAGCGGGACATCTTGTTCATCATGGCAAAACCCTTTTGATGGTTCAGCCTCCCTGACCTCAAGATAGGTCAGCACACCTGACGGAACAATTGCAAACGGCGCCCTGCCGCCCTGCACTTGCTGCAACGCAGCATCACCCGTCGAGCAGTGCCATCGCCGCCGCCCGCGCGGCATCGGACACGGTATCGCCCGCGAGCATGCGGCCAATTTCCTCAACCCGCGCTTCGGCGCCCAGCGGAGTGACGGTCGAAAGCGTCATGTCCCCCTCGACCCGCTTTTCCACCCGCCAGTGATGCGCCCCCAAAGCCGCCACCTGTGGACTGTGGGTGACGACCAGAACCTGAGCCCCCTCGGCCAGCGCCTTCAGCCGCCGCCCTACGGCATCGGCGGTCGCGCCACCGACACCCCTGTCGATCTCATCAAAAATCAGCGTCATGCCGGGAGCGTCGCCGGTCAGGCAAACTTTCAGCGCCAGCAAAAAGCGACTGAGTTCCCCGCCACTGGCGATGCGGTTCAGCGGCCCGGCGGGCGCACCGGGATTGGTGGCGACGGTGAAAGCCACCGCATCCTGCCCCTCCGGCCCGGCCTCGCCCGGTCCGACCTCAGTCGCAAAGACCGCGCGTTCCATCTTCAGCGGTGCGAGTTCCGCCGCCATGGCGGCATCCAGCCGCCCCGCCGCCGCCTTGCGCGCTTCGGTCAGCCGCGCGGCCTCGGCCCCGTAGGCATCTTCTGCCAGCGTCACCTCGCGCGTCAGCCGCGCCACGGTTTCAGCCCCGCCATCCAGCGCCGCCAGACGATTGCGCAGGGTGATCGCGTGGGTGCCCAGATCGTCGGGCAACACGCCATGCTTGCGCGCCAGCGCACGAATGGCGAACAGCCGCTCCTCGATCGCCTCAAGCTCGGCAGGGTTGACGTCCAGCCCCGACAGGCAGCGTTCCACACCCTGCTGCGCTTCGGCCAATTCGTGCAGCGCCCGGTTCAGCGCCGCCAAGGGAGCCTCCAGCGCGCCCTCGGCCTGATCGGCGGCCCCTTCCAGACGGCGCAGCGCATCGAACAGCAGACCCTCGGCCCCCTGATCGGACAGTGCTTCAAGCGCCCGCGCGACATCGGAGCGGATTTTCTCGGCCGCCTGCATGGTGCGGCGACGGACGTCCAGCGTCGCCTCTTCGCCCGGCTCGGGATCAAGCTTGTCAAGTTCGGCAACCGCGTGCCGCAGGAAATCCTCTTCCGCCTGCACGGCGGCAAGCGCCGCCTGCGCCTCGTCCAGCCGCTTCCGCGCCCGCCCCAGAGCGCCCCAGGCAGCGCGCGCGGACGCCAGATCCAGCCCGGCGAAAGCGTCCAGCATCTGCCGGTGCCCCCGCGGGTTCAGCAAACCCCGGTCGTCATGCTGGCCATGCAGTTCCACCAGCGTATCTGACAGCGCCCGCAGCACCTCGCCCGACACGCGGCGGTCATTGACCCAGGCGGTCTTACGGCCATCGGCATGGTTCACACGGCGGAAGATCAGCTCGTCCTCGGCCTCGATGCCATATTCCTCCAGCACCGCATGGGCGGGATGGCCCGGCGCCAGATCGAAAACCGCCGTCACCTCGCCCTTTTCGGCACCTGCGCGCACCAATTCGGCCCGGCCTCGCCAGCCAAGCACGAATCCCAGGCTGTCCAGCAGGATCGACTTGCCCGCGCCGGTTTCGCCGGTCAGCACGTTCAGGCCCGGCTGGAACGCCAGCGCGAGCCTGTCGATGATAAGCATGTCGCGGATGTCGAGCGAGCGGAGCATCGTCAGTTCCAAAGAAAGGCCCGAACCGGAAGAGGGGTGGGCCCCCTCCCCCTTACAGCCACTCGCCCTTGATCATTTGGCGATAGACCTTGGCCAGCCAGCTGTTGCCCTTGGCCTTCGGCTCCAGCCCCCGCTTGGTCAGCAGCTTGTAGCTGTCGTCATAGAACGGGCTGGACTGGTAGTTATGGCCCAGAATCGCGCCTGCCGTCTGCGCCTCGTCCGTCAGGCCAAGGCCCAGATAGGCTTCAACCAGACGATGCAGCGCCTCGGCGGTATGGGTGGTGGTCTGGAAATCCTGCACCACCACGCGGAAGCGGTTGATGGCAGCAGTGTAATGGCGCTGCTTCAGATAGTAGCGGCCGATTTCCATTTCCTTCGCCGCCAGATGGTCGAAGGCCAGATCGAATTTCAGCATCGCCGAACGGGCATATTCGCTGTCGGGATACTGCTCGATCACTTCGCGCAGCGCCTGAAGCGCCTGGAAGGTCAGGCCCTGATCGCGGCCAACTTCGTCGATCTGGTCATAATAGCTGAGCGCCATGAGGTATTTGGCATAGGCCGCATCCTCGTCACCCGGATAGAAATCAAGGAAACGCTGTGCCGCCTGCCGCGCCTCTTCGTAGTCGCGGTTCTTGTGATAGGTGAAGGCCTGCATGATCAGCGCACGGCGGGCCCAGTCGGAATAGGGATAGAGCCGCTCCACCTCGGTGAAATAGTGGATAGCATTCTTGGGATTGCGTTCGCCTTCCAGCGTCAGCTCGCCCTTCTTGTAAATCTGCTCGGCGCTGAGCGTATCAAGCGGCACTTCCTTGCTGGCAGTCCCGCCGCCCCCGCCGCAACCGGCAAGCATACCTACCAGAAGCAGGCCGCCCAGAACAGCCGCGCCCGATTTTCCGCCCGTCATCTCTTGCACATCTGCCTCGTCACTTCCGGCCCTTGCGGGCAAAAGTCCCGCGCGGCTTGGTCCCTGACGGCGGCCCGCCAAGGCTGTTCGGCTTGTCCTAGCATGAAAAACGGGAGAGGCAAAACGCCTTTCTTGCCACCAGCCCGCGGCATCCGCCCGGCGTCAGTGATGCACGGGCAGATCGCCCGGATGCACACCCATGCCCGGCAGCTTGCAGCCCGTCACCGTGCCGCAATCCACCGACATCCAGGCCGACGGATCGGCGAACAGGGCGCGCAGCAGGCGGTTCGTCATGGCGTGACCGGCCCGGATGCCGGTGTAGCGGCCAAGAATCGGCCCCCCGGCCAGCGCCAGATCCCCCAGCGCATCCAGCATCTTGTGGCGCACGGGTTCATCCGCGTGGCGCAGGCCACCGGGGCTCAGCACCTGGCCGTTTTCAAACACCACGGCATTTTCCAGCGTGCCACCCAGGGCCAGCCCGTTGGCGCGCATCCGGTCGACATCGGCCTGAAGGCAGAAGGTGCGGCTGTCGCACAATTCGCGCACGAAGGCCCCGTTCGCCATGTTCAGCATCTTGGTCTGCTTGCCGATCGCGGCTTCCGCAAAGTCGATGCGGAAATCGATTTCCAGCATGTCCGAGGGCTCAAGCCGTGCAACCGCATCCCCCTCGCGCACTTCGACCGGCTTCAGGACGCGGATCGCACGCACACGGGCGGCCTGTTCGACCAGACCGACCTCAAGGAACTTTTCAACAAAGGGCACGGCCGAACCGTCGAGGATCGGCACTTCCGGCCCGTCAATCTCGATCACGGCGTTGTGGATGGCACATCCCGCAAGAGCGGCCATGATATGTTCGATGGTCGAAACGCTGGACCCGGCCACATTGGCCACCAGTGTGCACAATTTCGACGGGACAACGGCATCCCAGCGCGCAGGAATGTCGGCCTCGGCGGCAGGCAGGTCGGTCCGGCGGAACAGAATCCCCGAATCCTCGGCCGCCGGGTGCACGATCATGCGCACCGGCTGGCCCGAATGCAGGCCAAGACCATCAAAGACAGCGGCGGATTTCAACGTGTTCTGCACGTCAGGTGACCCTTGATTATTCCCCTCGCGGCACTGCACCAAGGCTGGCACAAAACCGCTCAGTTTAGGTAGTTCCGATGGGATCAGACCTCAACTCACACATTGTGACGAGTTGTAACACTGGCCGTAACACAGCGGGACATTCCGCCGACACGGCGCTAAGCTCATGCTTTAAATAGACAAAAGGCCCACTTGCGCGGGCCTTTTGTGTAAAAAATGTGACCTGCTTCCCCTGGGTCAGTTTGCCTGACGGCGCAGGAAAGCCGGGATCTCGATCCGCTCCTGATCGGCCGAAAGCTCGGGCTCGTCGTCATAGGCCTGCACCTGCGGCTGCTGACGCGGCGCCGGACGTTCGGCTGCCGGTTCCGCCGCATGGCCTGCCATGCGGTTGATCAGCGAGCCGATGCCGAAGCGCGGTTTTTCCTGCGCACGCGCCGGGGCGGCCGGGGCTTGCGGCGCAGCCGGGCGCTGCGCAGCGGGCGGTGCCTTGCTGACAGCGGCTTGCAGACGGGCCAGCGCCTCGGGCGAAGGCTGACCAGCGGCACGCGGACGCGGAGCAACAAAATTGCCCGCATCGGCATCATGGGCGGCAAAGCTGCGGGACTGCGGGGCCGGTTGCGGCGCAGCAGGCTGCGGACGGTAGGCGGGGGGAGGCATGTCGTCCACCGCCTCGTCCTCGTGCATCGGCTCGAACCCGGCGGCGGGTGTGTCGAACAGCGCGGCCTGTTGCGGCTGCGGGGCCGGAGCGACCGGCGCAGCGGCCTGCTGGGCGGGCACTACCTGCACCGTCACAGCCGGGCGAGCCTCGGCGGCACGGACTTCAACGCGCGGCTCCGGCCTCTGCTCGGGCGCCGGGGCGAAGCTGGGTGCAGCGCTGCCCATCGGGCGACGGGTCGGGGTTTCGGCGCGGTTCGAAGCCGAAGCGTCGATGCCGGTCGCCACGACCGACACGCGGATCGCGCCTTCCATTTCCGGGTCGAGCGTGGAGCCGACGATGATATTGGCGTCGGGGTCCACCTTTTCGCGGATGATGTTCGCGGCCTCATCCAGTTCGAACAGGGTCAGATCATAGCCGCCCGTGATATTGATCAGCACGCCTTTGGCGCCGTTCAGGCTGATCTCGTCCAGCAGCGGGTTGGCAATCGCTTTCTCGGCGGCCTGCACGGCGCGGTCTTCGCCGGTCGCCTCGCCGGTGCCCATCATCGCCTTGCCCATCTCGTCCATCACGGCACGCACATCAGCAAAGTCGAGGTTGATCAGGCCGGGCCGCACCATCAGATCGGTCACGCCCTTGACGCCCTGATACAGGACGTCATCGGCCATGGCGAAGGCTTCGGTAAAGGTGGTGCGTTCGTTGGCCAGGCGGAACAGGTTCTGGTTCGGAATGATGATCAGCGTGTCGACCACCTTCTGAAGCGCCTCGATTCCGTCCTCGGCCTGCTTCATCCGCTTGTTGCCCTCGAACTGGAAGGGCTTGGTCACAACGCCGACCGTCAGCACACCCAGTTCACGCGCGGCCTGCGCGATGATCGGCGCGGCGCCGGTGCCGGTGCCGCCGCCCATGCCAGCGGTGATGAAGCACATGTGGACCCCGGCCAGATGGTCAACGATCGCCTCGATCGTTTCCTCGGCGGCGGCGGCGCCGACCGAGGGGCGCGCACCCGCGCCCAGACCTTCGGTCACCCGCGGCCCCATCTGGATGCGGGCCCCGGCGCGCGACTGTTGCAGCGCCTGCGCATCGGTATTGGCGACGACGAACTCCACACCCTCGAGGTTCTTCTCGATCATGTTGTCAACGGCATTGCCGCCTGCCCCGCCCACACCGAACACGGTGATGCGCGGCTTCAACTCTTCACTCTGGGAGGTCATCATCAGATTCAGTGCCATTGCAAATCCGCCTGCTTTTCTTGGGGCCGCCGTTTTCTCGTTCTTTATCAGGATTTTGCCCGTGCCTGTCCCGCACGCCTTGATCCTGAGTTATCCGCAATTCTATCCACAGTGGCTTGCGCCGTCACCTAAAAAACACACAAAACCCACAAAATATGGGGGATAACGCCGCCATTTCAGCGGGATTTCGCCATGACCGCAATTTGTTGCGGGTTACCAGTTGTCCCGGAACCATTTGATGGCCCTCTTGAGCGACCGCGCCGGATAGCGTTCGGCCGGAATGTCGAAGTCCCACCATTCGTCCTGCGGATGGGTGGCAAACAGGCAAAGCCCGACCGACGAGGAAAATGCAGGTCCGGTAACGGCCTGCGGCAGGCCCTGGATGCGCAGGGGCCGTCCCAGACGGACCCGCTGCCCCAGGATGCGCGCCGCCAGACCGTCCAGACCGGGGATCTGGCTCGCGCCGCCGGTCAGCACGATCTGCTGGCTTGGCAGATGCTCGAACCCGGCCGCATCCAGCCGCACGCGCGCCTCTTCGAGGATTTCCTCGACGCGCGGGCGGATAATGCCGATCAGCTCGGTCCGGCTGACCTGACGGCGATCCTTTTCCCAGTCGCCGCTGTCACCGCCGATCTCGATCATCTCGCGGTCATCCATGCTGGTGGCATGCACACCGCCGTGTTTGGTCTTGATCCGCTCGGCCACCGTCATCGGCACCTGAAGGCCTTTGGCAATGTCGGAGGTGATGTGATCGCCTCCCATGCGGACCGAATCCGCATAGATCATGTGCTTCTTGATGAAGATGGAGATGCCGGTCGACCCGCCTCCCATGTCGATGCAGGCGGCACCCAGCTCCTGTTCGTCCTCGACGAGGCTGGAAATGCCCGAGACATAGGCCGAGGATGCGATGCCCGCGACCTCCAGATCGCAGCGGTTGATGCAATAGAACAGGTTCTGCACCACGCTTGCCTCGACCGACAGCAGGTGCATGTCGCAGGCCAGACGGTTGCCGATCTGTCCGCGCGGGTCGCCCATGCCAGTGCGATGATCCAGCGCGAAGTTCACAGGCTGGGCATGCAGCACCTCGCGCCCCTGCCCGATGTCGGGCATGTCGCAGGCGGCCAGCGCGCGCGCCACATCATGTTCGGTGACAACACTGTCCGCCAGTTCGATCTCGCCCGCCAGACCATAGCTGCGCGGCTCTGCGCCCGAAAAACAGGCGATGACGTGATCGACCCGAACATTGGCCATTTTCTGTGCCGCCTGAACGGCGGTGCGGATGGCGCGCTCGGTTTCGTTCATCGCGTGGATCTCGCCAAAGCGCACCCCGCGTGACCGGGTTGTCGCCGCGCCGATGATGCGGAACTGCGACTGACCGGCCATGGACCCCACGCCATCGGTTTCGCGCCGCCGCTCCGGCCCGTCGAAGCGCAGGACCAGACAGGCGATCTTGCTCGACCCGATGTCGAGAATGGCGACGACGCCCCGCTGCATGGCGGCGCGGCGCATGTTCCGCATGGCACGTTGCGAATGATAGAGATCGGTCACAGGGCGTTCTCCACGGTCTCAAGCCCCTTGGCGCGGCGCAGGCTCCGCAGGGCATCGGCTGAAAGGCGAATGGTGGGGCGGGCCTGATTGCGCAGGTCCACGGCGATAATGTCACGGCCAAGCAGATCCTCGGCCTTGTCGAGCGCCAGAAGGCGTTCCAGCGCCCGCACCGGATTGTCGGCGGGCAGCAGGATGCGCTGGTCACGGTCCAGCACCAGATCCCAGCGACGTTCGCCAATCCGAACAAGACCGCGCAGACGCGGCAGTACGGGCTTGGCGGCGGCAACGATGGCCAGCGCCTCAGCGGCGGCCTTGTCGGCGCCAAGGCCGGTCACCACTGGCAGATCGGGACGGTCAGCCCGTTCCAGCACCTGCGCCACGCGGCGGCCCGAAGCATCAAGCAGGTCAAGCTCGGCTTCCTTGCGCCAGATCAGCGCGGGCTTGCGTTCGGTGATCTGCACCGACAGCACGCCCCCCGACCCCACCTTGACCTCGGCCTGCGCCACGGCATCCAGAGTACGGATGCGGGTCGCCGCGGCCTCAAGGTCGATGGCGAAGCGCGAAACCGGCAGCTTCACATCCAGCATCTCGCGGATCGCGGCATCCAGCGAAGGCGAGGCGCCGGTGACCTGCAGGACCGAGACGCGAAATTCCGGACGGTTCTCGATGGCCTGACGCCACTCGCCCACCTGGGCGAAAATCGCATTGCGCCGTGCTTCGGGACCGAAGGCAATCGCGCCAACGGCCGCCACGCACAGGACCGGCACCCCGACCCGCATAAGCACCCGGAACGCGGGCGTCAGCCACAGCCGCTGCATCCGGTAGGCCATGCGCGTCGGCGCAGGGTCCCGGCGCGGCGCGGGCGTATAGGCCGCCTGCGGAACATAGCCCTGCTGCGGCGCGCGGGCGCGCGGCGCATCGGGGTAGCGGCGGTCAGCAGTCAGCGGTCGCATGACGCATCCTCCACGATCCAGCGGCAGAGGTCCGGGAAGCTGATGCCGTGGAAGGCTGCCTGCTCGGGCGCGAGCGACGTGGGCGTCATCCCCGGCTGGGTATTGGTTTCCAGCAGGATCAGCCCGGCCATCCCGCGACTTTCATCCCAGCGGAAATCCGACCGGCTGAGCCCCCGGCAACCGAGCGCCCGGTGTGCGCGAAGCGCGTAATCCAGACAGGCCGCCTCGATTTCGGCCGGGATATTGGCCGGAACCTCGTGCCGCGACCCGCCCGCCTTGTATTTGGCGTCATAGTCATACCAGCCAGAGGTGATGATATCAGTGACCGCCAGCGCGCGGTCGCCCATCACGGCGCAGGTAAATTCGCGCCCAGGCACATAGGTTTCGACCATAACCCGCTCGGGCATGTTGTCGGAAAGCTGCGGCGGGCCGTTGGCGGCCTCATGCACCAGATAGACCCCGACCGAAGAGCCTTCGTTATAGGGTTTCACCACATAAGGCGGCTGCATCACATGGCGCGTGCGCACCTCGTCGCGGGGGGCGATCAGGCTTTCCGCCACCGGCAGCCCGGCGGCCCGGAAGGTCTGCTTCGAGCGCTCTTTATCCATGGCCAGCGCCGAGGCCAGCACACCCGAATGCGTATAGGGGATACGCAGCCATTCCAGCAGACCCTGAACGCAACCATCCTCGCCCCAGCGGCCATGCAGGGCGTTGAACACGACGTCAGGAGAGATTTCATGCAGGCGCACGGCCAGATCGGGGCCAGCCTCGACCTCGACCACCTCAAACCCGGCTACCCGCAAAGCGTTGGCGCATTCACGCCCGGACGACAGCGACACCTCCCGCTCTGCGGAACGGCCGCCCATCAATACCGCCACACGGGAGCACGTCCTGCCCGACTTGCCCGCCATTTACTGCCTCTTCAGGGTCTTTGCCCCGATATTCTTCGTTATTTTGTCGCCGGTTCGCCGACGCGCATGATTTCCCACTCTAGCGTGATCCCGCTGTGTTGGAAAACCCTTTTTCGCACTTCCTCACCCAGATTTTCCAGATCGGCAGCTGTCGCCCCTCCGGCGTTGATCAGGAAGTTGGAATGCATCTCGCTCATTTGCGCGCCGCCGATGCGGGCGCCGCGCATGCCAGCCTCATCGATCACCTTCCAGGCTTTCAGCTCATGCGTGTCATCCGCCGCGCCAGTGGAGCTGCGCCCCAGCGGGTTGCGAAAGGTGGAACCGGCGCTGCGGTCCTTGGTGGGCTGGCTCGCGTCGCGTTTGGCCAACTGATCCTCCATCCGCGCCGCCAGCGCGGCAGGATCGCCCGCAGGCGCGTTGAAGGTGGCACCGATCACCACCGCGCCATCCGGCAGGTCGGATTGGCGATAGCGCAGGTTCAGCGCAGCGGCGGGCAGGGTTTCAATCTGCCCCGACCGCGTGACAATGCGGATCTCCTCCAGAAAATCCGCGACGTAGTGGCCGTAGCAGCCCGCGTTCATCCGCACCGCCCCGCCGATAGAACCGGGGATAGTGCGCAGGAAGGTCAGGTCGCGCCCGGCCTCGGCGGCTTTCCGCGCAACATGGGCGTCCAGCGCGGCGGCCCCCGCCGTGACGCGCCCGCCCTCGACCGTGATACCGTTGAAACCGCGCCCGAGGCGGATCACCACCGCCCGGATACCGCCATCACGGACGATGAGGTTCGACCCCACGCCCATCGGAAACACCGGCACCCCGGGCGGCAACACCGCCAGAAATTCGGCCAGATCGGCCTCGTCGGCGGGCTGGAACAGCCAGTCGGCCGGGCCGCCGACGCGCAGCCAGGTCAGATCGGAAAGCGGACGGTCCGGCGTCAGCGCGCCGCGCGGGGTGGGAAGCGTGGTCATAGCTCTCTGGTAGCCGCCCGCCCTGCCCCGCGCAAGCCGTGGCTACAGGCTCATGCTGCCCACGCTCGCGCCACCGCAGACATAAAGCGTCTGGCCGGTGACGAAGCCAGAGGCCGGATCACAGAAGAACAAGAAGGCGTTGCTGACATCCTCGACCGTGCCCAGCCGCCCGACCGGAATGCGTTTCGCCAGTTCCGCCTCGCGTTCGCTGCCCTTGGGCACGATGCCCCAGAAATTGTCGGTCTGGATCGGTCCGGGCGCCACCACATTGACGGTGATGCTATGCGGCGCCAGTTCCAGCGCCCAGGTTCGCGCCATGCCGATCATCCCCGCCTTGCTGGCGGAATAGGCGGTGCGCGTCGGCACGCCCAGCGCCGCGCGCGAGCCATTGAACAGGATACGCCCGAAGCGCCGCGCCTTCATCGCGGGCAAGGCCGCCTGCACCAGCGACAGCGCCGCGCCCAGATGCAGTTGCGCAAGGCCGGTGATATCGGAGGGCTGCGCCTCCTCCACCAGCTTCGGCCAGACCAGCCCGGCGTTGTGGATGACATGTGTCACCTCATGCCGGGCGGCGATGGCGGCGGCGGCCTCGGTCACAGCCGCGCTGTCCAGCAGATCAACCGACACATTCTCCAACTGGTCATGGCTGAATTCGGCCGGGCCACGCGACAGGTTGATCACCCGGTAGCCGCGCGCCAGCAGACGCCCGGCCAGATCGGCGCCGATGCCCTTGCTGGCGCCGGTGATGACGGCGGTGAAATCCGCGCTCATGGCAGCAACTGGATATTGCCGAAGGCGGCATCGCAATTGAGGATGTCGACCCGTTTGTTGGCGATGCGCAACCGCCCGTCGATCAGCGCCAGATCATGCTGCGCGGTCAGCGCCAGCAGCATCTGCTCATCCAGCCGCGTCTCGATATAGTGCATCTGCGTCGTGGTGCGGATGCGCCCGCTCTCAAGATCGATCTCGTCCACCCAGGGGCGTTGCAACACATGATGACAGCGGCTTTTCGGTTTCTGGCTGAAGGTGCGCGCGCCGTTCAGACGCTCCACCCGGACCTTGAGCATAAAGATATCCTCATACATCAGCGAGGTCACGTTCAGCGGATCAGTCTGCTTGTAGTCGAGCGGCATCCAGTAGTGCCCGTCCTTCAGCCAGAGCGCCAGCCAGTCGTCATAGCGCCCCTCGTCCAGCATCCGCGCCTCGTCATAGAGGAAGTCGATGATGTCGTCCTTCGTCACGCTCATTCCGCGGCCTCCCGTGCCGGCATGTCATGGGTCATGAACTTCACCCAGGCATGGAACTGGTTGCGCATCTGTTTTTCCGTGGTGCCGTTCAGCACGCTTTCCTGTTCGAAATCCTCGTCCGGGTCGTAGAGGCGCTGGATGTTCACCCATTCCATGCCATCGGCCTGCAAGCCTTCCTGCGCACGCTCATACATCTCCAGATCGTCATGGCCGACGATCGAGGTGGGGGCGTTGATCATGCGGTTATACATGGCGGTACGCGCGGTCAGCTCCTCGGGTGCATCGACCAGCCGGTAGATATAGCTTTCCACCAGCGTCTTGTCAGCGGCGAGCGGAATGAACACGCGCAGTTGCTGGATCGGGCCCTTGATCATGATGTTCGGGAAATAGACCGTATTGTGCCGGTTCTCGCCCAGAATGGCGCGGGCCTTTTCCTCGCCATGGGTGGCCGACAGCTTGTCCAGATAACCCGGAATTTCGGTATAGTTCGAATGAATCGAATGATGCACGCCGGTATGGCCATGGCCATTGGGCCAGGTGCGGATACCCATATTTTCAAAGAATTCATAGGGCGAGGTGAAGGGGGCGATGATCTCCATCGCCGGGGGCAGCGGCGTGCCCTCGGGCATGTCGAGTTCCTTCCACAGCCGCACCGCCGTCCCGGCCGAGCTTTCATGCGCGACCATCGGGTGACAGGTATCGGTCTGGTTCTCGACCAGCATCTTCCAGTTGCACTTGTGCATGTAGCGGAGCGGCGGCCCCGCCACCTCCAGCCGCTGTGCGGGCGAGCGGTCCACCATATTGTCGATGGAAGACAGCGAGCCGCCGAAGAAATCCTCGAAGGAAATCCCCTCTTCCGCCAGACGGCAGAAGATGAAGCCCCGGTAGTTCATCACCGCGCCCACGGATTTCATGCCATGGCCGGCGTCGGTCTGGTCGAACCCGGTGTTTTCGTAGCCCTTCTTCAGCGGGATCGCCAGAAGGCAGCCATCGGTCTTGAACGACCAAGCGTGATAGGGGCAGCGGAAGAATTTGCCGGTGTTGCCGGTACGGTCGATCACCAGCTTGGTGCCCTTGTGCGGACAGCGGTTGTAAAGAACGTAGATCTCGCCATCCGTATGCCGCACTTGGATGACCGGCTGATCGCCGACCATGGTGGTGAAGTAATCGCCCTTGTTCGGGGTCTGGCTGTCATGGCCCACGAAGATCCAGGCATTGGCAAAGAGATGCTTCATCTCCAGCCGGTAGACTTCGGGGTCGATATAGACGTCGCGATGCACCTGATGCCCCTGCACCAGAGCCGCGACCGCCGCCTTGTCGCCGGTATAACGTGTCATGGCTTCCTCCCTCAGAGATCAAGCACCAGCCGCGGCGATTTCGCCCGGCTGACGCAGATTTGCATGAGCTTCCCGGCCGCGCGCTCGGCCTCGGACAGCACCACGTCGCGGTGATCGGGTTCGCCCGAGATCACGCCGCACTGACAGATGCCGCAATCGCCGCGCTGGCAGTCGTAGACCAGATCGACGCCGCCTTCCTCCAGCACCTCGATGATGCTGCGGTCGGGCGGGATGGTGAAGGTCTGGCCGGTGGAGGCAAGCTCCACCTCGAAGGCGGTGTCGCCCGCCTCGGCCTGCGGGGCGTCGAACAGTTCGAAATGTACACGGCTGGCCGGGATGCCCGCCGCCTCGGCCTTCTGGCGCAGCGCGTCGAGCATGCCGCGCGGGCCGCAGGCATAGATGTGCCGGCCGCCCAACGCGGCAAGCAGCGCGTCCAGATTCAGCGCGGTGGCCGGATCGTCGTCGCAATGCGCGGTGAAGGCCGGGCCGAAGGTTTCCGCCAGAGCGGACGCATAGGCCATCAGCCCGGCACTGCGCCCGGCGTAATGGAATTCAAAGGGTGTGCCCGCCGCCTTCAGCGCGGTGGCCATGGAAATCATCGGCGTCACGCCGATGCCACCCGCCAGCAGAGCAGCAGGCGCCCCGGCCACCAGCGGAAAATCGCATTTTGGCAGGCTGAGCGTGACCTCCGCCCCTTCCGCCAGCCCGTGCATGAAGCGCGAGCCACCTTTGCCCTCGGGTTCCAGTTGCACCGCGATGCGATACTCCGCCGGTGCCTCCGGCACGGGGGCCAGCGCGATCAGCGAATAGGCCCGGCTGTCGCCATCGGGCAGCGAGACGCGGACATGGGCGCCCGGCTCCCATCCCGGCAACGGGCGCTCGGCCACGCCGGTCAGGCGGAACTCGCGAATACGGTCGGTCAGTGGCTGGATGGCCGTAATTCTGGCTTTGATGCTGTGCACGTTTCGTCCTCCCCTCCACAAAACATGAAATTTCATGTAAATTTCGTCAAGCGTTTTTTTCACCGCCCGGCGCGACGCTGACCGCCCTTCGCATTGACAACCTGCCCCGCCCCGGCGTTCTTCTGCCAGACCGGAGGACTGCATGACCGACACCACCCCCGCGCCCGAGACAGAGACCGGACTGAAAGACACTTTCGTTTCGGGCTATCTGCTGTATTTGCTGGCCGCCGCGAGCGAGGCCGCCAGCGCGCAGTTTCACGCGCGGGTGCGCGAAGAAGGTCTTCGCGTGCCCGAATGGCGGGTGCTGGCCTGCCTGCATGACCGGGACGGCGCCATGGTGACCCGGCTGGCACAATTCGCGCTGATCGAACAGTCGCGCCTGACCAAGATCATCGCGCAGATGGAGGATCGCGGCCTCGTCACCCGGCGCGGCGACCCCGAGGATCGCCGTCGCACGCGGGTTTACCTGTCGCCCGAAGGCCGCGCGCTGGCCGAGGCGCTGGTGATCGAAGCCCGTCGGCACGAAGCCGATCTGCTGAATATCCTCGCAGGCAGCGACGGTGCCCGAATCAAACAAGCCCTGCGCGCGCTGATCGACCGGCTGGCCCCGGCCGAGACGCTGGACGCCTGACCCGCCCCGAAGATCCCCCGGAAATCCCTGTGCCACAAGAAATTGCGGCGCATCGCATCCTCACATGAAAAATCAGTTCACAACCGGCTGATTCTGTGGATACATGAAATTGCATATAATGAGCCCGCCGGAAGAGGAGCTGTCGGGCCGCACAACAGGGAGACCACCGTGACCAGGATTGCACGCCTTCTTGCCAGCGCCGCCGTTGCCGCCTGCACCGCCGCCGCCGCCCATGCCACCGAGACGCTGACCATCTCGAGCTGGCTGCCGCCGACCCACCCGATCAACACCGGCATGCTGGAAGGGCTGGTGAAGATGATGGAAGAGGCCACCGACGGCCAGGTCACCGGCGAGATCAAGCTTGGCCTCGCCCCGCCGCCCGCCCAGATGGATCTGGTGATGGATGGTGCTGCCGACATGACGGTGATCTTCCACGGCTACCAGCCGGGCCGGTTCATCGGCACTCAGCTCATTGAACTGCCGGGCTATCCGGGCAATGCGGAGGCCGCCTCGGTTGCCTACTGGCATGTGCAGAAGGCTTTCCTTGACAAGCTGGACGAACATCGTGGCGTCAAGCTGATCGCGCTGACCACCCATGGTCCGGGCCAGATCCACTCCAGCAAGGAAATCAATACGCTGGCCGATCTGAAGGGTCTGAAAACCCGCCTTGGCGGCGGCGTTTCGGCCGAAGTGGGCGCCGAACTTGGCCTCGTCGGCATTCAGGTGCCCGCGCCCAAGGTCTATGAGACGCTGGCCTCCGGCGCCGCGGACGCGGTGGCGATGAACATGGGCGAACGTGTCAGCTTCAAGCTGAACGAAGTGGCGAAGAACGTCTATGAAATGCCCGGCGGCTTCTATCGCGGCTCCTTCGCGGTGCTGATGAGCCAGGAACGTTTCGACAGCCTGCCCGAGGATGTGCAGAAGGCGCTGGACGAAAAGGTGTTCGGCGAACCGGCCAGCCGCATGATGGGCGCCGTCTGGGACCAGAGCGACAATGACGCCCGCGCCGCGACCGAAGCGGCGGCCGACAACAAGATCGTCACGGCCAGCGCGGAAGATCAGGCCGCCTTCGCCGAAATGGCCGCGCGGGTGCGCGAAAAGGTGCTGGCGCAGATTTCTGCCGCAGGCATCGACGCACAGGCAGCCTATGATATGGTCATGACAGAGATGACCGCCGCCGCTGGCAACTGACGCGACCCAAGGGCGCGCCGGACCGGCGCGCCCCACGCCTGCGGGAGCCCCTGATGATACCCTTGATCCGCCTCATGCGGCGCCTTTCGGTGCTGCCTGTCCTTCTTGCTTCTGTCACCCTGTTCGCGCTCATGGTGCTGACCTTCTGCGATGTGGTGCTGCGGTCGGCCTTCAGCGCGCCCATCGAGGCCGCCACCGAACTGACCCGCATCGCCATCGCCATCATCGTCTTCGCCTCGCTGCCCGTTCTTTCGGGGCGCGGCGGCCATATCGCGGTGGACCTGCTGGACCCGATCTTCGCCCGGCTGCATCTTGAACGTCTGCGCGACGGCATCGTCACCACCCTGTCGGGCGTCATGCTGCTGTGGCCTGCCTGGCGCATCGTCGATCTGGCCGAACGCGCCCGCAGCTATGGCGACGTGACCGAATACCTCGCCATTCCCGTTTCCACCGTCACATGGTTCATCGCAATTATGACCTTTCTCACCGCTGCCGTGCTGATTGTACGCGGCCTGATGATCTGGCTGGCCCCGCGCCTGCTGTGGGAGGCCGGGCATGACTGACTCTCTCATCGGTTTTGCCGCCGTTCTGGTTCTGGTGCTGCTGCGCATGCCCATCGCCTTTGCCATGGGCCTGGTCGGTCTTGTGGGCTATGCGCTGGAAACCAACTTTCGCGGCGCCATCTCCATGGCGGCCCGGCTGGTGATCGACACCAGCCAGGATTATGGCCTGTCGGTGGTGCCACTGTTCATCCTGATGGGGCTGTTCGTCAACAAGGGCGGCATCAGCCGCGAGCTTTATCAGGTCTCGAACGCCTTCCTGGGCCATTTCCGGGGTGGCCTTGCCATGGCGACCATCGTCGCCTGCGGCGGCTTTGCCGCGATCTGCGGATCGTCGCTGGCCACGGCTGCCACCATGTCGAAGGTCGCCATGCCCGAGATGCGGAAATTCGGCTATGCCGACAGCCTTTCCACCGCCTCCATCGCCGCAGGCGGGACGCTGGGCATCCTGATCCCGCCCTCGGTCATCCTCGTGATCTACGGGCTGCTGACCGAAACCTCTATCGGGCAGTTGTTCATCGCCGGGATCATCCCCGGCGCACTGGGTATCCTGTTTTACCTGGCTGCCGTCTATATCTCGGTCCTGCGCAATCCTGCTGCCGGTCCGGCGGGACCGCGCGCGACCTGGGGGCAACGTCTGGCGGCGCTGCGCGGTGTCTGGTCGGTGCTGCTCTTGTTCGGGCTGGTGATTGGCGGGCTCTACGGCGCGCTGGATGTCTGGCCGATCCATCTGACCTTCTCGCCGACCGAAGCGGCGGGCATGGGAGCGATGGGCGCCTTCCTGATCGCGCTGGCGCGCGGCGGTCTGACGCTCGCCGACATCCGCGAGGTGCTGGAGGAAACCGCGCTGACCACCGCTTCGCTGTTCGCGGTACTGATCGGGGCGTGGATCTTCTCGAACTTCGTCAATATCGCGGGCCTGCCCGAGGCGCTGGCCAACGGCGTGATGGAGATGGGCCTCGCCCCCTGGATGGTCATGGCGCTGATCGTGCTGATCTATGTGGCGCTTGGCTGCGTGTTCGAAAGCCTGTCGATGCTGCTGCTGACTGTGCCGATCTTCTTTCCGCTGGTCACCGGCATGGGCTTCAACCCGGTATGGTTCGGCATCATCGTGGTGGTGGTGACGGAAATCAGCCTGATCACCCCGCCGGTCGGGCTGAACGTGTTCATTCTGAAAGGTGTGGTCGGCAATGTGTCCACCGCGACGATCTTCCGCGGGGTGACGCCCTTCTGGATGATGGACATCCTGCGCCTGCTGCTTCTGCTGCTGATCCCGGGGCTGACGCTGTTCCTGCCCTCGCAGATGCTGCCATGAGCGGGCTGCCGCCCCTGCCCCACCAGACGGCGCGGCTTTCGCTGCGCCGTTTCGTGCCCGAGGATTTCGCGGCCTATGCCGATTGTCACCGACGGGCCGAGGTTTATCGCCATCTTTACACCGCCCCGCCCGAGGGCGAGGCGCTGGCCCAGCAATTCGCCCGCGCCTGCGATCCGCGGTTCGAGGACGAGGGCGATGCCTTCCGGCTGGCGGTCTGCCGCCAGACGGACGGGGCTCTGCTGGGTGAGGTGGTGCTGAAATATGCCAACCGCATCGCGCGTCAGGGCGAGCTTGGCTATATCTTCCACCCCGATTACGCCGGACAGGGCTACGCGACCGAGGCCGCCGGGGCCATGCTGGCGCTTGGCTTCGGTCCCTGCGGCCTGCATCGCATCTTCGCCCGCATCGCCAGCCGCAACGAGGCTTCCTGGCGCCTTGCCGACCGTCTTGGCCTGCGCCGCGAGGCGCATCTGGTGGAGAACGACTTCTTCGAAGGCGTCTGGGGCGACGAGTTCATCTATGCCCTGCTTGGGCGCGAGTGGCGCGACCGGGGCTGAGCGCTGCCCCGCATCGGGACAGCGCGCAAAGCTCAAAGCTTGCTGATCGAATTGCCCCCATCCGCCAGCATCGCCGTGCCGGTCACGAAAGACGCCTTGTCAGACAGCAGGAACAGCGCCGCATTGGCGATTTCCGCAGGCTCCGCCATCCGCTTCAGCGCGTGCAGGCCGCGCACGAAGTCATGGAATCCGGCATCCTCTCCGGCCATGGGCGTCATCGTCCCGCCGGGCAGCAGCGCGTTGACACGGATGTTCTCGGCCCCGTGCTCTGCCGCCAGAACCTGCGTCATGCCGATCAGCCCGGCTTTCGCTGCCGCATAGGCCGCCATACCCGGCAATCCGACCGTGTGCCCGACAAAGGTCGAGGTAAAGACGATGGAGCCAGCGCCACGTCGGCGCAGCGCCGGAATCTGGGCCCTGGCCGCATGAAAGCCGCTGGTCAGATTGACGGCGATGACCTTGTGCCAGTTTTCCTCGGTCATGTCGGGCACCGGCCCCAGCTCTCCGGTCATGCCGGCATTGTTGAATGCACCGTCAAGCCCGCCAAACCGGGTTTCCGCCAGCGCCACCAGATCAGCGGCATAGGCGCCGTTTTCGACATCCCCGGCCAGAAAGGCAGCCTCGCCCCCCTTCTCCGCGATCTCGGCCACAAGATCGGCCAGCAGATCGCCGCGCCGCGCGCCCAGCACCAGCCTTGCCCCTTCGGCAGCGAAAATCCGCGCCGCAGCCGCCCCGATCCCGCTGCTTGCGCCGGTGACAATGATGATCTTTCCATCCAGTAGCATTTCCGTCTTCCTTTCCTGAAGCTCGGAACTGTCTAGGAAAACGGGATGTGCCGACCGACCCGGTTCTTGCGCAAAGGCCGGACTGCCAGGCCAGCGCGCTTCTGGTGCGGGTGGCGGGGCTCGAACCCGCACGGGATACCCCTGGCGATTTTAAGTCGCCTGTGTCTACCATTCCACCACACCCGCACTGGCCTGCAACTTACATGGCGGCGCGGCGTGGTAAAGGGCACATCCCGCACGGCCCCACGCTTTCCGTGCGGCCCTGCTGCAATGCGGCACGGGTTCGATTGACTTGGGCCGTTGCAATCGCCACAACTTGACCCCGGAGAGTTTGCGGGGAGAGACGCATGGACAAGACATATGCGAGCGCCGGGGCGGCGCTGGAGGGGTTGCTGTTCGACGGCATGACGATGGCGGCGGGAGGCTTCGGCCTTTGCGGCATCCCCGAACTGCTGATCGACGCGATCAAGGCGGCGGGAACGAAGGACATCACCATCGCCTCGAACAACTGTGGCGTGGATGATTTCGGTCTGGGCGTACTGCTCAAGACCCGGCAGATCAGGAAGATGATCTCGTCCTATGTCGGCGAGAATGCCGAATTCATGCGCCAGTATCTGTCGGGCGAACTGGAGCTGGAATTCAACCCGCAAGGCACGCTGGCCGAACGGATGCGGGCGGGCGGCGCGGGCATTCCCGGCTTCTACACCGCCACCGGCGTCGGCACGGTGATCGCGGAAGGCAAGGATGTGAAGGTCTTCAACGGCCGCGAATACATCCTTGAAACCGGCATCGTGGCGGATGTGTCCATCGTGAAGGCATGGAAGGCCGATCCCTCGGGCAACCTGGTGTTCCGCAAGACCGCGCGCAACTTCAACGTGCCCGCCGCCACCTGCGGCAAGGTCTGCGTGGCCGAGGTCGAGGAAATCGTGCCGCTGGGCAGCCTTGACCCCGATCACATCCACCTGCCGGGCATCTATGTCCACCGCATCGTGCAGGGCCCGCACGAGAAGCGCATCGAACAGCGCACTACCCGCAAGAAGGAGCAAGCCTGATGCCCTGGGATCGCAATCAGATGGCGGCACGCGCCGCGCAGGAGCTTCAGGACGGCTGGTATGTGAACCTCGGTATCGGCATTCCGACGCTGGTGTCGAACTACATCCCCGAAGGCGTCAACGTCACGCTGCAATCGGAAAACGGCATGCTGGGCATGGGCCCCTTCCCCTATGAGGGCGAAGAGGACGCGGACCTGATCAACGCCGGCAAGCAGACCATCACCGAACTGCCGCAGACCGCCTATTTCGACAGCGCGACCTCCTTCGCCATGATCCGTGGTGGCAAGATCGCCATGGCGATCCTCGGCGCGATGGAAGTGGCGGAAAACGGCGATCTGGCGAACTGGATGATCCCCGACAAGCTCGTGAAGGGCATGGGCGGCGCAATGGATCTTGTGGCGGGCGTGGGCCGCGTGGTGGTGGTGATGGACCACACCTCGAAGCATGGTGAGTCGAAGGTGCTGAAAGCCTGCACCCTGCCGCTGACCGGCAAGGCGGTGGTGGATCGTATCATCACAAATCTGGGCGTGCTGGACGTGGTGCCGGGCGGCCTGAAGATCGTCGAACTGGCCGATGGCGTGACCGAGGCCGATCTGCGCGCCGCCACCGAGGCGACGCTGGTCGGCTGACCTTGCAAGAACCTGGCTGCCCCGCCCTGTGCGGGGCGCCTGCGACCATCAGGAGGATTGCATGAGCGACTTCGAGATCACACGCGAAACCACGGGCTCGAAGGGCCGCTATGTCATTCGTCAGGGCGGCGAGGAGGCCGAACTGACCTATTCCATCACCTCGCCCCAGCTTGTCATCGCCGATCACACCGGCGTGCCCGACAGCTTTCGCGGCACCGGCGCCGGGTTGGCGCTGGTCCTGCGTCTGGTCGCGGATGCCCGGGCCGAGGGGTTCAAGGTCATGCCGCTTTGCCCCTTCGTCAATGCACAGCGCAAGCGCCACCCCGAATGGGCGGATGTCTTCGCGGTCTAACCCCCCGCCGCGATCACCTTGAAGACGCAGGGGTCCGAAAACAGCTCTGGCGGGGTCAGGCACAGCCCCTGTGCCACCTGCCAGGCTGCCAGCACCTTCGGCACATAATCCCGCGTCTCCGCATAGGGCGGGATGCCGCCATTGGCCTCCACCGCCCCCTCGCCCGCGTTATAGGCGGCCAGCACCATCAACGGGTCGCGGTCGAACCGCTTCATCAGCCAGTCGAGATAGGCGACCCCGCCCTTGATGTTCTGCGCGGGCACCTTGGAATCCGTCACACCGAACCGCTCGGCCGTTGCGGGGATCAACTGCATCAGCCCCTGCGCGCCCGCTGAACTGACCGCATCCGGGCGGCCCGCGCTTTCGATCCCGATGACGGCCAGCGCGAGCGCGGGCGAAACCTCGGTGCCGATGGTGGCTTTCAGGATGTCAGTGCCATAGGCCGAGGCGATATTCTGCATCGCTTGCAGACGCGGCGCGGCGACAGCCTTGCCGCCCGGCCCCTGCGACAACGCCGCCAGAGCCTGCGGGAAACGCCCCTGCACAGCCGCCCTGTCCGCAGGCACCTGTTCCCAGAACCATGCATAGGAAGACGCGGGTTTCGCCACCGGATCAGCCAGCGGCGCGGGCGGCGGCGCATCGGCCACCGACTGCGCCTCTTTCTCGCGGTCGACCTTGGGCGAGGCAGCGAGGCGGCGCGCCTGTTCCTCGGGGTCGATCTGCACGGTGATGCGCTTGCCAGCCCCCGAGCCGGGCGCCTTGATTCGCCGGAATGTGAAATCCTCGAACGCCGGAGGCGTCTGGGCACCCGCCGGATGCCAGTGAAAGGGCAGAATCGCCCCTGTCAGAATCGTGACCAATACTGCCCGCCTCATGCGGATGCCTGCCCGTTTCCCGGTTTCTAGCCCCCCTACTGTCGCAGAAACCCGTGAATCGCTCCAGCAAGGGAAGAATCCCCCGGTCAGATCGTGGCAGTTTTGCCGCAATCCTGCCCAACTTGGCAGGGCGCGGCTGTGGGGCCCTTCGTTCGGCATGAAAAATTCAAAAACATATCCACTAATTTCAATGCATTACGATTTTATTTTCGGTTTTACGCAGATTTCCCGAGCGGTCAAATTGCCTCCCAACTCCCGCCACCTTCGGGGGGCTATATACACCCATGCCGCAACGAAGCGGATCGGAACAGAGGCCGGTCAGACGCAACGGCGGCGAGTAGTGAGCAACACCTGAACCAAGGGACCAAGACCATGAAACTGCTGAACATCTTCAAATCCTTCAAAAACGACGAATCGGGCGCCGTGACCGTTGACTGGGTCGTGCTGACCGCCGCCATCGTGGGCCTGGGCCTCGTCGTGATGCAAACCATCTCGCCGTCGCTCGACGCGACCGCCGCGAACATCGCGGACAAGCTGGACACCGCAGCCTCGTACTGATCCGGGCGTCTTCGGACACTTCGAGACTTCATGGGCTGCGGCTTGGTCACAAGCCGCAGCCTGTTTCGTTGCAAGGCTCAACGTGACGCTTCAGGGACCGCGAGGACCGACATGGACAAGATCACCGGCTTCCTGCGCGCCGAAGATGCCGCAGCCACCGTCGACTGGGTCGTCCTGGTCACGGCAGTCATTGTCATGACGATGGGTATTTTCATGATCGTGACGCAGGCGCTTTACGAAAACGCCGCCGAAAGCATCAGCGACAAGGTTCTGGAGGCGCGCAGCTAGTCTTGCGGCGATCTGCTGCCCGAACAGGCAGAAAATGAGAGAGGAACGAGAATGCGCATGATTTTTGCCGGTGTTCTGGTGCTCGGGCTGGCTCTCGCCGGGTTCGCGGTTTACATGGCCCAGAATTTCATCGGACATACCCAGGCCCAGCTTGCGAAAGAGCGCGAGATGCGGGCCAAAACCGGACCTCTGGTCGAGGTCTATGTGGTGAACAGGGCGGTCAACTATGGTGACGCGCTGACCCGCGATGACGTGCAACTGATCTACTGGCCGCAAAGCGCCCTGCCCGAAGGCATCTTCAAGGCGGGCGATCCGCTGTTTCCCGAAGGTGAAACGCGGCCGCGCTTCGTGCTGCGCCAGATGGAGAAATTCGAGCCGGTTCTGGGTGTCAAAATCACCGAACCCGGCGAAGTGGCGGGGCTGACCGGCATGCTGGCTGCGGGAGAGCGCGCCTTTACCATCAAATTCGATGACGCCTCGGGCGCCTCGCGCTATCTGCAACCGGGCAACCGCGTCGATGTCTACTGGACCGGCGTCAGCAGCATGGGCGGTGAGGTCACGCAGATGATCGAAACCTCGCTGGCGATTATCGCCGTGGACCGCCCGCCGACCAAATCCGGCAAGGAAGATGCCCGCGCAACCGATGTGTCGGCCCCCAAGGCCATGACGGTCGCCGCAAGCCCGCAGCAGGTCGCGCGCCTGGCCCAGGGGCAGGCCACCGGCCAGCTTTCGGTCTCGCTGGTCGCCAAAAGCGATGACAACACACCGCTGGCCGGCCCGATCGAGGTCAATAACGATCAGCTTCTGGGCATCCAGAAAGAGGCGGCGGCCCCGAAAGTCGAGGAAAAGGTCTGCACCATCAAGACCCGCAAGGGCGCAGATGTGCTGGAAATCCCGATCCCCTGCACCAACTGACCATCCACACCTTCGACGGCAGCACAATTAATGGTGCTGCCGTAAGTGTTTACGGCTACGGCTTGTGGGTTGTTGCAGGTTATCCACAGCAGAAACGCCGCACAAGCGTTTGATTCTTGCAATAAAATGTCGCTTGCGGCATCTTGAATGCGAATAAAGGGCGAAAAGACCCGGTTCCCGAGGCGTGATCGGAAAGGCAGGTCACATGCAGTTGAACAAGTTTATCGCGGCGGTTCTGGCAGGCTTGTGCCTCGCCGCCGCCGGATCGAGTACGGCAGATGCCCAGAACCTGCGCGTCATGACCGGCAGCGCCTCGGCGCCGCTGAACGTCCCGATGAACCGCGCCGTGGTGGTGGAAAGTGATACGCCTTTCGCGGAACTCTCGATCGCCAACCCCGGCATTGCCGATATCTCGACCCTGTCGGACAAATCGATCTATGTGCTGGGCAAGGCACCCGGCCGCACCACGCTGACGCTGCTGACCGGCGACGGCAAGCTGATCTCCAATGTCGAGGTGCAGGTGGCCCCCGATGTGGCCGAGTTCAAGGAACGCCTGCGCCAGATCCTGCCGGGCGAGAATATCGAGGTCCGCACCGCCAATGACGGCATCGTGCTGTCGGGCACCGTTTCTTCGACCGCGAAACTGGATCGCGCGCTGGACCTCGCGGAACGCTATGCGCCTGAGCGGGTGTCGAACCTGATGTCCGTCGGCGGGGCGCAGCAGGTGATGCTCAAGGTCCGCTTCGCCGAGATGCAGCGCTCGGTCGCCAAGAACCTGTCTTCCTCGCTGGCCATCTCCGGCGGCAACAAGGTGGGCGTCAAGGGTGAGACGGGCACCTGGCTCAATGGCGACAACGGGATCTCCAACGGCAATATCGCGGTGCGGGAAAACGCGAATTCCGCGCTGGCCCTCGGGTTTTCCGCAGGTTCGCTGCAATTTGCGGTGCTGCTGGAAGCCCTTGAATCCAAAGGGGTGGTCCGCACTCTGGCAGAACCGAACCTGACTGCCCTGTCGGGACAGGAAGCAAAGTTCCTCGCGGGTGGCGAATATCCGATCCCGGTGGTGTCGAAAGATGGTATCTCGGTCGAGTACAAGCCCTTCGGCGTGGAGATGAACTTCACCCCGGTGGTGGTCGACGGGGACAACATCAACCTGACGATCAACGCCGCCGTTTCCTCCATCGACAGCACGGTGACGGTGGAAAACGAAGGCTTCAGCGTCAATGCTTTCCGGCGCCGCGAAACCTCAACCACGGTCGAGATGCGCGACGGGGAAAGCTTTGCCATTGCAGGTCTGCTGCAAGATGACTTTCGCGACCTGAACGGCCAGGTGCCGTGGCTGGGCGACATCCCGATCATTGGCGCGCTGTTCCGCAGCGCCGAATACCAGCGCCAGCAATCGGAGCTGGTGATCATCGTGACGCCGCATCTGGTAACGCCCACCCGCGGCGAGGCCTTGGCGTTGCCAACCGACCGCGTGCGCATCCCGACCGAGAAAGAGCTGTTCCTGTTCGGCAAGGTCGCGGGGGCCAAAGGCCCTGCTGGCGAGGTCGCGCGGCAGGATTTCACCAGCCCCTACGGCTATGTGATGGAGTAAGCGATGCGGGGGCATATGCGGATCATCCTTTCGGCGGCAGTGCTGCTGGCACTGTCGGCCTGCGGCGACATGAACAAGGAACTGGGCGCCGAGGTCGACAACGGCCATTTCGGCGAAGCGACGATGAACAATTCGCTGATCCAGACCGGCGCTGTCGACTACCGGATTCAGCTTGGGCGACGCTTTGCCAGCGAAGTGCCCTCGACCATCACCTTCCCGTTCAACTCTGCCGCGCTGACACCAGAGGCGCGCAGCGTGCTGGATCATCAGGCCAACTGGATGCGCCAGTTCCCCGAACTGCGCTTCTCGGTCTATGGTCATACCGATCTCGTGGGCTCGCCGGGCTATAACAAATCGCTTGGCAAGAAACGGGCCCAGGCTGTTGTCGCCTATCTGGGCAGCCGCGGCATCTCGCGGTCGCGTCTTGATGCGCTTGTCTCTTATGGCGAGACGCGGCCGGTCGTGATGACCCAAAGCCCGGAAGAACGGAACCGCCGCACTGTGACCGAGGTCGCGGGCTTCGTGCAGAAGGGCAAATCCGCGCCGCTGAACGGCAAATATGCCGCCGTGATCATGCGCGAATATGTCAAGCTGGCGGAACGCAAGCATCCGCCAAACGTCGAGATGACGCCGGTTCTGGTGCCGGTCGGCACCGGCGGCTGACCTTTGAAACGGAATGCGGAACAGGCCCTTCGGGGCCTGTTTCCATTTTGGGCACCGCGCCGGATTCGCCCGTCCAAATGCCCCGGATTGACGGCTTTTCGGCCCAATTGTCGCCAATATTGACCCCCAGTTTCGGGGCAATCGAACCAATGGCGCGGTCCATACGCGCCCCGGGGACGGCTACGGGATTCGCGGCGCGGGGCGCCGTTCCCCGCCTGCCCGGTCAAGGAAGGACAGAGGCAATGACGAGTGTGGCAAATCTTCAGCCCGATCCTGCGCCCGTTGTGGCATGCACGATCTCGCGCGATGTTCAGAATTTCGAACTGCTCATCGACGACATGGAGCAGGAGCTGGGTGAAAACTGGGGCGATCTGTCATTCGAGGACGCCGCGATCTTCCTTGAACAGCCGGATGCGGGCAGCCTGCAATTCGTGGCAGTCGCCGTAGATGACAAGGACGAGGCCGATCTGACCCGGATCACCGAGATCATCCGCACCGCCAAGGGGCGCGGGATCCGCGTGGTCCTGATTGCCGATCAGGTCAGCCCGGTCGCGCTGCATCAGCTGCTGCGCCTCGGGGCCGATGACTTTGTACCCTATCCGCTGCCGGAAGGTGCCCTGCACGAAGCAATCGAACGCATTCGCCAGCCCGCCCCTGCCCCGGCGGCCGAACAGCCTGCCGAGCCCGAGGAGCCGCACCAGACGCCCAGCTTCAAGGCCAAGGGCGACCGCGACGCGGTGCTGTTGCCGGTGCATGGCCTGGCCGGGGGCACCGGCGCCTCGACCTTTGCCGCGAATCTTGCCTGGGAACTCGCGACCATCGACAAGCAGAACCCGCCCCGGGTCTGCCTGCTGGACCTCGACCTGCAATTCGGCGCCATTGCCACCTATCTGGACCTGCCGCGCCGCGAGGCGGTGTTTGAAATCCTTCAGGATACCGAACATGCCGACAGCGATTCCTTCCTGCAGGCGATGATCACCTTCAATGATCGCCTGCATGTCTTCACCGCGCCTTCCGACATGCTGCCGCTGGACATCATCGGCCCCGAGGATGTGTCGCGCCTGCTGGACATGGCGATGGCGAATTTCGATTTCGTGATCGTCGACATGCCCAAGACCATCGTGGCCTGGACCGAGACGGTGCTGTCGCGCGCCCATGTCTATTTCGGTCTGATGGAGCTGGACCTGCGCTCGGCGCAGAATGTGCTGCGCCTGACCCGCGCGCTGAAGGCCGAAGGGCTGCCGCATGAAAAGCTGCGCTTCGTGCTGAACCGCGCGCCCAAGTTCACCGATCTGACCGCGAAAAGCCGGGTAAAGCGGATGGCCGAAAGTCTGGATATCAGCATCGAGGTGCAACTGCCTGACGGCGGCGCACAGGTGACGCAATCCAACGATCACGGCCTGCCGCTGTCGGAAACCGCCGCGAAAAACCCGCTGCGCAAGGAAATCGGCAAGCTGGCCAAGCAGCTTTTCGAGGTGAACAAGGCCGCCGAGACCAGCCGCGGCTAAGCTGTCGCCGAGTGGAGTAACGAGATGTTTTCAAGGTTCAAGAAGCCTGAGGGCACAAGCCCGAAGCCCGCCCCTCTGGCGCCCGTAGGCGCGGCAACCGCCGCGCCCAAAGCCGTTGGGCAGCCGGCGAAACCGGCGGCTCCGGGGCTTGCCCCCGCGCGCAACGCGCCGCGTGCCCCGGCCGAGGCGGCTGCGGCCGACAAGGAACGCAAGCGCAAGGACCGGCTTCAGGAACTGAAGGTCGAACTGCACAAGCGGCTTCTGGAAAACCTCAATCTCGCGGCACTGGAAAAGGCGTCGGAATCCAATCTCAAGGCCGAGATCGCTGCGATTTCCTCCGAAGCGCTGGACGAGATGGCAGTGGCGCTGAACGCGCATGACCGCGCCACGCTGAACCAGGAGCTTTATGACGAGGTGATGGGCCTTGGCCCGCTGGAGCCGTTGCTGAAAGACGAAACGGTCAGCGATATCCTCGTAAACGGACCCCAGCGCATCTTCGTGGAACGCGGCGGCAAGCTGACCCTGACCGACATCACGTTCAAGGACGAACGCCACCTGCTGCGCATCATCGACAAGATCGTGAGCGCGGTGGGCCGCCGCGTCGATGAATCGAACCCCTATTGCGACGCGCGCCTTGCCGACGGCTCGCGTTTCAACTGCATGGTGCCGCCGGTGGCGGTCGACGGCTCGCTGGTGTCGATCCGGAAGTTCAAGAAGGAAAAGCTGGGCATCAACGATCTGGTGAAGTTCGGCGCCTTCACCGAGGAGATGGCGCTTTATCTGGAAGCCGCCGTGTCGACCCGGCTGAACGTCATCGTCTCGGGCGGGACGGGTTCGGGGAAAACCACGACGCTGAACGCGCTGTCCTCCTTCATCGACAATACCGAGCGCGTGCTGACCATTGAGGATACGGCAGAACTCCAACTGCAACAGATCCACGTCGGCCGGATGGAAAGCCGCCCCGCCAACGTCGAGGGCAAGGGCGCGGTGACCCAGCGCGATTGCTTGCGCAACGCGCTGCGGATGCGTCCCGACCGCATCATCGTGGGCGAAACCCGCGGCGAGGAGGTCATCGACATGCTTCAGGCGATGAACACTGGCCACGATGGCTCGATGACCACGATCCACGCCAACAACCCGCGCGACGGCATCAGCCGTCTGGAAAACATGGTGGCCATGGCCGGGATCGAAATGCCGCTGAAGGCCGTGCGCAGCCAGATCGCCAGCGCCGTCAACCTGATCGTGCAGGCCAGCCGCCTGCAAGACGGTTCGCGCCGCATGATCTCGATCACCGAGATCACCGGGATGGAAGGCGAAGTCATCTCGATGCAGGAAATCTTTCGCTACGAGCGTCTGGGCATGGCCCCGGACGGCAAGATCATCGGCCGCTTCAATGCGACCGGCGTGCGCTCGCACTATTCCGAGCGATTCAAACAATGGGGCTTCAACCTGCCCCCGTCGATCTACGAACCGATTGCCTGAGGTGCGCCCATGACGATCAATCCCGCCGTTATCGTCTATGTCCTGATCTTCGTCGCGGTGCTGGCGCTGGTCGAAGGTCTGTATCTGACCGTCTTCGGCAAGTCGATCAGCCTCAGCAGCCGCATGTCGCGGCGGCTTGCGCTGATGGAAAAGAACCAGAACCGCGAAGAGGTTCTGGCCCAGCTCCGCAAGGAGATGAGCCAGCACATGCGGGCACGGTCAATCCCGGTCTATTCGATCCTCGCCTCAAAGGCGCAGAAAGCGAATATCGCCTTCTCGCCGATCCAGCTCATCGGGATCATGGCCGGGTTGTCGGTGTTTGCCTATCTCGGCCTTGCTATCGGCACACCCGCCGAAGGCCCGGTCCGGGCGCTGATTGCCGTGGTGATGGGCGTCGGCGGCGTCTACATGTGGGTGAATAAGAAGGCCAAGAAGCGCGTGGCGCTGATGGAGGAACAGCTTCCCGACGCGGTGGAGCTGATGGTGCGCTCGCTCCGGGTGGGGCACCCCTTTGCCTCAGCCATGGGAATCGTCGCCAAGGAAGTCCCCGATCCGCTGGGCACCGAATTTGGCCTGATCGGTGACGAGGCCGCCTATGGCCGCGACGTGGCCGAAAGCCTGAAAGCCTTCGCCGAACGGATGGACAATCAGGACCTGCGCTTCCTTGCGGTGGCGGTGACGATCCAGCAGCAATCCGGCGGCAACCTGGCCGAGATCCTGGAAGGGCTGTCAAAGGTCATCCGCTCGCGGTTCAAGCTGTTCCGCCGGGTCAAGGCCATCACCGCCGAGGCGAAATGGTCGGGGATGTTCCTGTCGTCCTTCCCCATCCTGGCGCTGGTGATGATCCTGATGCTGAAGCCCGACTATTTTGACGAAGTTCAGGAAACCTCAGTCTTCATTCCCGCAGCGCTGGCGGTCGGCGTCTTCCTGATCCTGAACATCATTTACATGCGCATCATGGTCAATATCAAAGTCTGAGGCCCGGTCATGTTCGACAATATCAATGCGATGCTGGTCGAGGCTTTCGGGCCGCTGGGCCCGGTGATCGTGCTTCTGGCGCTGGGTATCCTGCTGGCCGCCGCCACGCTGCCCACTCTGATGAAGAAGCGCAGCGATCCGCTGGACAAGCTGCGAGAGCAGCGGACGCAGCGCGCGAGCGAAACCAAGGCCGAGGCGCTGCGGCAACGCGACGCTGCCGACAAGCTGGAGAAATACGCGGCCTTCCTGGAACCACAGGATGCCGAAACGATGACGGCCTCGCGGCTCAAGATGATGCGCGCGGGCTATCGGCAGAAGAATGCGGTGCGGATGTTCCACTTCGCGCAGTTCTCGCTGGGCATCGGTATGCTGGTGCTGGGCTTTGCCTATGCGATGATGCTGAAAACGCAGCATGGCAACCTGTCTACGCAGACGCTGATCCTTTACACGATCCTGCCCGCAGCGGCGGGCTATTATCTGCCGCAATACTGGGTGCAGCGCCGGTTGCAGACCCGCCAGCAGGAAATCGTGCAGGGCTTTGCCGATGCGCTGGACCTGATGCTGGTCTGCGTCGAGGCCGGTCAGTCACTGGACCAGTGCATCAACCGCGTCGCCAAGGAAACCCGTGCAGGCTACCCCGCCCTGTCGGAAGAGTTCGAAATCGTCAGCCAGGAGGTCAAGGCCGGCAAGGAACGGGTGCAGGTGCTGAAAGACATGGCCGAACGGGTCGGCGTGCCGGATGTCGCCTCCTTCGTCACGACGCTCGTGCAATCGGCCACTTTCGGCACCTCGATCGCCGAGGCGCTGCGGGTCTATTCCGCTGAAATGCGAGACAAGCGCGTGATGCGGGCGGAAGAAAAGGCAAACGTCTTGCCGACCAAGCTGACACTGGGCACAATGCTGTTCACCCTGCCGCCCCTGATGATCATTCTGATCGGCCCGTCGATCTATGGCATCGCAACCCAGCTTGGCGGGGGCTGAGACCGGACCCGAATGAAACCCGCACTTGTGATGTGTCTGTTGATGCTGGCCGCCTGCCAAACGGGCGGCCAGACTGCTTTGAACCCCGCGCTGAACGCCCCCCCTGCCGCCGATGGCAGTGAAAAGGGGGTGGACGGCCTGCTGGTCGGCCACCGCCTGATGGCCGCAAATGAACCGGAACTGGCGCTGAAGGCCTATCTTCGTGCCGCAGCCGAGGATGGAATGAGCGTCGATGTCCTGTCTGCGCTGGGGTCAGCCAATCTCTCGCTCGGGCGGCTGGGTCAGGCCGAACAGCTTCTGCGCCGCGCGGTGGAACTCGACCCTTCCTTCGTGCCCGCGCAGAACAACCTTGGTGTCGTGCTGATGGAGCGCGGCAAGGTGCCCGAGGCCCGCGTGGTGTTCCAGCAGGCCTTCGCGCAGGACAGTGGCAAGACGGACTCGATCCGCGACAATCTGAAACGCGCAATAGCCATGACCGAGAATTCCATCTATTCTGAACCGAACGAGAAAGAAGAACCGCACCGCTTCAATCTGGTGCGGCGGGGTCAGGGCGAATTCGTCCTGCTGTCGTCGCTCTAGGCTGCGGGCCGGACCGAGCAGTAAAAAGGACGCGAAATGCGCCACCCTGTCACCGTTGCGCTGTGCCTTGGCGGCATGGTCTTGCTTTCCGCCTGCGGACGCGGCACCTCGGATGCCGAGGTCCAGAAGGCGCTGAAGGATGTGAACGTCATCGACGAAAGCAACCTCAGCGATATCATGCTGACGGTGGGCGATCCGAACGAGGCGGTGACCTATTTCACCAACACTCTGCAACAAAACCCCGACCGGCCCGATCTGAAACGCGGCCTCGCAAAATCGCTGGTGCGCGCCAATCGCCCCGCCGAGGCGGCGAAGGTCTGGGCGTCGCTGGTCAATTCCGGTCAGGGGACCAATGACGACCGCGTGGGCTATGCCGATGCGCTGATCCGGGCGAATGACTGGGCGCAGGCCGAGGCACAGCTGAATCTCATCCCGCCAACCCACGAAACCTACGAACGCTACCGGCTGGAAGCGATGGTCGCCGACAGCAAGAAGCAGTGGAAGAAGGCTGACAGTTTCTATGAAATCGCGGCCGGCCTGACGACGAAGCCCGCCAGCGTGCTGAACAACTGGGGCTTTTCCAAGCTGACGCGCGGCGAATATGCCGGGGCGGAGAAGCTGTTTCTTGAGGCGCTGACCCACGACCCGACCATGTTCACCGCCAAGAACAACCTCGTTCTGGCGCGCGGCGCGCAGCGCAAATACGATCTGCCTGTCGTGCAGATGACCCAGAAGGAACGGGCGGAACTGCTGTATACTCTTGGCCTTGCCGCCGTGAAGCAGGGGGATGTGAAAGCGGGCCGCAACCTTTTGCAGGATGCCGTCGAAACCCATCCGCAGTATTTCGAGGCCGCCGCCCGCAGCCTTGCCGCGCTGGAAGGCTAGCTCCGTGATGATCGCTCCCACCGCCGCGCTGTGGTTCCTGCCGTTCTGCTTGCCCGTCGCCGTCTGGGTGGCCTGGTCCGACATGAAGTTCATGAAGATCCCCAACAAGGCGGTGATGGTGATGGCCGCTGTCTGGGCCGTGGTGGGGTTTCTGGCCTTCCCGATGAACGCCTACCTTTGGGGCTGGGCGGTACTGGGCATCGTGCTGGTGGCGGGGTTCCTTGCCAATGCCATCGGTCTGGTGGGCGCAGGGGATGCGAAATTTGCCGCCGCCATGGCCCCGGTTTTTGCCACCGGCGATCCGCGCCTGATCTTCGCCCTGTTCGCGGCCTGCCTGCTGGGCGCCTTCGCCACCCACCGCCTTGCGCGTGCCGTGCCGCCACTGCGTCGCGCGCTTCCCGATTGGGAAAGCTGGAACCGTAAGGATTTTCCCATGGGCCTTGCCCTTGCAGGAACGCTGATTTTCTACCTTCTCGCCCCATTTCTGGCCAAATGATCGGCTTTCCTCGGTGACATCCGCGCCGGACTCCGGCGCCCGTTTGCCAAGCCGAGGAACGCCATGAACGTGCAGGTCGCGCCCAATGTGATCGCCCCACCAGCCCCCCGCACGCTGGCTGATACCGGGCTTTCCATCGTGATGATGCGGGATATCCTGCTGAAAACGATCTTCCGCACGAATACCAATCTGGTATCGGACCTAGCCCGCCTCGTCTGCCTGCCGATCCCGGCCACACAGGAACTGATCGACCTCGCCCGCAGCCAGCGTCTGCTGGAGGCCACGGGCACCCTGCATGCCACCAGCGGCAACGAGATGGGCTATCAGCTGACCGACGGCGGCAAGGCCCGCGCGCTGGATGCGCTGGCGCAGTCGGAATATTATGGCGCCATGCCTGTGCCGCTGGAGACCTATTCCCAGCAGGTCAAGCGCCAGTCGGTCCGTAACATGAAACTGACCCGCGACCAGCTGATGAGCGGGATGGGCCATCTGATCCTGCCGGAGAACCTGATCGGCAACCTTGGTCCCGCCGTCGGCTCGGGCCGGTCGATCCTGATGTATGGCCCGCCCGGCAACGGCAAATCCTCGATCTCCAACGGCATCCGCGACGCGCTGGGGGACAAGATCTATATCCCCCGCGCCGTGGAATATTCGGGTCAGGTCATCACCGTCTATGATCCGATCGTCCATTCCGCCGCCGAAGAGGCGCTGGACGATCCGAACAGCCTGCGCCGCACCTCGAACCGCTTCGACCAGCGCTATGTCTATTGCCAGCGCCCCTCGGTCATCACCGGCGGCGAACTGACGCTCGACATGCTCGACCTCACCTATAACCCGGTCGCCCGCACCTACCAGGCGCCGCTTCAGATGAAATCGAATGGCGGCATCTTCATCGTCGACGACCTTGGCCGCCAGTCCGAACCGCCGCAGAAGCTCGTCAACCGCTGGATCGTGCCGCTGGAAGAAAGCCGCGACATCCTGCAACTGCAATCGGGCGAAAAGTTCACCGTGCCTTTCGACACGCTGGTGATCTTTTCCACCAACTTCCACCCGAACGAGATCTTCGACGGCGCGGCGCTGCGCCGGATCTTCTTCAAGATCAAGATCGACGGGCCGAACCAGGAAAACTTCCTGAAGATCTTTGCCATGGTCGCCCGCAAGAAGAAGATGCCACTGGACGAAAAGGCGCTGATTCACCTGCTGAAAGTGAAATACCCGACCATCGAGATGAATTTCGCCAATTACCAGCCGGTGTTCCTGATCGACCAGATGATCGCGATCTGCGAATTCGAGGGCATCCCCTACCAGATGACCCCGGAGCTGATCGACCGCGCCTGGGCGAACATGTTCGTGCGTGACGAAAAGATCGCCAAGTAACACAGGCGGATGCGCAGTGGTGGGCTTGTTCGAGTATTTGGACAAGAAGCAAGAGGCAAAGGCGCAAGGGGGCGGAGAACGGCTCTCTGCCCTTGTGCTTGCTTCTTGCAAAAATACTCAAATTCCAGCCTGGCCGCCTGTGCAGCCTTGGGTCAGGTGAGCCGCAGCACCCCGGTTTCGGTCACGATGATATCAAGCCGCTGATCGGTCGGCTCGATCGGCACTTCGGGCAGTTCCTGCGCGGCGAAGGCAAAGCCGATGGCCAGTGTCGGGCGTTTGGCGCGCAGGCCCTCCAGCGTGCGGTCGTAGAAACCGCCACCATAACCCAGACGATAACCGCGCCGGTCCCAGCCGACCAGCGGCACGATCAGCACCTCGGGTTCGATCCAGTCACCCGTGGCGGGGATCATCGCACCGAACTCGCCCGGCACCAGATCACAGCCCGGATGCCAGGCGCGGAAGCGGAGCGGCAGCCCCTTGCCCAGGATCACCGGAACGCCGACCGGGCCAGTATGCGCAGCCATTGCCGGCGCGGGGTCGATTTCCGTCCGCATCGCCATATAGCCCGCCAGTGGCTTCCCGGCATGGGGCGCCAGCACATCGGCCAGAAGCGCAGCCGCGCGGCCCTGCCCCGCGGCATGGGCCAGTTTGCGCGCGGCAAAGGCCGCCGCCCGCGCCTCGGTCTTGATTTCGGTGATCGTCACAGCAGCACCAGGGTTGCGAGACCGAGGAAGGCAAAGAAGCCGATCACATCGGTCATCGTGGTCACGAAGGTTCCCGATGATAGAGCCGGATCAAGCCCCATGCGGTGCAGCAAAAGCGGCACGATGACACCCGCGAGCGCCGCGACCAGCAGATTGACGATCAGCGCCGCCCCGATCACCGCGCCCAGCAGGGGCGTCCCGAACAAAGCCCAGGCCACACCGCCCATGATCAGCGCGAAGACCGCACCGTTGATCAGGCCCACGCCCGCCTCACGTCGCACCACCCGGAGCGCGTTCGAGCCGGTGAGGTCGCGCGTCGCCAGCGCCCGCACCGCCACGGTCAGCGATTGCGTCCCAGCGTTCCCCCCCATCGAAGCGACAATCGGCATCAGCGCCGCAAGCGCCACCAGCGCCGAAATCGTGCCCTCGAACAGCGAGATCACCCCGGCGGCGATATTGGCCGTGACAAGGTTGACCAGCAGCCAGGGGATACGGCTTTTCACCGTATCCAGCACCCCGTCCGAGATCGAACTTTCATCGCCCACGCCCGCAAGGCGCAGCATGTCTTCCTCGTGCTCCTCATCCAGCACGTTCATTGCGTCGTCGATGGTAATGACACCGACCAGGCGGTCGTTTTCGTCCACCACCGGGCAGGAAATCAGGTGATACTGGTTGAAGATATAAGCGACTTCAGCCTCTTCCTCGGTCGCCTCGATGGTCCGGAAACTGTCTTCGGCGATGTCACGCAGCTTCACGTCGCGCCGCGAGGCCAGCATCCGGCCCAGCGTGACATACCCCACCGGGTTCATCCGCGGGTTCACCAGAATGACATGATAGAACTGGTCGGGCAGCCATTCGGCACTGCGCAAGTGGTCGATGGTTTCGCCTACCGTCCAGTGTTCTGGCGCCACCACCACCTCGCGCTGCATCAGGCGTCCGGCGGAATACTCCGGGTAGGCCATCGCCTGTTCGACCGCCACACGGTCGGAATCGGCCAGTGCGCTGAGGATGATGGCCTGCTGCGGTTCCTCCAGATCCTCAAGGATGTCGACGACATCATCGGTTTCCAGCTCGCGGACCGCCTCGGCCAGAACCTCTTTCGGCAGCGCCTCGATCACCTCTTCGCGGATCGATTCGTCCAGTTCCGACAGGATGTCGCCGTCGATCTCGGGCGAGTAGAGATGCAGGAAGTCGCGGCGGGCGGACGGGCCGATCTGTTCCAGAAGGTCGGCGATATCGGCAGCGTGCAGCGGATCGACCAGTTCGCGCAATCGCGCACTGTCCCCGGCCTCCACCGCATCCAGAATCGCTGACACGCGCCGCGTGTCCAGCTCTTCCTCATCCTCTGCCGGGATCGCCTCGTGTTCCGCCATCATGCCTCCGCGCCGATTGCCGCGACCTTATGATAAGCTGTTTCAAAGAAACAGGGTGGTGGCGGAAATTTACCTGCGAGCGGAAAGACTTTAGGCTGATCCGGCTGAACAGGAGGCCCGAGATGACCGAACTGCTGCTGGGACAGGTGCTGAGCTTCGCCGCCGATCCGTTCGAGGCGGGGCCAGAGGCCGCGCGACTGCACGAGGCACTGGTGATCGAGGCAGGCCGCATCGTGGCGGTGGGCGCGGCGGATGCGCTGCGCCGCGCCTGGCCGCAAGCGCGCGTCACCGATTACGGGCGCGACCTGATTTCGGCCGGGTTCATCGACGCCCACGCGCATTACCCGCAGACCGCCATCATCGCCAGCTGGGGCAAGCGGCTGATCGACTGGCTGAACAGCTATACGTTCCCCGAGGAAATGCGCTTTGCCGATCCCGCCTATGCAGCCGAGGTTGCAGGCCGGTATCTTGACCTGACACTGGCCAATGGCACGACCTCGGTCTGTTCCTATTGCACCATCCATCCGGCTTCCGTCGATGCACTGATGTCAGAGGCACAGGCGCGCGGGCAGCGGATCTGGGCAGGCAAGACCTGCATGGATCGCAACGCCCCCGAAGGCCTGCGTGATACCGCACAATCGGCGCATGACGACAGCGCCGCCCTCCTGGCGAAATGGCATGGGGTGGACCGGCTGTCCTATGTCATCACGCCGCGCTTTTCGCCCACCTCGACCCCCGAACAGCTTGAGGCGCTTGGGGCGCTCTGGGCCGCCAACCCGTCCTGCCTGATGCAGACGCATCTGAGCGAGCAACTGGACGAAATCGACTGGGTAAAGGGGCTTTACCCCAATGCCCGCGATTATCTGGATACCTACGAGGCGCATGGCCTGCTGGGCCGGGGCGGGCTTTACGGCCATGCCATCCATCTGGAGCCGCGCGAGAAAGCCCGGCTGGCCGAGGTGGATGCGAGCCTGATCCATTGCCCGACCTCGAACACGTTCATCGGCTCGGGCCTCTTCGACATGGGCGGGCTGAAGGCGGCAGGTCACCGGGTCGGCCTTGCCACCGATACCGGCGGTGGCTCGTCGTTTTCCATGCTGCGCACCATGGCCGCAGCTTACGAAATCGGGCAGTTGCGCGGCCACGCCCTGCATCCGGCCGAACTCTGGTGGCTCGCCACCCAAGGTTCCGCCCGGAGCCTGCTGGCCGATGACCGCATCGGCAATATCAAGCCGGGGATGGAGGCGGATCTCGTGGTGATCGACCTCGGCTCCACCCCTGCCATCGCACAGGCCATCACACGCGCCGAAACGATCTGGCAGGCACTGTTCCCCACCATCATGCTGGGTGACGACCGCGCCATCCGTGCCGTTTGGATTGGCGGCACACCGCGTGGCTGAGCCTTCATCTTGGCAAAAATATCCTCGGGGGTGAGCCCCGCAGGGGCGAGGGGGCGGAAAGCCCCCTGCCGTCATTCCTCCAGCAGGCCCCAGCCATCCGGGGTGAAATTGAATTCCAGCGCGATTTCGGTGGCCAGCTTCTCGAACTTCCAGATCGTCTCGGCGTCGATCTTCACCGGACCGACCAGCGCATCCAGCAACTCGTCCTCGTCATCCCGGTTGGTGCGGAAGCCCTTGGCCTGCAAGGCTTTCTGCACGCCATCCCAGTTCGCGTCCACATCCTCGGGATAGAACTGATAGGTGATGACCGCCTCGGCCGGCGCATCCGCCGCGAAAGCCTCGAAACTTTCAAAGGTCTCGGCCTGCTGGGATTTGTAATCGTGGCGCATGGAACCCTCCGCTTTTCCCGGTGATGCCTCAGGCCGCGGCAGGCCGCAAGCGGCTTCGTTCACAGCCCCGCCAGACGCCGCGCCAGCCGGTTCTGCTGCTCGATGGCCCGCGGCAGGTCCAGCGTTGCCATCTGACCGTCGCGCACAACCTGCCGCCCCTCGACGAACAGGTCGCGCACCCGCGTCGGACCGCAGAGCATCAGCGCCGCCACCGGGTCCCAGGCGCCCGCCGCCTCGATCCCGCGCATGTCCCAGATCGCGAGATCCGCGCGCTTGCCCGGCTCCAGCGAGCCGCAATCGCCGCGCCCCAGTACCTTCGCGCCGCCCAGCGTGGCAATCTCCAGCGCCTCGCGCGCGCTCATCGCATCAGCCCCGCGCGCAACCCGCTGCAACAAAAGCGCCTGCCGCGCCTCGGCCACCAGATTGCCCGCGTCATTCGAGGCGGAACCATCGACGCCCAGCCCAACCTTCACGCCCGCATCCCGCATCGCCCGCACCGGCGCGATACCGCTGCCCAGACGACAGTTGGAACAGGGGCAATGCGCGACCCCGGTGGCGCTGCGCGCAAACAGCCCGATCTCGTCGCCATCCAGCTTCACGCAATGCGCATGCCAGACATCGGGGCCGGTCCAGCCCAGATCCTCGGCATATTGGCCGGGGCGGCAGCCGAACTGCGCGAGGCTATAGGCGATATCCTCGTCATTCTCGGCCAGATGGGTGTGCAACATCACCCCCTTGTCGCGCGCCAGGACCGCCGCCTCACGCATCAGATCACGACTGACCGAGAAGGGAGAACAGGGCGCCAGCCCCACACGCACCATCGCGCCCTCGCGCGGATCGTGGAAAGCATCGACGACGCGGATGCTGTCCTCCAGGATAGCGGCCTCACGCTCCACCAGACTGTCAGGCGGCAGGCCGCCTGCTCTTTCACCAATACTCATGGCGCCGCGCGTGGGGTGGAAACGCAGCCCCACCTCGTGCGCGGCGGCAATCGTGTCATCCAGCCGCGCGCCGTTGGGGTACAGATACAGGTGATCCGAGGTCAGCGTGCAGCCTGACAGCGCCAGTTCCGCCAACCCGATCCGGGCAGAGACGAACATCTCCTCCGGCCCGAAACGCGCCCAGATCGGGTACAGCGTCTTCAGCCAGCCGAACAGCAGCGCATCCTGCCCGCCCGGCACCACCCGCGTCAGCGTCTGGTAAAGGTGGTGATGCGTGTTCACCAGACCGGGCGTCACCACACAGCCCCGCGCCTCGACAACCATGCCCGAGGTGGTCAGCCCCTGCCCGACGGCAACGATCACACCGTCCCGCATCAACAGATCACCGCCCGCGATCTCGCGGCGGGTGCCGTCCATGGTCACAAGGACATCGGCATTGCGAACAAGAATTTCAGGCATGATGGCGCCTCCCCCTCTGGCGCCCCTTCGGTACAGACGAGGACGTGCGACAGAAGGGGGGAAGGACTCGCGACGTCGCCCGAAGCCTAGCGCAGATCGTGCAGATGCAGCAAGCGGCTTTTCAACCTCTGAGTGCAGCGAGCGCCGCCGCATGGACCTCGGGAGATGAGGCCGCCAGCAGCCGCCCACCCAAGTCGGCGCGTGCCCCCGTCCAGTCGGTGACGACCCCGCCAGCGGCCTCGATCACCGCGATCGGGGCCTGCACATCATAGGTTTGCAACCCGGCCTCGACCACAAGGTCGATATGCCCCGCCGCCAGCAGGGCATAGGCGTAGCAATCCGCCCCATAGCGCGTCAGGCGGCACTGTGAGGCAAGACGATGGAAGGCGGCCCCCTCCTCCGCGCTGCCAACTTCGGGGAAAGTCGACATGATGATGCATTCGTCCAGCGGCCGGGCCGGGCGCGTGGCCAGCGCACGGCTGCCGCCCGGCCCCTGCATCCGGGCCAGGCCAAGCCCGCCCTCGAAACGTTCCGTGATATAGGGCTGGTCGATCAGGCCATAAAGCGGCCGCATGCCCGCGCCCGCCACCGCGATCAGAACACCCCAGGTGGGCATCCCCGCCAGAAAGGCACGGGTTCCATCAATGGGGTCCAGCACCCAGGTCAGCCCGCTGCTGCCAGCCTGCTGCCCCATCTCCTCCCCGAGGATCGCATCCTGCGGCCGCCGCTGTGCCAGCACCGCGCGCATCGCGACCTCTGCCGCCCGGTCAGCCACCGTAACCGGATCAAATCGCACGGTTTCCTTGCTGTCCGCTGTCAAACCGACACTGCGGAAATGCGGCAGGATCGCCTTGCGCCCGGCCTCCGCCATCTCATGGGCAACCGAAACCAGGTCGGCCGAAAGATCGGGGGCTATCACGGTCATCATCGCTCTCCTGCCTCGGATGCCAAGGCGCTACCCCGCGGCCCTGCTCCGGTCAAGCCACGCCAAAGCAAAACGCCCCGCAAGCGGGGCGTCGCGTCAGCGCGGAAGGGGCAGCTAGGCAGCGTCGCTCAGCACGCGGGCCAGATCGAACAGCCGACGGCGCTGCGCCTCGGGGATCGCATAGTAAGACCGCACCAGCTCCAGCGCTTCCTTGTCGGCCAGGATGTCGCCTTCGACCGGAGTGGGCACCTCGCGCGCTTCGTCGATCCCTTCGAAGAAGAAGCTGATGTTCACGCCCAGCGTTTCCGCGATGTCCCACAGGCGGGACGCGCTGACGCGGTTCATGCCGGTTTCATACTTCTGGATTTGCTGGAACTTGATGCCAACCCGCTCCGCCAGTTGCTGTTGCGTCATTCCCACCATCCAGCGGCGGTGACGGATGCGCTTGCCAACATGCGCGTCCACGGGATGCTTCATCTTCGTACTCCCCTAGCAATTACAAAGCCGCGTTTTTCGGGCCCACCCTTCGCGGTATGATTGAACACGATACGCGAAGACCTGATTTTTTTCTACCACGCTTATGATCACAAATCGTGCCTTTTGTATATGGATTGCTATACGAATGGATAGGTATATTGTGAATTTCCTCGCTTTTGTTGGGCGGAAATCACGGTCAGGACACCAATGCGCAATATTATTGCGCAACGTGCGGCAGACCTGTACCGCTCAACCGGAAAAAGGGAATCATCCGGGCAAGGGTCGCGCAGGGGCGCGCCGCCGGGACCGGGACAGGACAGGAGCATACCGATGCGTGCATGGCGCCTTGCCGAAACCGGCACCCCACCCCGGCTTGTAACCCTTCCGCGCCCCGTGCCCGGTCCCGGCGAAGTGCTGATCCGCACTGCGGCCTGCGGGCTCAATTTCGCGGATCTGCTGACAATAGAGGGCAAGTACCAGGAAAAGCCCGCCCTGCCCTGCACGCTCGGGATGGAGATTGCAGGAGAAGTGGCCGAGGTCGGCGCCGATGTGACCGGCTTTGCCTCAGGTGACCGTGTGGCAGCCTTTCCCGGCATCGGCGGGCTGGCCGATTATACACTCTGCCCGGCCGGGCGCTGCCTGAAGCTGCCCGACGCGATGGATGCCGTTACTGGCGCCGCGTTCCAGATCGCCTATGGCACCTCGCATCTGGCACTGGACCACAAGGCTCGGCTTCAGCCCGGTGAAACCCTGTTCGTCACCGGCGCGGCGGGTGGCGTCGGGCTGACGGCGGTCGAGATCGGCAAACGGATGGGCGCGCGGGTGATCGCCTCGGCGCGGGGCGCCGCGAAATGCGCGGCGGCGGCGCAGGCCGGGGCGGATGTCGTCATCGACAGCGAAGCGCCGGGCCTGCGGGACCACCTGAAGGAACTGGGCGGCGTCGATGTGGTCTATGACAGCGTCGGCGGCCCCGCCTTCATGGAGGCCCTGCGCGCCACCCGCCCCGAAGGCCGCCTGCTGGCCATCGGCTTTGCCGGGGGCGAGGTGCCACAGGTGCCCGCCAACCTGCTGCTGGTGAAGAACCTGAGCGTGATGGGCCTGTACTGGGGCGGCTATCTGCGCTTCCGCCCCGATGTGCTGACGGCGAGCCTTGCCACGCTGGCCGGCTGGATCGCCGCTGGCGAGTTGCACCCCCATGTCAGCCAGTGTTTCCCGATGGAGCAACTTCCCGAGGCGCTGACCAGCCTGCGCGAGCGCAAGTCCACCGGCAAGATCGTGGTCACCATGGGCTGATGCCTCAGGGGTCTTTGCCCCCCCGAGGATAGCGGGACCAAGGGAAAACGGGCCTGCTTTCATCTTGGTAAAAATATCCTCGGGGGTGAATTGCCGCTGGCAAGAGGGGGCGGAAAGCCCCCTGCGCGGTCAGATTTCTGTGGCCACCGCAAAGACCTGATCGATCATGGCCTGCGTCCCGCGCGAGAACTCCAGCGGGCAGGCGTAGGGCGCGGCCTCATGCAGGCTGCGACCGAAGGCCTCAACCTGAAGCACATACTGGTTTACGGCAGGGAAGCGCCAGCATTCGCTGCTGTTGCCGCTGCGGTGCAATTCCACCTGCGCTTCGCCGAACAGCCCGGCATTGAAAGGCGCGGTGACGCGGATCAGGCCGGTTTCGCCCTGAAACACCACCTCCTGCCGGGGGAACAACCGCATCGAGGTGATGGAGGACCAGGTGAAGCGGCCTGTCGGCCCCTCCATTTCGCCCACCACCTGAGCCCATGTATCAACACCGTTTTCCAGCTTCACCCGTGCGCTCAGCGCAAGAGGCTCTGCCCCGGTGGCAAAGCGGGTGCAGCCAAAGGTATAGACGCCGATGTCACGCAAGCCGCCACCGCCGGTTTCCGGGCGGTTGCGGATATTGCCGGGATCGGCGCGGTTGTCATAGCTGAAGGCGGTATCGACATGCTCGATCCGCCCGATGGCGCCTTCCGCGATCAGGGCGCGCACTTTCTGCCATTGCGGATGATGGACGATCATATAGGCCTCGGCCACCAGAAGCCCCGAAGCATCGCGCGCCGCGATCAGCCGGTCGAACTCGCCCGCCCGCATCGCCATCGGCTTCTCGGTCAGCACATGCTTGCCCGCCGCGATGGCGCGCAAGGTCCACTCCAGATGCAGGTGATTGGGCAGCGGGATATAAACCGCATCAATGCCCGGATCGGCCAACAGCGCCTCATAGCTGTCATGCAGGCGCAAGCCCGGCGCAAAAGCCGCGAAGGGCGCGGCCCGGTCAGCCGAGCTGCTGGCCAGCGCCACCAGTTCGGCATTGCGGGCGGTATGGATCGCCGGCCCCATATGTTCGCGCGCGAATTTCGCGGCCCCCAGAATGCCCCAGCGGGTGATCGCCATTGCCCTGCCCTTTCGATGTTTTCGCTAACATCATAAAGACAGGGCCGCCGCGCGACAACGCCCGCGACAGAGTCAACGGCGGCGCAGACGCAGATAGGTCATCAGGCCCAGCGGCGGCAGGCCGTCTTCTTCCACCAGTTCCAGCCGGGCATCGCCCAGCACGCGGGCGCGCGCAAAATCGCTGTGCCAGCCCAGCAGATCCGACAGCGGCGCGAACAGCCGCTCTAACCGTGCCATCGCGCCCTTGCCCTCGGCCGCGAAATGGTTGGTGATCAGCACATGGCCACCGGGACGGCAGACCCGCGCCATTTCCGAAAGGACATGTTCAGGTTCCGGCACGACCGACATGATATGCATGGCGCAGACCGTGTCGAAACTGGCATCCGGGAAATCCAGTTCGCGCGCATCCATCTGCCGCAGGCTGCGCACCTGGGTCAGATGCTGTTCGGCTACTTTCGACCGCGCCTTGGCCAGCATGGCCTCAGAGAAATCCACCCCCGTCACCGCCAGATGTGACGCATAGAACGGCAGGGCCAGGCCGGTGCCCACGCCCACCTCCAGCACCTCGCCACCGACGGCATTGGCAAAGCCGGTGGCCCGGCGGCGCCCGGCATTGGTCACGGCACCGAAAGTCCGGTCATAGACCGGCGCCCAGCGGGCATAGGATTTTGCGATGGCCTCAAGCTCCATCCGTGGGCTCCTCCAGCGGTTCGGGGTCAGAGGGGCGGCGGAACAGGCTGAACACCACCACTCCGATATAAACGAGATCCAGAGCCACCAGCGTGGCCCAGGGATAGGCCAGCAAGGCGGCCAGCAGACCGGCGAAGCCAACGACGACATAGCGCACATATTGCGCCTCGAAGGTGACTTTCTTGAACGAGGGCGTGCGGAAGCGACCGATCATCGCCGCGCCGACCAGCGCCATGTAGCAGGCGACGACCCCGCCGGGCAGGCTTTCGCCACTGCCGCCGAAGGAAAAGGCCGCGAACATCGGCAGGAAGGCCAGCATGGCTCCGGCGGGCGAAGGCACGCCCTGAAAACCCGATTTCTCGGCCACCTTGTCGATGGCGCGATTGCCCAGATTGAAGCGCGCCAGCCGCAGGAGACACGAAACCACATAGATCAGCACCGCGATCCAGCCGGCCGCCTTCACATCCTGCAAGGCCCAGAGCCAGAGGATCAGCCCCGGCGCCACACCGAAATTCACGAAATCACACAGGCTGTCCAGTTCGGCGCCGATCTGGCTTTCACTGCGCAGCAGTCGGGCAATGCGCCCGTCCAGACCATCCAGAACCGCCGCCAGCAGGATCAGCAGCAACGCAGTGCGATACCAGCCTTCGATAGCGAAGCGGATCGCCGTCACGCCCGCACACAGCGCGCCGACGGTCAACATGTTGGGCAAAAGCCCGGCGATGGACAGGCGGCGCGGTGTGGCCATGGCTTACACCATCTTTGCCAGGCGCTGCGGCAGGTCGCGGCCCAGTTCCGCGATCACCGTCTCGCCCGCGACGCAGGTCTGGCCCAGCGCCACCAGCGGCGCTACGCCCTCCGGCAGGTAGGTATCAACCCGGCTGCCGAAGCGGATCAGCCCGAAACGCTCGCCGGTCTTGAGGCCCTGCCCCTCGCTGACGAAGGGCACGATGCGGCGCGCGACCAGCCCGGCGATCTGCACCACCGCGATGCGACGGCCATCCGCCAGTTCAAAGCACAGCGAATTGCGCTCGTTATCCTCGCTGGCCTTGTCGAGCGAGGCATTGAGGAATTTGCCGGGGCGGTAGGCCATCTTCACCACCCGTCCGGCAACCGGCGCACGGTTCACATGGCAGTTGAACACCGACATGAAGACCGAGACACGCAGCATCGGCGTATCCCCCATGCCCAGTTCCGGCGGCGGAACGGCGCGTTCGATCAGCGAGACCATGCCGTCAGCAGGCGAAACCATCAGCCCCTCCCCCTGCGGCACGGCGCGTTTGGGATCGCGGAAGAAGTAATAGCACCAGACAGTCAGGCCGGTGCCGATCCAGCCCAGCGGTTCCCAGATCCAGAACAGCACCAGAGTCACCACGGCGAAGGCCGCGACGAACTTGTAGCCCTCCGGGTGCATCGGCTTGAGGAAGGTCTTGAGCATTTCCGAGGGCATCGACATGGGTCCGGTCCTTGTTCGTTTGCGCCCTAGGTAATGACACGCGCCCCCGCACGCAACGCCCAGCGGCAGCGGGCCCCGCGTCCTGCGGCATCAGAGTCGTATTGCGACGCTTTGAACGGGAAAAGCGACGCGATGTAAAGCCCCCGCATCGCTGCCCTGCCGACTTAGGCGCTGCACCGCCGCATCACGCTACCGCCGGGACAGTTGCACAAGGGCCCCGATCACTCCGGCAAGGCCAAGAGCACAGAAAAGATATTGCAGCGTCCGCAACGCGGGACTCGCACCGTCGGAACCGAAGAGGATCATCGCGCCGGAAATGGCCACGGCTGCCATGCCGATCACCAGCGTCTGTTTCGGATTGTTCATGATAATAAAAATCCTGGAAAAAGGCGCACCCACCAGCGCCTTCAGGATCGTGCCATCAGCCCGTGATTTGGTCCAGCGGGTTTAATGCATTCTGGATGCGGGAAATTCCCGAAATCAGCGGGAATGTAGCAGAGTAGCGCCCAGGCCACAGCGGATCGGACCGCAGCGGTTGAAGGGGCGGCCCGAGGGTCGCCCGACAGAAGTTCACGCGTCGATCAGCATGCCCTTGCCACGGGCCAGATCCTTCATGCGCGACTGAAGCTTCTCGAAGGCGCGCACCTCGATCTGACGGATGCGCTCGCGGCTGACGCCGTAGCTTTCCGACAGATCCTCCAGCGTCACCGGCTCGTCGGTCAGGCGGCGCTGCACGAGGATGTCCTTTTCACGGTCGTTCAGCACAGCCATGGCCTGCGCCAACAACTCGCGCCGGGCGTCCAGCTCGTCACGTTCCTCATAGGCGCCGGCCTGATCGCTGTCTTCATCCTCCAGCCAGTCCTGCCACTGCGTCGTTCCATCGCCGTCCGACCCGACCGTCGCATTGAGCGAGGCATCCGAGCCCGAAAGGCGGCGGTTCATCGCGATGACCTCTTCCTCGGTCACCGACAGATCCTTGGCGATCTGGGCCACGTTTTCGGGGCGCAGATCCCCCTCCTCCAGCGCACCAAGCTTGGCCTTGGCCTTGCGCAGATTGAAGAACAGCTTCTTCTGCGCCGAGGTGGTGCCCAGTTTTACAAGGCTCCAAGATCGCAGGATGTATTCTTGGATGGCCGCGCGAATCCACCACATCGCATAGGTGGCAAGGCGGAAGCCCTTTTCGGGATCGAAGCGCTTCACCGCCTGCATCAGGCCCACATTCGCCTCGGAAATCACTTCTGCCTGCGGCAGGCCATAGCCGCGATAACCCATGGCAATCTTGGCGGCGAGCCGCAGGTGGCTGGTCACCAGCCTGTGCGCCGCCGTCGAATCCTGACGGTCGACCCAGGCCTTCGCCAGCATGTATTCCTCTTCGGGTTCCAGCAGCGGAAACTTGCGGATTTCCTGAAGATAGCGGTTCAGCCCCTGTTCGGGGCTGGGTGCGGGAAGGTTGGTATAGGTGCTCATCGTCTGACCCCCTTGGCCCCTGCGGAATGTCATCCCCCGCACGGGGCAGCAAAATCTAGGCGGCATGCGGTGCTGTCGCAAGGCAATGCCATACTTTTTACGTCAGATGTTCATGTTCCGTCGTGATTTCGAGCTTTGTGTCAGCTCTTCACACAACTGTGTCGTGCGCGACAGGTTCCGTGATTGCGCTAACGATCAGCGCCGCCGCAGGCGGATCACCACATCGACACGCGCGATCTCGGCCCCTTCCGGTGCATCGGGCAGTCGGGTGATCTCAAGCTGATCGGCGGGCGCATCGGTCAGCCGGCCGTCGTCTTCCCAATAGAAATGCGGGTGATCGTCCATGCGGGTATCGAAATAGCTTTTCGAACCATCGACCACGACTTCCTGCATGATCCCGGCCTCGCAGAAGGCCCGCAGGGTGTTATAGACGGTGGCGAGGCTGACCTTCTCCTCGCCCGACATCGAGGCGGCAAACAGGCTTTCGGCGGTGACATGGCGATCCGCGCCATCCCCCACCAGAAGCGAGGCCAGCGCCAGCCGCTGCCGCGTCGGCCGCAAGCCCCCCTGCGCAAGCCAGCCGGTTGCGCGCGCCATCACCATATCGTCTGCGGTCTCGGTCATCTTGCCTTCCGGTCCAATGATCCTTGCAGTCTAAGCCCGCCGGGCGGGGATTTCAAACCCATTCCCCGTCCTGCGCCCCCGACCGTCACTTTTGCAACAATGCCTGTGGGAGATAGGTGCCAAGCGGCCGCCAGACAAGCAGCGTCAGGATCAGCGTGCCTGCGGCGGCCAGCCAGAGCGACGCCTCCAGCGCGGCGATGCGGCCCAGCGGTGCTTCGGCAAGGCCGATGACAAGCCCGGCCAACGCCGAGCCGACCGGCATCATGCCCCAGGCCATCAGGCGATAAAGGCTGTTCACCCGCCCCCGGATCGCATCCGGCACCAACCGCTGCCGGGTCGAGACCGAGACGATGTTCCAGGTCAGGCCCCAGAACCACGCCATTCCCAGCGCCAGCCCCACGGTCACCGGGCCGGGGGCTACCGCCATGGCGGCAAAGCAGGGTACGCCGGAAAACAGCGCGACCCGCATCAGCCGCACCGCCCCCATGGCGCGGACCACCCGGTCCCCGATCAGGCCAGAAACGATCCCCCCGACCGCCGCCGCTGCCAGCACAAGCCCGTATTGCCCGGCAGGCAGGCCCAGCTTCTCCTGCGCCAGCAGCACAAGTGCGAACATCACCATGCTGTCGAACATGTTCCAGAACCCGGTCGCCACCGCGAGCATCCGCAGCAGCGGCGAGCCGCGCAGGAAAACCCAGCCCTCGGCCAGTTCGCGCCGCCAGTTGCGCTCCGCTGCCGCGCGCGGGGATGCAGGGCCTCCGGCGATCCCCGCGATGATCAGCCCCGCCAGAGCGTAAGCCAGCGCATTACCCGCGAAAGGCAGGGCCAGCATCAGCCCCAGCGCCGCCGCCCCCAGCGCCGGGCCGACCAGTGCATTGCCGACGCTCTCAACCAGCCAGAGCCGGGCATTGGCGCGTTCCAGCCCCTCCGAGGGGACAAGGGCGGGCAGATAGGATTGTGCGGCATTGTCGCGAAACACCTCGGCCACGCCGACGATCAGCGCCGACAGGCACAGCGAGACAAACAGCGGCGGCGAGGTCACTCCGCTGTCCGGGGCGGGCGGCAGCGGGGCGGCCAGCCAGAGGGCAATCGCAGCGGCACCAAAACCCGCCGCGCGCAGGCCATCCATCGCCACGATCAGCCTGCGCCGGTCCATCCTGTCCGCGACGATCCCCGCAGGCAACGCGAACAGCGCCCAGGGCAACCGCAAGGCCACCGGAACAAGCGCGATCAGCGCCGCATCCCGTGTCAGCAGCGTGGCAACCCACAGCCAGGCCACCGTCGCCACCCCATCCGCAAGGTTGGCCAGCCCGGAAGCCGCCAGAAACATCCGATAACTGCGCATTTCCCGCACCCGCACCACAAACCGCCTGCCCGCCCGCGGCGATCCCGGCGGAACCCACGCAGGCAGGGTCCGCCACCCTTGCCACGGCAGAGACCGGGGTGATAGAGGGGTCCAGGGATAAAAGGAGAAAAGGGCCAGATGGCGGCATTTCCGACGAGCTTCACCAAGGACGATCTGCTGAAATGCGCACGGGGCGAGTTGTTCGGACCGGGCAATGCGCAGCTTCCGGCGCCGCCCATGCTGATGATGGATCGCATCACCGACATCTCGGAAGATCGCGGCGAACACGGCAAGGGCCATGTTGTTGCCGAATTCGACATCACGCCCGACCTGTGGTTCTTCGACTGCCACTTCCCCGGCAACCCGATCATGCCCGGCTGCCTTGGCCTTGACGGCCTCTGGCAGCTCACCGGCTTCAACCTCGGCTGGCGCGGCTGGCAGGGGCGCGGCTATGCGCTGGGAGTGGGCGAGGTGAAGCTCACCGGCATGGTGCGGCCCGACCGCAAGCTGTTGACCTACAAGGTCGATTTCACCAAGGCGATCCAGACCCGCCGCCTGACCATGGGCGTGGCCAACGGCATCGTCGAGGCCGATGGCGAGGTCATCTATCAGGTCACCGACATGAAAGTCGCGCTCAGCGCAAACTGAACATCTGTCAGATCGCGCGTGTTGTGCCGGGCCTGAAGCAAAGGCCCGGCCTTTTAGTTCCGAAGCCGCATCCTGACATGCGTCAGGTCAGGGCCTTGGGCAGGTCAAAGCCCGGTCCGCACACGCCCCGGCCACCCCCGGTACGATGCCCTTATACGGGAGCAATATCGGCAGGGCGCTCCTGCAACAGGCCCTGCCCCGCCCCCGGAAGCCCCCTTCCCGCTTGCCCCTTCCGGCCCGCTGCCCTAAACAGGCTTGAGATTTTGAGGGAGGCCCCATGCGTCGCGTCGTCATCACCGGGATCGGAATCGTCTCGCCGATCGGCAACAATGCCGCCGAGGTGGAAGCCAGCCTGCGCGCCGGGAAATCCGGCATCGTCTTTGCGCCGGAATATGCCGAGCACGGGTTCCGCAGCCAGGTTCATGGCATGCCGCAGATCGTGCTGGAAGACCATATCGACAAGCGCGACCTGCGCTTCATGGGGCCGGGTGCAGCCTATAACTTCCTCGCCATGCAGCAGGCCATCGCGGATAGCGGGCTGGAGGCGGGCGACGTGTCGAACGAGCGCACCGGGATCATCGTGGGCTCCGGCGGGCCCTCGACCTCCAACTTCTTCCAGGCGCATCAGATCGTGATCGAGAAGGGCGCGCCCAAGCGCATGGGCCCCTTCATGGTCACGCGCTGCATGTCCTCGACCAACTCGGCTTGCCTCGCCACGCCGTTCAAGATCAAGGGCGTGAACTATTCGATCACCTCGGCCTGCTCGACCTCGGCGCATTGCATCGGCAATGGCACCGAACTGATCCAGATGGGCAAGCAGGACATCGTGTTCGCCGGTGGCGGCGAGGAACTTGACTGGACGCTGAGCTGCCTGTTCGACGCCATGGGCGCCATGTCGTCGAAATACAATGACAGCCCCGCCACCGCGAGCCGCGCCTTTGATGCCACCCGTGACGGTTTCGTCATCGCAGGCGGCGGCGGCGTCGTGGTGCTGGAAGAACTGAACCACGCTCTTGCGCGTGGCGCGAAGATTTATGCCGAAGTTACCGGCTATGGCGCCACTTCCGACGGTCACGACATGGTGGCGCCTTCGGGCGAAGGTGGCGAACGCTCGATGCGCCTCGCGGTCGCCACGCTGCCGGAAGGCCGCAAGGTCGACTATATCAACGCCCACGGCACCTCGACCCCGGCGGGCGACGTGACCGAGGTGAAGGCGATCCGCCGCGTCTTTGGCGAAGGCAATGTGCCGCCGATCTCGTCGACCAAATCTCTGACCGGGCACAGCCTCGGCGCGACCGGCGTGCATGAGGCGATCTATTCGCTGCTGATGCTGGACGGCAATTTCATCGCGGCCTCGGCCAATGTCACCCAGCTTGACCCCGAACTGAAGCCCGAGGAAATCGCCACCACCTACCGCGAAGGGGTGGAACTGGATTCCGTGCTGTCCAACAGCTTCGGCTTCGGCGGCACCAATGCCACGCTGGTCATGAGCAAGTATCGGGGCTGAATGCCCCCGTTTCAGGGAGAGCCGGCATGGCGGAACTGATGAAAGGCAAACGCGGCCTCGTTATGGGTGTCGCGAACGAACGCTCTATTGCCTGGGGCATCGCGAAGGCGCTGGCCGATGAAGGCGCAGAACTGGCGTTTTCGTATCAGGGTGAGGCCTTCGGCAAGCGGGTCGAACCGCTGGCTGCCTCGGTCGGCAGCGATTTTCTTGTGGATGTCGATGTGACCGACGATGAAAGTCTGGAGGCCTGTTTCGGCGCGCTGAAGGATCGCTGGGGCACGATGGATTTCCTCGTCCATGCCATCGCCTTCTCTGATAAGAACGAGCTGACGGGCCGGTTCATCAATACCAGCCGCGGCAATTTCAAGCATTCGCTTGATATTTCGTGCTTTTCCTTCATCGACGTCAGCCGGCGCGCGGCTGAAATGATGCCGGAAGGCGGCAGCCTGATCACCCTGACCTTCCAGGGGTCGAACCGCGTCACGCCGAATTATAACGTGATGGGCGTGGCCAAGGCCGCGCTGGAAAGCGCCACGCGCTATCTGGCGAATGACCTTGGCCCGCAGAAGATCCGCGTCAACGCCATTTCGCCCGGCCCGATGAAGACGCTGGCGGGTGCGGCCATCGGGGGCGCCCGCGCGACCTACCGGCACACCGAACAGAACGCACCGCTGCGGTCGAATGCGACGCTGGAGGCGGTGGGCGGCACGGCGGTCTGGCTGTGTTCGGATTACGGCGCCTTCACCACGGGCGAGGTGGTGCGGGTCGATGGCGGCTTCCACGTTCTCGGCATGCCGCAGGCCGACAATCTCTGACGCGAAAGCAGGGCCATCCGGCATGGTCCTGCGTAAGACTTCTGCGGCCCGTAAGGCGCGGAAAATCATCATATTTTAGGAAAACTGGAGCGGGTAGCGGGAATCGAACCCGCCCCATCAGCTTGGAAGGCTGAGGCGCTACCACTACACCATACCCGCCGCTCTGCTGACCGATTAACACCGGCACGGGGCGCTTCGCAACCCCGAAAACCGCAGCTTACTTCAGCTTCGCTTCCAGCGCCGCGATCCGGGCAGAAAGCGCCTCGTTTTCCTCGCGGGCTTTCTGGGCCATGGCGCGCACGGCGTCAAATTCCTCGCGGCTGACGAAATCACGGTCGGCCATCCAGCGATCCATCAGGCTTTTCATCGCCGTCTCCGCCTCGGTCTTCGCACCCTGAGCCACGCCCATGGCGTTGGTCATCAGCTGCGACATGTCGTCCAGAAACTTGCTGCGCGTCTGCATCGGGCTACTCCTGTTCTTCGGCCCTATATGCGGCCTGTCGCCCGGCGCATCAAGGGCCGGGGCGGGCGCGGTTGACAATGCCGCAGCCCCGCAACACAAGCGAAAGGCCCCGCCTGCGCCGGGGTCACGGAGGCCGGTATGAGCTACATTCCATTCCCCGACCTGTCACCCGAGGTATTCTCGGTCGATCTGTTCGGGGTCACCTTCGCGCTGCGCTGGTACGCGCTGGCCTATATCGCCGGTCTGCTGATCGGCTGGCGGCTTGTGACACGGGCGCTGGCCACGCCGCGTTTCTGGCCCGTCTCCCCGCCGATGACCGCAGAGCAGCTGGACCGCCTGCTGACCTGGATCATCCTTGGCGTCGTGCTGGGCGGGCGGCTGGGTTATGTGCTGTTCTATCAGCCGGGTTTCTACCTCCAGCATCCCGCGCAGATCCTGCGGGTCTGGGAAGGCGGCATGTCCTTCCACGGCGGATTTCTGGGCGTCATCGTCGCTGCGGCACTGTTCTGCCGGCGCGAAGGCATCCCGATGTTGCCCACCGCTGATCTGCTGGCGCTGGCCACCCCGCCGGGCTTGCTGCTCGGGCGACTGGCGAATTTCGTCAACGCCGAGCTTTGGGGCCGCCCGACCACCCTGCCCTGGGGCGTGGCCTTTCCCGGTGAGGCCGCACAATCCTGCGCCACGCTGGAGATGCCCTGTGTCCGCCACCCCAGCCAGCTTTACGAAGCAGGGATGGAGGGTCTGATCCTTGGCGCGCTGCTGCTGTGGCTGGCATTCCGCGCCGCCAGCGCGTTTCGCCGCCCCGGCCTGATCGCAGGCACCTTCATTGCGGGCTATGGTCTTGCACGCTTTCTGGTGGAATTCGTCCGCCAGCCCGATGCGCAATTCGTCACCGCTGACAATCCTCTGGGTCTTTACCTCCATCTGGGGGGTTACGGTCTGACGGCCGGTCAGTTGCTTTCGCTGCCCATGATCCTCGCCGGAGCTTACTTTATCGTTAAAGCCCGCCGGTCCGCCGATGACCCCGCTTGAGCCGATCCTGCGCGCCCGCATCGCTGCGACCGGGCCAATGACGCTTGCCGATTACATGGCCGAATGCCTGCTGCACCCCGAGCACGGCTATTACACCACGCACGAGCCCTTCGGGCAGGCGGGGGATTTCATCACGGCGCCAGAGATCAGCCAGATGTTTGGCGAATTGCTGGGCCTGTGCCTCGCCCAAAGCTGGCTGGACCTGGGCGCACCCAGCCCCTTCACACTGGCCGAGCTTGGGCCTGGCAGAGGCACGCTGATGGCCGATGTTCTGCGCGCCACCGCACGGGTGCCGGGCTTTCATGCGGCGGCACAGGTCACACTGGTAGAGGCCTCACCCGCTCTGCGCGCGCGCCAGCGTGTCACGCAGGGCGCGCATCCGGTCACATGGCTGGACAGCGCCGCCGATCTGCCGGAGACGCCGCTGTTCCTGCTGGCCAACGAATTCTTCGATGCGCTGCCGATCCGCCAGTTCACCCGCGCAACAGGTGGCTGGGAGGAAACCGTGGTCACCCTGCGCGACGGGCGGCTGGCACTGGCGCGCGGCCCTGCCCTGCCGATTGCGGCGCTGGATCACCGTCTGGCCGACACAGCACCCGGCGAGGTGGTGGAGATTTGCCCCGCCGCCATCCCGGTGATGTCAATGCTTGGAGAGCGTATCACGCGGCATGGCGGCGTGGCGTTGATCCTTGACTATGGCGACTGGCACTCGCGAGGCGACACGTTTCAGGCGCTGCGCAACCATGCTTTCACCGATCCGCTGGCCGATCCGGGTGCCGCAGACCTGACCGCCCATGTCGATTTCGCGGCGCTGGCGCAGGCCACAGCCTGCCCCGCCGCCTATACCACGCAAGGCGCGCTGCTTGTGGCGCTCGGGATCGAGGCACGCGCGGCCACGCTGGCGCAAAGGCTGGACGGCACGGCGCTTCAGGCCCATATCGCCGCAACTCGGCGCTTGACCCACCCCGAAGAAATGGGAACGCTGTTCAAGGCGCTGGCCCTGCACCGCCCCGGCACCGCGCCGCCGCCGGGCTTTCCGCCGCAATCGCCCCGAGACATGCCATGATCGAGATCATCACCTCCCCGACCCTCGCCCCCATCCGGCACGGCTTTTTCACCCGCAAAGGTGGGGCTTCCTCCGGTATCTTCGCAGGCCTGAACTGCGGCAACGGCTCCTCTGATCTGGCCGAGGCGGTTGCGATCAACCGCTGCCGCGTGGCGCAGGCCATGGGCGCCGAACCCGAGGCGCTGGTCAGTGTCCATCAGGTGCATTCGCCGGATGTGATCACGGTCACCGGCCCCCATGAGGGGCCGCTGCCACGCGCCGATGCAATGGTGACCCGCCAGCCGGGGCTGGTGCTGGGCGTGCTGACCGCCGATTGCCAGCCGGTGCTGTTTGCCGACCCGGAGGCCCAGGTCATCGGGGCGGCCCATGCGGGCTGGCGTGGCACGAAAGACGGCGTGCTGGAGGCGACGCTGGACGCGATGGAGGCCCTGGGAGCGAGCCGCACACGCATCCGCGCCGTAATCGGACCGACCATCAGCCAGGCGGCCTATGAGGTTGGCCCCGAATTCGTCGAAAGCTTCATCGACGATGATCGCGAGACCGCCCGTTTCTTCGCCAATGGCAAGGGCGACCGCGCCCTGTTCGATCTGCCGGGCTATGCGCTGTGGCGCCTGCGCGCGGCGGGCGTGGGCGAGGCCGAATGGACGCGACACTGTACCTACAGCGACGCCGAGCGATTCTACTCCTACCGCCGCACGACCCACCGCGACGAGGCAGATTACGGGCGGCTGATCTCCTGTATCCGGTTGTGATTGCGGCAGAACGGCCCGCGATTTGCCGCAATTTGTGAAACAGTCGGTATTGGCTGTTTCCGGGATACGGAAAATAACAAAATTCCCCACAATCTCTCCGCTGGCCCGGCGCGGCCAATCAGAGAAAATGCCACAATCCTCCCGCAAGCCCGCCGCAAATTTACGGCATCTTCGCAGCATCAAAGGCCCACAGGTTCGGGCACATGCAGGATGCAGGAGCTGCACATGAAGAAAGAACGTCGCTGGCTGAAATCGGTGATCGCCGCTTCGGAAACCGCGCAACCCGCGATGCCGTGGCAGCGCGGCGCCCGTCGCAAACCCGCCGCGGTGAAAGCGACCACCCCGGCCCCGCGGGCTCAGGCCGCGCGCTGAACCACGCGTTCCGGCCGTAAACCCCTCTCAGATCGAAAAGGCCGCGCCCTGTCGGGTGCGGCCTTTCGTTTTGGGTGATTCGGGCGGGATATCCGCTTCAAGGGGAAAGATCTGCCCGATGCCTCCCCGTTTGCGGCGAGATTGCGAAACAATCCCGTGTGCCTCTTCACAACCTTTGCCGAAGCCGCCACAAAAGCGCTGGAACTTTGACAAGACGCCAGAATTCAGCCACCTTTGCCTCAGTCCTCGAGAACGGATGGTGGCGGGTAAGTCCTTGCCCCAATTCGGCTCCCAGCCATCCGCAACAGGTTGTGTAGCTCAGTACGGGCGGCCCCGCTGCGAACCTCTGCGCAGCATCAGGGGCCGCCTGAGTGTTTCAGCTGCCACCTGTCGGCTGGAACATCCGGCCAATCCTCAAAGTGCGGTCGGATGCTCCGGTTGGGGCGACCAAGGCCTCCCCCCGGAACAACACATGCCCCGGCTTCAGGCGCTCTTGCTCAGACGTGCTTCCAGAACGTCGAACGGCAGGCCCGGCTCGTCCTTCGCACAGCGGATGACAAGGCTGGTCTTCACGCTGGCCACATTGTCAGCGGCGGTCAGTTCGGCCGTCAGGAAACTCTGAAACGTCGACAGATCCGGTGCGACGCATTTCAGGATGAAGTCGATCTCGCCGTTCAGCATGTGGCATTCACGCACGAGCGGCCAGGCACGACAGCGCGCCTCGAAGGCGCTCAGATCCGCCTCGGCCTGGCTTTGCAGCCGCACCATGGCAAAAACCTGCACCTCGAACCCCAGTTCGCGCGCATCTACATCGGCATGATAGCCCTTGATGTAGCCCGATTCCTCCAGCGTCCGCACCCGGCGCAGACAGGGCGGCGCCGATATGCCCACGCGCTTGGCCAACTCGACATTGGTCATCCGCCCGTCGGCCTGAAGTTCGGCCAGAATGTGACGGTCGATTGGGTCCAGTTTGGAGCCGGCCATGTACAGATATCCTTGCTGCGCGGGCCATCGTGGCATGTGGTCCGACGTTTTGCGCGGACATTAGGATTTTGCAGCCTCAGACGCAATATTATTTCGCCACATCACTGAAATTCGATCCACGCCTCTGGCCCTGCGGGTTTGCCACCCCGGCATGGCGCACTTATATGGGGGGAACGCTTTCAACGAGGTTTCCATGAGCGACTCCCGGCATACCCGCCTCCTCATCATCGGTTCCGGCCCGGCAGGATATACCGCCGCCGTTTATGCCGCGCGCGCCATGCTGGAGCCGGTTCTGGTCCAGGGCCTTCAGCCCGGCGGACAACTCACCATCACCACCGAGGTCGAGAACTGGCCCGGCGATACCGAGGTCCAGGGCCCCGATCTGATGGTCCGCATGGAATCCCACGCCCGCGCCATGGGGGCCGACATCGTCAGCGACTATATCGCGACGCTTGACCTGTCCAAACGCCCCTTCGTGGCCCATGCCGACAGCGGCACCACCTTCACCGCCGATGCTGTGATCCTGGCGACCGGCGCGCAGGCCAAATGGCTGGGCCTGCCCAGCGAGGAGAAATTCAAGGGCTTCGGCGTCTCGGCCTGTGCCACCTGCGACGGCTTCTTCTATCGCGGGAAAGAGGTCGTGGTGATCGGTGGCGGCAATACCGCTGTGGAAGAGGCGCTGTTCCTGACCAATTTCGCCAGCAAGGTAACGCTGATCCACCGGCGCGACTCCCTGCGGGCCGAAAAGATCCTGCAAGACCGCCTGTTCAAGAACCCCAAGGTCGAACTCCTGTGGCATCACGAGGTGACCGAGGTTCTGGGCACCGAAGCCCCGCTGGGCGTCACTGCCGTCCGCGCGCGGAATGTGCAGACGGGTGAAACCACCGATGTGCCCTGCGCAGGCTTCTTCGTCGCCATCGGGCACGCCCCGGCTTCGGAACTCGTCAAGGATCAGCTGGAGCTGCACAACGGCGGCTATGTGAAGGTCGAACCCGGCTCGACCCGCACCTCGATCCCCGGTGTCTTCGCGGCGGGCGACCTGACCGATCACGTTTATCGCCAGGCCGTCACCAGCGCAGGCATGGGCTGCATGGCCGCGCTGGACGCCGAACGCTGGCTTGCGGGACACTGAAACGACACAGGGGCGGCCCGGCCGCCGCCCCTTCCTGTTTTGCTTCTTGCAAAAATACTCAACTCCGCCGCGCCCCATCCGGCACCGGCGCCAGGTCTTGCGCACAGCGGTCAATGCGCGCTGACGGGGGCCAGATCGTTCTGCCGCGCTAGGGCGAAAGCCAGTGCCCGGTCACGCACAAGGGCCAGTCTTTCGCCATCCGGGCGATGCACCGCATAGAGGGTCTCAATCCCTCCTGCCTGATTGCGGATTTCCTCTGGCAGTTCCGCCACGGCAACCGGACGCACATAGACGATGCGATCTGCGGTTTCCGGGAAAAGATCAACTTTCGCATCCATGACCCGTCTCCTTCACTTCGCCTCGATCCGCTTCACCGGCGCCTCGGCGGCGCTGCGGGAGGTGCGGATCGGGATGGTTTGCACGACCGCCTCGGGCACGACACGGCGCAGATCGACATGCAGCAGGCCGTGTTCCATATGGGCGCCCGAAACTTCAACCCCATCTGCCAGCACGAAACTGCGCTGGAAGGCCCGGCTGGCGATGCCCCGGTGCAGGAACACGCGGTCCCCCTCATCCTCGGCCTGGCGTCCGCGAATGACGAGCTGGCGGTCCTCGACGGTAATGGCGAGCTCATCCTCGCGGAAACCGGCAACGGCCAGCGTGATGCGATAGGCGTTTTCCGACACCGCCTCGATATTGAACGGCGGATAGCCCTCGCCTGACCCCTTGGCGGTGCGTTCGACCAGCCGTTCAAGCTGTTCGAAGCCCAGAAGATAGGGATGCGATCCGAAACTGATCTTGGTCATCGACTTGCCCTTGAATGAAGCGACATATCGCGCCGGCCCCTGTCAGGCATCCGGCCCAGACCTGAATATGGGGCGCCACCGCCCCCGGCGCAAGCCCGCGCGCCCGGATCGGTTCGCGCAGTTTTCTTCCCCTCGAGCAGGAAAAAGACTATACTTCTCAAACCCGAAGCCCACGACTCAAACCAGAGCGACGCCAGGATTGCCATGAACGCCTCGATGGAACTCAACCTCGACGAGATGCTGCGCATCAAGCTTGAGGTGCTGCGGCGTGAGCACCGCGATCTCGATGAGGCGATTGCCGCGCTGGAGGCGACGGGCCGCCCCGATCAGCTGACCCTGCGGCGGCTGAAGAAGCAGAAACTGGCGCTGAAGGATCAGATCGTGAAGATCGAGGATCAGCTGATCCCCGACATCATCGCCTGAGCCCGGCTTCGGTGCTTGCCCCTTGGCACGCCGCACGCTAAAGCCCCTGCAAACCAAGGGGGAAGCTGATGGCGACCGAAGTCGGAATCATCATGGGCAGCCAGTCCGACTGGCCGACGATGCGCGAGGCAGCGGCGATTCTGGACGAGCTGGGCATCCCTTATGAGGCAAAGATCGTCTCGGCCCATCGCACCCCCGACCGGCTTTGGAGCTATGGCAAGACCGCCGCAGAGCGCGGGCTGAAGGTCATCATCGCGGGCGCCGGTGGCGCGGCGCATCTGCCGGGCATGATGGCGTCGAAAACCCGCGTGCCGGTGATCGGCGTGCCCGTGCAGACCCGCGCGCTGTCGGGCGTGGACAGCCTTTATTCCATCGTCCAGATGCCCAGGGGCTTTCCGGTGGCGACCATGGCGATCGGCGCGGCCGGGGCCGCCAATGCCGGGCTGATGGCAGCGGGCATCCTCGCGCTGAACGACCCGGCACTGGCCGCGCGACTGGACGCATGGCGCGACGCGCTTTCCGCCTCCATTCCCGACGAACCCGCCGACGAATAACCCCGTCCGGGGGCCGCGCCTCGGGTTGTCAGGGGCAGGTGACCGCATGACCTCTTCCCTTCCGCAAGGCGCCACCATCGGCATTCTGGGCGGTGGCCAGCTTGGCCGGATGCTTTCCGTCGCGGCAGCGCGGCTGGGGTTCCGCAGCCATGTGTTCGAACCCGCCGCCAATCCGCCCGCCGCCCATGTGGCGGACCGGGTGACGACGGCGGGCTATGACGACGCAGCGGCGCTGGCGGCCTTTGCGGCCTCCGTCGATGTCATCACCTATGAATTCGAGAACATCCCCACCGCCGCGCTGGATCTGCTGGAGGCGGCGAAACCGATCCGCCCGAACCGCCGGGCGCTGGCCGTCAGCCAGGACCGGATTGCGGAAAAGGATTTTCTGACCGGCCTCGGCCTCAGCGTCGCGCCCTATGGGGCGGTGGACAGCCTGGATGATCTGCACGCCGCGCTGGGGCGGATCGGCGCACCGGCAATCCTCAAGACCACGCGGCTGGGCTATGACGGCAAGGGCCAGGCGCGGCTCCGCACGGCGGAGGATACCGAGGCGGCCTTTGCCGCCATGGGTGGCGCTGCGGCGGTGCTGGAGGGGTTCGTCAACTTCAGCCACGAGGTTTCGGTGATTGCCGCGCGCGGCCTCGACGGGGCGGTGGCCTGCTATGATCCGGGCGAGAATGTCCATCGCGATGGCATCCTGCACACCACGACCGTGCCCGCCCGGCTGAGTGCCGCGCAGCGCGCCGACGCGGTGCTGATCGCGGCCCGTATCCTCAACGCACTGGACTATGTCGGCGTGATGGGGGTGGAACTGTTCGTGACACCGCAGGGCCTGCTGGTGAACGAGATCGCACCGCGGGTCCATAACTCGGGCCACTGGACGCAGAATGGCTGCGCGGTCGACCAGTTCGAGCAGCATATCCGCGCGGTGGCTGGCTGGCCGCTGGGCGATGGCAACCGCTACGCCGATGTGGTGATGGAGAACCTGATCGGCGATGACGTGCTGCGGGTGCCGCAGATCGCGGGGGAACGCAACGCGGCGCTGCATCTCTATGGCAAGGCCGAGGCACGGCCGGGCCGCAAGATGGGCCATGTGAACCGGATCAAGGGCTAAGCGGCGCCGGTCTCAGGGGCATCGAGCCCCCTCCTCCGGCATTGCCATGGCCTGCGGTGAACGCGCGCCTGCGCCCGGCACCGGAATGGCGGCACCGGCGGCTTGAGTATTTGGGCAAGAAGCAAAAGCCTCAGCGGCGTGGCAGGGTGGCGAGGGCGACGCCCGCCATCACGATGGCCGAGGCCGCCAGTGCGGGGAGGCCCGGAACCTCGCCCAGAAGTGCGACGCCTCCCAGCAGGGTGATCACGGGAACCGCCATCTGCGCCACCGCCGCGCGTCCTGCGCCAAGTTGGAGCACCAGTGCGTACCAGAGGGCATAGCCGAGGCCGGAGGTGACCGCGCCTGAAACAAGTGCCAGCAGCCAGCCCTGCGCATTCGGCAGCGTGGCGCCGGGCCAGATCAACGGCAACGCGGCCAATGGCAGGCACCAGAGGAAATTCGCGGCGGTTGAGGCCAGCGGATCAGCCACGCGACGCCCGGCCAGCGAATAAATCCCCCACCCCAGCGCGGCGACGAGCATCAGGGCTGCGGCGCGGAAGGACGGCACCGCGCCAGCCGAGGGCAACATCAGCCAGACCAGCCCGGCAAAGGCCAGCGCGGCACCGAGGCTGCGCCTGGGCGGCACCTTCTCTCCTGACAGGAGCGCACCTGCGAACATGGTGATCTGCACGCCGCCGAACAGGATCAGTGCGCCGGTTCCCGCCGCAAGTTCCAGATAGGACAGCGAGAAGCCCAGCATATAAGCGGCCAGCGCCAGCACCGGCACCGGGCGCAATGCGGGCAGCCGCTTGCCCCGCACCTGCACCAGCGCCAGAAGCGTCGCGGCCCCTGCCGCAACCCGGATCGCGGCGAAGGCAAGGGGATCGGCGCCGCCAGCGGCCAGTGCTGCCCGGTTCAGGAGTGAGTTCGCCGCGAAGGCGCAGAGTGTGAGCAGGGTCAACCAGAAGAGCCGCATGGCGCCACGCTACGCGCGCGGCGGCGCCGCCTGCAAGGGATGTTCGGCGCGGCAGCGGTCTTTCCTCCCGCAGCGAAGGGTGCGGCGCAGGCGGGACAGGCAGCGTTTCGGTGCCGGAATAGAAAAGGGCGCCCCCAAAGGGCGCCCTTCCCCGAACCGATGGTCCGGCAGATTACATCATACCGTCCATGCCGCCCATGCCGCCCGGCATTGCCGGTGCCGACTTGTCGGCGGGCTTGTCAGCGATCATGGCTTCGGTGGTGATCAGCAGCGACGCGACCGAAGCCGCATCTTCCAGCGCGGTGCGGGTCACTTTGGCCGGGTCGATCACGCCGAAGGTGAACATGTCACCATATTCTTCGGTCTGAGCGTTGAAGCCGAAGTTCTTGTCGCTCGATTCGCGAACCTTGCCAGCCACCACGGCGCCGTCGACACCGGCGTTTTCGGCGATCTGACGCAGCGGCGCTTCCAGAGCGCGCTTCACGATGGCGATACCGGCGTTCTGGTCGCTGTTCTGGCCGGTGAGGCCGTCCAGCGATTTGCCAGCCTGAACCAGCGCCACGCCACCGCCGACAACGATGCCTTCCTGAACGGCGGCACGAGTCGCGTTCAGCGCGTCATCCACGCGGTCCTTGCGCTCTTTCACTTCGACTTCGGTCGCACCGCCGACGCGGATCACCGCAACGCCGCCAGCCAGTTTGGCCACGCGCTCTTGCAGCTTCTCACGGTCGTAGTCCGAGGTGGTTTCCTCGATCTGGGTGCGGATCTGGGCCACGCGGGCTTCGATCTCGGACTTGTCACCGGCGCCATCAACGATAGTGGTGTTGTCCTTGCTGATCGAGACTTTCTTGGCGCGGCCGAGCATGTCGATGGTGACATTTTCGAGCTTCATGCCCAGATCGTCGGAGATCACCTGACCGCCGGTCAGGATGGCGATGTCTTGCAGCATGGCCTTGCGACGGTCGCCGAAGCCCGGAGCCTTCACGGCAGCGATTTTCAGGCCGCCACGCAGCTTGTTCACGACGAGCGTGGCCAGAGCCTCGCCTTCCACGTCTTCAGCCACGATGATCAGCGGCTTTTGCGACTGGATCACCGCTTCCAGCAGCGGGACCATCGGTTGCAGCGACGAGAGTTTCTTCTCGTGCAGCAGGATCAGTGCGTCTTCCAGTTCCGCGACCATCTTGTCGGGATTGGTGACGAAGTAGGGGGACAGGTAGCCGCGGTCGAACTGCATGCCTTCGACGACTTCGACTTCGGTGTCCATGCCCTTGTTTTCTTCGACGGTGATCACACCCTCGTTGCCGACCTTCTGCATCGCGTCAGCGATGAAGCGGCCGATCTGGGCTTCGCCGTTGGCCGAAATGGTGCCGACCTGAGCGACTTCGTCCGAGTCCTTCACCGGACGCGCGGCGCCCTTGATGGTCTCGACGACCTTGGTGGTGGCCATGTCGATGCCACGCTTCAGGTCCATCGGGTTCATGCCCGCGGCGACAGCCTTCAGGCCTTCCTTGATGATGGCCTGCGCCAGCACGGTCGCGGTGGTGGTGCCGTCGCCGGCCTCGTCATTGGTGCGCGAGGCGACTTCTTTCACCATCTGCGCGCCCATGTTCTCGAACTTGTCCTGAAGTTCGATTTCCTTGGCGACGGAAACGCCGTCCTTGGTGATGCGCGGGGCACCGAACGACTTTTCGATGACCACGTTGCGGCCTTTCGGGCCGAGGGTCACTTTCACGGCATCGGCGAGGATGTTCACGCCGCGCAGCATGCGGTCGCGGGCATCGGTATCGAACTTGACGTCCTTGGCAGCCATGTGCTTGCTCCAGTTGTCTTGAATTTCAGAAAGTGGGGTCCGTCACCGGCCCCCGGATCAGGAAGACCGACCTCAGGCGATGACGCCGAGGATGTCGCTTTCCTTCATGATCAGAAGCTCTTCGCCTTCCAGCGTCACTTCGGTGCCCGACCATTTGCCGAACAGGATGCGGTCGCCCGCCTTCACCGTCATGGGGATCAGCTCGCCCGAATCCTTGCGGGCGCCTTCGCCGCAGGAGACGACTTCACCCTCTGCGGGCTTTTCCTTGGCGCTGTCGGGGATGATCAGACCGCCCTTGGTCTTTTCGTCGCTCTGGACGCGCTTGACCAGAACACGGTCATGAAGCGGTTTGAAAGCCATCTGGATACACTCCCTAGGTTCCAGTTAGAAATCCGGTTAGCACTCACCGTCAGCGAGTGCCAACGCCGCGAGAGTTAGGCATGGTCCGCCGGGCTGTCAACGCCTGCATCCGAAATTTTCGACGAAAAATTTTACCCCGCGCTGCCTTCCCGAGACCGGCCCCCTGTGCAAGGCTGCGCATATGTTGAAGCTTTCCCTGTTCCGCTCCGCCGCGCTTGCGCTGGCCCTTTTCGCCCTGCCCCAGGATGCGGTCGCCCGCTGTGCCGGGCAGAACCTGCTGGCCGACCTGCCCGCCGCCGAATCGGCGGAACTGGCCGATGCGACAGCGGCGCAGCCCTATGCGCAGGGCAATCTGTGGCAGGCCACCAAAGGCGACCGTCAGATCTATCTGCTGGGCACCTATCACATGCCCGATGCCCGGCACGCCGCCACCCTGGCCGAGGTGACGCCACTACTGGCCGGGATCGATACCCTGCTGGTCGAGGCAGGGCCAGAGGAGGAGCGTGCGCTGAAGCACGAGATTGCCAGCAATCCGGGGTTGCTGTTCCTGACCGAGGGGCCAAGCCTGCTGGAACGCTTTGGCCCCGAGGAATGGGCCGGTGTTGCCGCAGCACTGGAGGCGCGCAAGATTCCCGCCTTCATGGCCGCCAAGATGCGCCCCTGGTATCTGGCGACCATGCTGGGCATCGCGCCCTGCGACATGGCCGAGGCGCAGGCGGGCCGCGGGCTGGATCATCTGGTGATGGAACAGGCGGCAGAAACCGGGGTGCCGGTGCGGGCGCTGGAACCCTACACCACGCTGTTCGCCATCTTCGACGAATTGTCGATGGAGGAACAGATCGACATGCTGCGCGCCACGCTTCAGATGGAGCCGCAGATCGCCGATTTCGCCACGACCATGGCCGACGGCTATTTCGCCGGCGACACCCGCCGCATCTGGGAATACATGCGGCTGTCGAGCCACGATGCCCCCGGCTACACGCCGGAAAAGGCCGAGGCGGAGTTTGCCCGGATGGAAGACATCCTGATGACCCGCCGCAACAAGGCGTGGATCCCTGTGATCGAGGACGCCACCGCGACCGGCCCCACCTTCGCGGCCTTCGGTGCCCTGCATCTGGCGGGCAAGACCGGCGTTTTGAACCTGCTGACCGAACAGGGCTGGACGGTGGAGCGGATCGTGCTGCCGTCGGAGGGTTAATACCCTCATACGAACGTTGAGATAGCTATGTTGACGTCAGTCGTGGTTAGAATGCTATGAGGTTTCAGCATTAAAGTTAGTGATATTAAAGTCTGAAACTTTATCAGACAGTCAGATTTGCTAAATCACCATATTAGCGCATTTCCCTTACTTCAAATCACTAACCGCGAAAAGACACATACCCGCGGCCCGATCTCCCGTTTCGAGACCTCTTTCAAATTTCCACTCAGATTCACTAAAAAAATGAACCCGCAATCGAATAAATTGCACGCCTCTCACATCTTCGTAGCTGCCACAAACAGCCATTCGACCCTCAAAGCTTTTGTAGACCCACCAGCTATCGAAATTATATCCTCGCGCTTGAGGATCATACTTGCCAATTTCCTGCAACGCATCATCAATGACCCTCGGGGACCCAGGAAGAGATCTGTGCGCGGCCCTGCCCACCAAAACTCTGTGTATTGCTTCCCTGCGAACAGGAATATTGTTGCGCTCCGCAAAGGCCGCAATAAGACCGGGCAAATCTTTCGGTGAGAATACATCAGGTATCTCTCCTGCCTGCCTCAAAGCCTCGATTGCATATTTTGAAAGTTTGACCTCATCAGCGAACAGAGGATTTACCGAGAAGGATACCGCATACAGTATTGCAATCCGCAACTTATTTTTCAACATAATAAAAACTCGTGGCACGCCCTTCCCCTTTTAATGCCGGACTACGTTTTTGTCCATTATGCATCGTCAATCTTTCGGCCTATCGCCCAATGTAGTATGCTGCGACACTGCAGGCTGACAGCCAACACAAACCTGCCCCCTTCCAACCAAACGGAGCCAACCTCATGCCCTCCATCACCGGCGGATGCCTTTGCGGGGCCTTGCGGATCGAGGCGCGGGGGCGGCCGTTGCGGGTGGGGGTTTGTCATTGTCTTGACTGCCGCAAGCATCATGGGGCGCTGTTTCATGCCTCGGCGATCTTTCCCGAAACGGCGATCACCGTGACCGGCACGGCGCACAGCTTTGCCGGGCGGTTCTTCTGCCCGACCTGCGGTTCGCCGGTATTTTCGCGCACGGGGGCCGAGGTAGAGGTGCATCTGGGCACGCTGGATGCCCCCGACCAGTTCGTGCCCGGCTATGAGCTTTGGACCATCCGCCGCGAAAGCTGGCTGCCGCCCTTCCCCGGCACGCGGCTTTATCCGCAGGACCGCGACGAGTGACCCATCGGCGGCAAGCTGTCACCCCACCCCCGGCCTCCCGTGACAAGCGCGCTTTCCTTCCCTATAAGGCGCGCGAAACCATTCCATCCACGGGTTAGATTCATGATCAAGGTCTTCGGCCACAAATCCCCCGACACCGATTCCACCGGCTCGCCCATCGCCTGGGCCTGGTATCTGACCGAGGTGAAAGGCACCCCGGCCGAGGCCGTGCTGCTGGGAGAACCCAATACCGAGGCGGCCTTCGTGCTCCGGCACTGGGATCTGCCGAAACCCGCGATCATCACCGATGTGGCGGCGAGCGAAGAAGTGGTGATCGTCGACACCAACAACCCCGCCGAACTGCCGCCCTCGGTGAACGAGGCGAAGATCCTTGGCATCATCGACCATCACATGCTGGTCGGCGGCATCAAGACCAAGACGCCGATCGACATTACCATGCGGCCCCTGGCCTGCACCTCGACCATCCTCTACGATCTGATGGGCGCCGACGTGGCGCGCGCGCCGCGCGGCATCAAGGGTGCCATGCTGTCCTGCATCCTGTCGGACACGCTGGAATTCCGCAGCCCGACCACCACCGACCATGACCGTAAGGTGGCTGAGGCGCTGGCCGCAGATCTGGGTGTCTCGATCCCCGAATTCGCCGCCGCCATGTTCGAAGCGAAATCCGATGTCTCTGCCTTCTCGGATGCCGAACTGCTGCGGATGGATTCGAAAGAATACAATGTCGCCGGCAAGGAACTGCGCGTCAGCGTGCTGGAAACCACCGCGCCGAAGATCCTGCTGGACCGCAAGGACAGTCTGATGGCCTCGATGCCTGCCGTCGCGCAGGAAGATGGCGCCGATCAGGTACTGCTGTTCATCATCGACATCCTGAAGGAAGAAGCGACGCTGCTGGTGCCGAACGATCTGGTGAAACAACTGGCCGAAGCCTCGTTTGGCTGCGCTGTGTCCGGTGACAGCGTGGTGCTGCCGGGCATCATGAGCCGCAAGAAGCAGATCATCCCGTCGCTGACGCTCTGATCACCTGCCGATTCACGACCGGGCCGGGGAACCCTCCCCGGCCCGTCGCCGTTCCGCCCCTGCTGTCACAAAGCTGTCGGACCCCTGCGCCAGACTGCGCCCGATCCGCCCCTGAAAGGCCTGCCATGACCCAGATGATCGCCTCGCTTTCCGAAATTTCCGGCCGTTACCGTGCGGTGTTCTGCGATCTCTGGGGCTGCCTGCACAATGGCAAGACCCCCTTCCCCACCGCCGTCGCCGCCTTGCAACAGTTCCGTGCAAGCGGTGGCTTCGTCGTCCTGATGACAAATGCACCGCGCCCTTTCGGCTCGGTCGCGGCACAGCTTGACCGGATCGGGGCACCGCGTGACTGCTATGATATGATCGTCTCCTCGGGTGATGCCGCTCAGCAGGCGCTGGTCAGCGGCGCGGTCGGGCGCCGCGTGGCCTTCCTTGGCGCGGAAAAGGACATGCCCTTCTTCACCGACCTGCCGCCCGAATTGCAGGGCAATGACCCTATCACCTTTGTGCCGATGGCCGAGGCCGAGGGCATCGTCTGCACCGGCCTGCGCGACGATCTGACCGAGACGCCTGAAGACTACCGGACCGAACTGGCGCTGGGGAAGGCGCGCGGGCTGACCATGCTCTGCGCCAACCCCGATATCGTGGTCGATATGGGCGACAAGCGGGTCTATTGCGCCGGGGCGCTGGCAAAGGATTACGAGGAACGCGGCGGCACCGCGCTGTATTTCGGCAAGCCGCATCCGCCGATCTACGATCTCGCCCGCCGGAAAATGGCTGAAACCGCCGAACCCCTGTCCAATGACGACATCCTGTGCATTGGCGACGGACCCTGGACCGATATTCTGGGTGGCCAGAACGAAGGGATCGACACGCTGTTCATCACCGGCGGGATTGTGGCAGATCGGTTCGGCGCGGATTCCGCCAATCCTGACAAGGCTTTGCTGGAAAGCTGGCTGGAGGCGGAGGAGCTGTCACCTACCTATGCCATGCCGCACCTGGCCTGACAGCGCAGCAACATTATTACCACTTTTGTCGCACCTGCGCCAAATAATTACCCGCGCAATTGCGCTGCGACGCAGCATATGCTACGTTGCAGCTCAGGAACCGGAGGATTCGCAGGATGCTCGACAACATGCCCCGCGGGACGATCTGCATTGAAGACATCGAAATCGGCATGAGCCGCCATCTGCGGAAAACCGTGACCGACCGGGATATCGAACTCTTCGCCGAGGTCTCGACCGACAGGAACCCGGTGCATCTGGACGATGCCTATGCGCAGGACACCATCTTTGAAGGCCGGATTGCTCACGGGATGCTGACCGCCGGGCTGATTTCGGCGGTGATCGGCGAACAGCTTCCCGGTCATGGTACGGTTTATCTGGGCCAGTCGCTGAAGTTCATGGCGCCCGTGCGCCCCGGCGATACCGTCTATGCCGAAGTCAAGGTGACGGCCATTGACCACGCGAAGCGCCGTGTGACCCTTGAAACCCATTGCGCCGTGGGTAATACCGTGGTGCTGAAGGGCGAGGCGCTGGTTCTGGCGCCAAGCCGCAAGTTCGACTGAGGGCAGGACGGCCCTCGCCACGGGGTCGCATGAAGATAGTCAGGCACTGGCAGGGGCTGGCACCGCAGGATCGCGGCGCGTCGATTGCCATGGGCAATTTCGATGGCGTGCATCTGGGGCACCGCTCGGTGATCGAGGCGGCGGCTGCGCACGGACCGCTGGGCGTGCTGACTTTCGAGCCTCACCCGCGCGAGTTTTTCGCCCCCACCGCCCCGCCCTTCCGGCTGATGAATGCCGAGGCGCGGGCCAACCGGCTGGCCAAGCTGGGCGTAGCCCATCTTTATGAACTGCCGTTCAACGGCACCATGGCGGCCTTCACCCCGGCGGAATTCGCCGAAGAGGTGCTGGCGCGCGGTCTGGGTGCCACCCATGTCACCGTTGGCGCTGATTTCTGTTTTGGCAAAGGTCGCAGCGGTACGGTCGCGGATCTGAAGGCAGAGGGCGCGCGGCTGGGCTTTGGCGTCACCGTCGCACCGCTGCTGAAGATCGGTGCGCAGGAAGTCTCCTCCACCGCCATCCGCACCGCCTTGGCCGAAGGCCGCCCGCGCGATGCCGCCGACATGCTGGGTCACTTGCACCGGATCGACGGCGAAGTGTTGCATGGCGAAAAGCGCGGCCGCGAACTGGGCTTTCCCACCGCGAACATGAGCGTGGCGGGCCTGCATCTGCCAAAGCTTGGCGTCTATGCGGTGAAGGTCGATGTGCTGACCGGGCCGCAGGCTGGCAGCTATGGTGGCGCGGCAAGCCTTGGCGTGCGGCCGATGTTCGGGGAGAACACCCCGAACCTTGAAACCTATATCTTTGATTTCAAGGGCGATCTTTACGGACAGCACATTTCCGTCGCGCTGGTCGATTATCTGCGACCGGAGATGAAGTTCGACGGCCTGCCCGCGCTCATCGACCAGATGAACACCGATTGCGCCCGCGCGCGCGACATTCTGGCGGGGGCATGATGCGCCCGCGCTTCTGGGAAACCGTGCCGCTGGACCGGATGCGCCCCGAGGAATGGGAAGCGCTGTGCGACGGCTGCGGCAAGTGCTGTCTGAACAAGATCGAATATGAAGACACCGGCGAGGTGGAATTCACCCGCATCGCCTGTCGCCTGCTGGACGGCGAGTCCTGCCGCTGCACGCAATATCCGATCCGCAAGCAATTCGTGCCCGATTGCGTGCAGCTGACACCCGCAACGCTGCCGAATATCGCCTACTGGATGCCCCGAACCTGCGCCTACCGCCTGCTCTATGAAGGCAAGCCGCTGCCCGACTGGCACCCGCTACTGACTGGCAACCCGGAATCGGTGCACGAGGCTGGGGCCAGCGTGCGCGGCTGGACGGTACCGGAATTTGAAGTTCCCGAAGAAGACTGGGACGATTACGTCATCGACGAAACGCCCTGACCCTGCCAGCGGAGGCCGCCCGATGTATTTCACCTCTGACAATGCCGCCGGGGTGCCGCCCGAGGTTCTGGCCGCGCTGACCAGGGCGAACACCGGATATACCAAGGGCTACGGCGCTGAAGACCTGTCACTGGCGGTAGAGGCGCGGCTGCGCGAGATGCTGGAAGCGCCCGAAGCGCGGGTATTCCTTGTTGCTACCGGCACGGCGGCCAATGCGCTGGCGCTGGCCTGCCTTTGCCCGCCCTGGGGCACGGTGCTGTGTCATCCGCAGGCCCATATCGCCGAGGATGAATGCGGCGCGCCCGAGTTTTTCACCCATGGCGCGAAGCTGGTGCATTGCGCGGGCGCACATGGCCGCATCGCGCCCGAGGCACTGGTGCAGGCGTTGGGTGCCACAGGGGCGAGCGTCCACAACAGCCAGCGCGGTGCGCTGTCGCTGACCAATGTGACAGAGGCGGGCACTGTTTACTCCGCCGCGCAGACCGCGCAACTGGCCGGAATGGCGCGCGACGCCGGGATGCCGGTTCATCTCGATGGCGCGCGCTTTGCCAATGCGGTTGTGGCCACAGGCGCCAGCCCCGCCGATCTGACATGGCGCGCCGGGGTCGATGCGCTGTCCTTCGGCGGCACCAAGAACGGGCTTATGGGGGTAGAGGCGGTGGTGATCTTCGACCCCGCCCGCGCCTGGGAATTTGAGCTGCGCCGCAAGCGCGGCGGGCATCTGCTGTCGAAAGGCCGCTATCTGGCGGCGCAGATGGCAGCGATGCTGGAAGGGCGGCGCTGGCTCGAATGGGCCGTGCAGGCCAATGCCATGGGCGCCCGGCTGGCCGATGGGCTGGTGGCGCGCGGCGTCGCACTGCGCCACCCGGTCGAGGCCAATATCCTGTTCCCGCTCTGGCCCAAGGGAACCTCGGCCCGGCTGCGCGCGGGCGGGGCGATGTTCTATGACATGCCCGCGCCCGAGGGGCAGGAGGGCGCCCGTCTGGTGACAAGCTGGGCCACGACCGAGGCGGATGTGGATCGTTTTCTTGCGCTGATCTAGCCCCGGATCGCCGCGACCACAGCGGCAGAATGGGTGATCGGCACCATATGCGCAGCTCCCGGCACCGAGACCCGCCGCGCGCCCGGAATGCGTGCTGCCAGCGCGCCATGGATCGCTCCGATCACAGCCGGGCTTTCCGCCCCTTCCAACAGCAGAACCGGCACGTTGATCGCCTCCAGCCGCCCCGGCGCTGTCAGACCCGGACGGTCCTCCAGCAGCACAGGATTCTGTGCCCGCACCAGCGGCATGCGATCCGCCATGTAGCGGCGCTGCATTTCCGGCAGGCTGGCGAAATCGCCGACACCCCAGTGTTTGTGGAACAATGCGGCAGCGGCGAAAGGATCGCCATCCATCTGCGCGTCAACCGCCATATAGACCCGCGCGAAGTCGTCAAACTCCGGCGTGCCGCGCACGATGGCGAACAGCACCGGCTCGATCAGCACCAGACGGCGGACCAGATCGGGTCGTTCCACCGTCAGACGCAGCGCCACGGTCGCCCCGAAACTATGCCCGAACAGATCGACCGGGCCATCCGCACGCTCTGCCAGTTCGGCGGCAATCGCCGTGGCAAGGCCATGCAGATCCCCCCCTGGCGGCAAGTCGGCGCTGCGGCCATGGCCCGGCAGATCCGGAGCAGTCAGCGAAAGCTCAGGCAACCCGGTCGCCACACCCGACCACGCCCCCGCATGGGCCAGCGAGCAATGCAGCGCCAGGGTCGGGCGCCCGCCCTGCCCCCAGTGCCGATAGGCCGTCGGATGGCCTGCGATGGTCTCCGGCATCAGAGCTTGCCCGACAGATGCAGATCAAGGTCTTGCAGATGATCCTGCCCCCAGAAGCCTTCGCCATCCACCAGATAGAAGGGCACGCCGAACACGCCGCGCGATACCGCCTCTTCCAGGTTGACGGCATAGGTTTCCGCCGCCGCCAGCATACCGCGCTGCGCCACAGCCGGGTCGAAACCCGCCTGTTCCATGACCGAGGCGATGACCGCATCATCGGCAATGTCACGGTTCTCCGCCCAGCAGGCACGGGCCAGCCCATGCGTCAGTGCCCCCAGATCGCCGCCCCCCGCCGCCTGCGCCGCGATGATCGCATAGCCCGAGGGCGCCGGGTTGACCGGCCAGAACAGCGGTTGTTCGTTCAGCATCAGCCCATGTTTGCGCGACTGGCGGCGCAACTCCTGCAAGCGATAGGCACGGCGGCTTTCATGCCGCTGCGCCAGCGGCTGCCCGCCGGTCCGCGCGAACAGCCCCGCCGGGTCCAGCGGCTTGTAGCTGATCGAGGCACCATGTCGCGCGCCAATCTCTTCAAGCCGCTGCCCCGCCAGGTAGACGAAGGGCGATACGGCGGCAAAGTAATAGTCGATATGCGGCATGGCGGCCTCCCCGAGGGCGTGAAGATTTGCGCCGACCGTAACCCGGTGGTAAGCGGTGTCAACGCTACCGGACGGTCGCGAATCCGCCGCTCTTTACAGGACCCCTCCCATGGCTGCCACCACCGAACCCAAGCTGATCGCCGGAAATGCCAACCGCGCGCTTGCGAAATCCATCGCGCGGCGCATGTCGATGCACCGCGGAATGCAGGTCGGGCTGGTGGATGCACGGGTTGAACGCTTCAATGACGGCGAAGTTTTCGTCGAGGTGTTCGAGAATGTGCGCGGCGAGGATATGTATATCATCCAGCCGACCTCGCGCCCGGCCAATGACAATCTGATGGAGCTGCTGATCATCGCCGATGCGCTGCGCCGCTCCTCCGCCGACCGCATCACCGCTGTGATCCCCTACTTCGGCTATGCCCGCCAGGACCGCCGCGCCAAGGCCCGCACCCCCATCAGCGCCAAGCTGGTGGCCAACCTGCTGACCGAAGCGGGGATCGACCGTATTCTGACGCTGGACCTGCATGCGGCGCAGATCCAGGGCTTCTTCGACATTCCGGTCGACAACCTTTATGCCAGCCCGATCTTCGCGCTGGATATCGAGCACCATTTCAAGGGCCAGATGGACGATCTGATGATCGTCTCGCCCGACGTGGGCGGCGTGGCGCGGGCGCGCGAACTGGCCAAGCGCATCAATGCGCCGCTGTCGATCGTGGACAAGCGGCGGGAAAAGGCGGGTGAGGTCGCCGGGATGACCGTGATCGGCGACGTGAAGGGCCGCAAGTGCATCATCGTCGACGACATCTGCGATACCGCCGGAACGCTGTGCAAGGCCGCCGAGGTGCTGCTGGAGAACGGCGCGACCGAGGTCCACAGCTACATCACCCATGGCGTGCTGTCCGGCCCCGCCGTCGAACGGGTGCAGAATTCGGTCATGAAATCGCTGGTCATCACCGATTCCATCGAACCGACCGAAGCGGTGAAGAACTGCCCCAATATCCGCATCGTGCCGACAGCGCCGATGTTCGCGCAGGCAATCCTCAATATCTGGCATGGCACCAGCGTGTCGTCGCTGTTTGAAACCGAAACGCTGGTCCCGATCTACGAGGGGCTTTACCAGCGCGGCTGAGACAGACCGAAAGGCCGCCCCACCGGGCGGCCTTTCAGTAAAGCTGCCAGTTATCTTCGTCCTGCACCGGACCAATGGCCATCCAGTCGGCCCGCACCCGTGCCACGCGCGTATCACCCCAGGTGCGAAAGACGATGTGAAATCCGGTCTCTGTCACGTTCTCGGCCGTCAGGTCCGCGCGGGAATTGTGCTTGTGGTCCATATCCCACATCGACACGCCCAGCGAGACCACGGGCGGATCAAGGAACGGCTCCTTGAAGGTGACGATGAACCGGCTTTCACGCGGCCCCTGCCCCGTCCACATCACACCGCCATCGGCAAAATCCGAGAAAAGCACGCGGCTGCCCTGATCGACCCCGAATGATCCGGTGTTGAAACGTCGCATCTGGCCTCCTTTTCGCGGCCATGCTCCGCGAGAATCTCGTCAAAAAATTGGTAACATAATGAAAAAGGCCCCGAAAGATCGGGGCCTTTCGATTGATGCCGGTTCCGCGATCAGTGGGTCGCGGCGTAGCGCAGGGCCTGAAGATCATTGACGATCTTGTCAGCGGCATCCTTGTCGTCGGCCATAGCCGCAAGGTCGCGCGCTTCCTGGATCATCTCATCCAGCAGGGTGCCGGTCAGGTCGCTGACCGGGATCGCCCGCTCTGCCAGAACCGTCACGCCCGAGGCGGTGATTTCGGCGAAGCCGCCGGTGACCGCGAAGGCCAGCGTGGCTTGCGGCGAAACCGCCTTCAGGATGCCGGGGCGCAGGGTGGTGATGGTGGCCGCATGGCCTTCCATCGCCGTCATGTCGCCATCGGCCCCCGGGATCTGCACCTCGGTCACCTGAGCGGAAGCAAGCTTCCGCTCGGGCGACACCAGGTCGAATTGCAGGGTGTTGGCCATTTACGCCCCCTTACGCCGCAGCCGCGGCGAGCTTCTGGGCCTTGGCCTTCACCTCTTCAATGTCGCCGACCATGTAGAAGGCGGCTTCCGGCAGGTGGTCGTATTCGCCATTCACCACAGCCTTGAACGAGGCGATGGTTTTTTCCAGCGGCACCTGAACGCCGTCCGAGCCGGTGAAGACCTTCGCCACGTCGAAGGGCTGCGACAGGAAGCGCTGGATTTTCCGGGCGCGTGCCACGGTCAGCTTGTCCTCTTCCGACAGTTCGTCCATCCCGAGGATGGCGATGATGTCCTGAAGCGACTTGTAGCGCTGAAGGATGCCCTGCACCTGACGGGCGACGTTGTAGTGCTCTTCGCCGATCACGGACGGGTCCAGCAGACGCGAGGTCGAGTCGAGCGGGTCAACGGCCGGGTAGATGCCAAGCTCCGAGATCGCACGCGACAGCACCGTGGTGGCGTCGAGGTGGGCGAAGGAGGTAGCGGGCGCCGGGTCGGTAAGGTCGTCGGCCGGAACGTAGATCGCCTGCACCGAGGTGATAGAGCCGTTCTTGGTCGAGGTGATGCGCTCCTGCAGGGCGCCCATGTCGGTCGCCAGCGTCGGCTGGTAGCCCACGGCCGAAGGAATACGGCCCAGCAGAGCCGACACTTCCGAACCGGCCTGGGTGAAGCGGAAGATGTTGTCCACGAAGAACAGCACGTCCGTCCCCGACTGGTCGCGGAACTGTTCGGCCAGCGTCAGGCCGGTCAGCGCCACGCGGGCGCGCGCGCCCGGCGGTTCGTTCATCTGGCCGTAGACCAGCGCCACTTTCGAGGCGGTCAGGTCGTCGGTCTTGATAACGCCCGATTCGATCATCTCGTGATACAGGTCATTGCCTTCACGGGTCCGCTCACCCACGCCGGCGAACACGGAGTAGCCCGAGTGCACCTTGGCGATGTTGTTGATGAGTTCCATGATGAGAACGGTCTTGCCCACGCCGGCGCCGCCGAACAGGCCGATCTTGCCGCCCTTGGCATAGGGGGCCAGCAGGTCGATGACCTTGATGCCGGTCACCAGAACCTGGCTTTCGGTCGCCTGCGACGCGAAATCCGGGGCTTTCTGGTGGATGGCGCGCTTTTCGGTCGCCACGACCGGGCCCTTTTCGTCCACCGGCTCGCCGATGACGTTCAGGATGCGGCCGAGGGTGGCGTCACCCACCGGCACCGAGATCGGCGCGCCGGTGTCGCTCACCCTGGCGCCGCGGACGAGACCTTCGGTCGCGTCCATGGCGATGGTGCGGACAGTGTTTTCACCCAGGTGCTGGGCAACTTCCAGAACCAGCGGCTTGCCGTTGTTGTCGGTTTCAAGGGCGTTCAGAATGGCCGGCAGGGCGCCATCGAACTGAACGTCCACAACGGCGCCGATGACCTGCGTCACTTTGCCTTGTGCTTGTGCCATGTCGTTTCTCCGTTCGGGTCGTCAGAGCGCCTCGGCGCCCGAGATGATTTCGATAAGCTCTTTGGTGATCGCGGCCTGACGGCTCCGGTTGTACTGGATCGTCAGCTTGTTGATCATGTCGCCCGCGTTGCGGGTCGCATTGTCCATCGCGCTCATCCGGGCCCCCTGTTCGGAAGCCCCGTTTTCCAGAAGGGCGGTGAAGATCTGCGTCGCGACACCGCGCGGCAGCAGGTCGGCGAGGATCGCCTCTTCGCCCGGCTCGTAATCGTAGAGCGTGTTCGTGACCACCGCCTCGCCCGGCTGGGCGGGGATGATCTGCTGGGCGGTCGGGATCTGCGAGATCACCGACTGGAAGCGGTTGAAGAAGATCGTCGCCACATCGAACTCACCCGCGTCATAGCGGTTGAGGATGTCGCGGGCGATTTCCTGGGCATTGACATAGCCCACACGCTTCACGTCCGACAGATCGACATGGCCGACGAAATGATCGCCGAGATCGCGGCGCAGCTGTTCGCGGCCTTTCTTGCCGACGGTCAGGATCTTGACGACCTTGCCCTGGGCCAGAAGCTCGTTGGCCCGCGCGCGGGCAAGCCGCACGATGGTCGTGTTGAAACCGCCGCAGAGACCGCGTTCCGCCGTCATCACCACCAGCAGATGCACCTTGTCGGCACCCGTCCCGGCCAGAAGCCGGGGCGCGCCGTCAGAGCTGCCGACCGAAGTGGCCAGCCCGGCGATGACCGCATTCATGCGATCCGCATAGGGGCGGGCGGCCTCGGCGGCCTCTTGCGCGCGGCGAAGTTTCGCCGCGGCAACCATCTGCATGGCCTTCGTGATCTTCCGCGTATTCTTGACGCTTCCGATCCGGTTTTTCAGGTCCTTAAGGCTGGGCATATCCCTGTCCTCTCAGCCCGCGCTTACGCGAAGGTCTTGGCGAAGTCGGCGATAGCGGCCTTCAGTTTCTCTTCATCCGCGCCCTTGATCTTCGGGTCGGCCGAGGTCAGCCATTCCAGGATATCCTTGCGCTGGCCGCGCAGATAGGACAGCAGACCGGCCTCGAACCGGCCCACATCCTTGACGGCAACCTTGTCGAGGAAGCCCGCGGTGCCCGCGTAGATCACGCAGACGATTTCCGCGTTGGTCAGCGGCGAATATTGCGGCTGCTTCATCAGCTCGGTCAGGCGCGCACCACGGTTCAGCAGGGCTTGCGTCGAGGCGTCAAGGTCCGAACCGAACTGGGCGAAAGCGGCCATCTCGCGGTACTGGGCGAGCGACAGTTTCACCGGGCCTGCCACGGTTTTCATGGCGTTGGTCTGCGCCGACGAACCCACGCGCGACACCGAGAGACCGGTGTTCACGGCCGGGCGGATGCCCTGGTAGAACAGTTCGGTTTCAAGGAAGATCTGGCCGTCAGTGATCGAGATCACGTTGGTCGGGATGAAGGCCGACACGTCTCCGCCCTGGGTTTCGATGATCGGCAACGCGGTCAGCGAACCGGCACCGAAGTCTTCGTTCAGCTTGGCCGAACGCTCCAACAGGCGCGAGTGGAGGTAGAACACGTCGCCCGGATAGGCTTCACGCCCCGGCGGACGGCGCAGCAGCAGCGACATCTGACGGTAGGACACGGCCTGTTTCGACAGGTCATCATAGATGATCAGCGCATGACGGCCGTTGTCGCGGAAGTATTCCGCCATGGCAGTCGCCGAATAGGGGGCGAGGAACTGCATCGGCGCCGGGTCCGAGGCGGTCGCGGCCACCACGATTGTGTAGTCGATGGCGCCGGTTTCTTCGAGCTTCTTCACCAGCTGCGCCACGGTCGAGCGCTTCTGGCCGACGGCGACGTAGATACAGTAGAGCTTCTTCGACTCGTCCGAACCGGCGGACTCGTTGTACGATTTCTGGTTCAGAATGGCGTCCAGCGCGACAGCGGTCTTGCCGGTCTGACGGTCACCGATGATCAGCTCGCGCTGGCCACGGCCAATCGGGATCATGGCGTCAACGGCTTTCAGGCCGGTCGCCATCGGCTCGTGCACCGATTTCCGCGGAATGATGCCCGGCGCTTTCACGTCGGCAATGCGACGCTCGGTCGCCACGATCGGGCCCTTGCCATCGATCGGGTTGCCAAGGCCATCAACCACGCGGCCCAGCAGGCCCTCGCCCGCCGGCACGTCCACGATGGACTTGGTGCGCTTGACGGTGTCGCCTTCCTTGATGTCCTGGTCGGAGCCGAAGATCACGACGCCGACGTTGTCGACTTCGAGGTTCAGCGCCATCCCGCGGATGCCGCCGGGGAACTCCACCATTTCACCGGCCTGGACGTTGTCCAGCCCGTGCACACGCGCAATACCGTCGCCAACCGACAGCACGCGGCCGACTTCAGCCACGGCAGCGTCAGTGCCGAAGTTCTTGATCTGCTCCTTGAGGATCGCAGAGATCTCAGCAGCCTGGATTCCCATCACCCAACCTCTTTCATTGCATTCTGGAGAGCCGCGAGCTTGGACTTGATCGAGGTGTCGATCATGGTCGAGCCCAGGCGGACAACAAGACCGCCGATGAGGCTTTCATCGACGGCGACTTTGACTTTCACTTCCTTGCCCACACGCGCTTTCAGCGTGGCGGCCAGCTTGGCGGCCTGCTCCGACGACAGGGCGGCGGCAGAGGTGACCTCGGCGGTCATCTCGCCCTTTTCGGCGGCGATGGCATCGCGCAGGTTCGCCACCAGTTGCGGCAGAACGAACAGACGGCGCTTGGACGCCATCAGGGCAAGCGTATTCGCGGTCAGGGTCGACAGACCCATCTTGGCGGCAAGGGCCGCAATGGCATTGCCCTGATCTTCGCGCGAGTAAAGCGGCGAGCCGATCAGGTCACGCAGGTCAGCGCTGGACTGGAGAGCGGCGTCGAGCGCATCGACATCCCCCTCCAGAGCCTTCAGGCCCTTCGCCTCTTTCGCGAGGTCGAACAGGGCAGTTGCGTAACGCGCGGCAATGCCGGAGGAGATCGAAGCTGTTTCGGACACGTCAACCCTTCCGCTGGCTGTGCCCCATGCCGGCGCGGGAGGGCGCAGGCCAGAGGCTTCCTGTGGCGCATGTTTGCACATGCGTCTCAAATTCGACGCGTCTCTAACAGAGGTGCCCTAATGCCGCAACCGTGAACAGCGCCAGAATCGGGCTTGTTTGTCGCAAACATACCGGGCTTTCGCAGCCGGTCCTTCGTTTGTGTCGCTACAATGACAGCCCGGCCAGAATCGCCACTTCTTTCGGCACCTCCGACACGGACTCGCAGCTATAGACCGCGCGCCCGCGCGAGGGGCGACTCAGGCCCCCTCCCCCGTGCGCATCGCGGGTTCCGGCGCGGCGGCCCCCGCCCCCTCCCAGACCCGCAGCGGCTTCTTCACCACGGCCCCCAGCCCGCCGCGCGTCGGGGCATAGATCTGTTTCGAGGCCTCCACCATCAGCACGCCGCCGGCGATCCAGGGCGCAAAGCGGCGGCCCGTGCGTTCCCAGAAATTCGCGGTCCGCAGCCAGAAGCGTTTGGTTGACGGCGGGGCGTAAAGCGCCGCGACATGCCGTTCCGGCGTGAAACCCGCACGGCGCAGCTGCGCCTCCACCTGACCCAGCGAATAGGGACGGCCAAAGCCGAAGGGCGTGCCATCGCCCCGCGCCCAGAGACCGGAGCGGTTGGGCACCACGAACAGTACCTTCCCCCCCGGCCCCAGCACGCGATGCGCTTCCTCCAGCACGGCAGAGGGTTGTTCCGAGGTTTCCAGCCCATGCATCAGGACAAGCCGGTCGACAAAGCCGGTCGACAGCGGCCATGCGGTTTCCTCGCACAGCACACTTACATTCTCCATTCCGGCAGGCCAGGGCATCACGCCCTGCGGCCCGGGCATCAGGCCGATCACCCGCCGGGCCTCTGTGAGATAGGGGCGCAGCAGGGGCACCGCGAAGCCGAATCCCGCCACGGTCTGCCCCGCCATCGGCGGCCACATCGCCACCACCTGATCGCGGATGGCCCGCTGCGCCACCCGGCCCAAAGCGGTACGGTAGTAAAAGTTGCGCAGGTCGAGCACGTCGAGATGCATTGCGGGCAGGTCCGTTCACGGCCAATCTGGACCACGACCTTAGCCGATCAGACAGGAAACGCCATGCTGCAACTCGTCACCGTCCCCTGCCTTGCGGACAACTATGCCTTTCTTCTGCATGATTCCGTCACCGGCCAGACCGCGCTGGTCGATGCCCCGGACGCCGAGCCCATCCTGACCGCGTTGCGCCAGCATGGCTGGGGGCTGGACGACATCCTGCTGACGCACCACCACTGGGACCATATCGACGGCACTGCCGCCCTGGTCGCGGCGACGGGCGCCCGAGTCACCGGGGCCGCCGCGGATGCCCACCGCCTGCCGCCGCTGGACCGCGCGGTCAGCCCCGGTGACCGCATCACCATCTGCGGCGAAACCGTCGATGTGATCGACGTGCCCGGCCATACCGTCGGTCATGTCGCGTTCCACTTTCCGGACAGCAGGATGGCCTTTACCGGCGACAGCCTGATGGCGCTGGGATGCGGCCGCCTGTTCGAGGGCACCCCCGCCCAGATGTGGGACAGCCTGACCCGGCTGGCCGCCTTGCCGACCGATACGCTGATCTGTTCGGGCCATGAATATACCACGTCCAACGGCCGTTTCGCGCTGAGCCTTGAAGATGTGCCGCCGGCACTTATCTTGCGGATGGAAGGGGTCGAACGCGCCCGCGCCGCCAGCCAGCCCACCGTGCCCTCCACCCTTGCCGAAGAGCTTGCCACCAACCCGTTTCTGCGCGCCCGTGACCCGGCGATGAAAGCCGCGCTGGGGATGACCGATGCACAAGATGCTGCGGTTTTCGCGGAAATCAGGGCGCGAAAGGACAAATTCTGACCTCCCGCCGGAAGCCGCCACCCCGGGCCGATCACATTTTGCAACCACCTCCGGGGAAACGGACGTTTTTGTCAAATAGCACTTGAAGCCTCGCGCAGAAAACCGAACTTTAATCTTATGAGGCCACGGTCGGACCGGGTGTCGCACCCTCCGGCCCGCAGGACAGGAGCACCGAACAGTGCCATCATTCTCGACCACACTCGAACAGGCCATTCATGCCGCCCTGGCGATCGCCAATGCGCGCCGTCACGAGCTGGCCACGCTGGAACACCTGCTGCTCGCCCTGATCGACGAGCCCGAGGCCGCCCGCGTGATGAAAGCCTGTTCCGTCGATCTGGACGACCTGCGCAAGACGCTGACCGATTTCATCGACGATGACCTTTCGACGCTCGTGACCTCGGTCGAAGGGTCCGAGGCGGTGCCGACCGCCGCCTTCCAGCGCGTGATCCAGCGCGCCGCGATCCATGTGCAAAGTTCGGGCCGCAGCGAGGTGACGGGGGCCAATGTTCTGGTCGCCATCTTCGCCGAACGGGAATCGAATGCCGCCTATTTCCTGCAAGAGCAGGATATGACCCGCTATGACGCGGTGAATTTCATCGCGCATGGCGTGGCAAAAGACCCGAGCTATGGCGAAAGCCGCCCGGTCAGCGGATCGGAAGAGCATCAGCACGAAACGCCCAAGGGCGAGGCGGGCGAGGCGAAGGAATCCGCCCTGTCCAAATACTGCGTTGATCTGAACGTGAAGGCGCGGATGGGGGATGTGGACCCGCTGATCGGCCGCGAGGGCGAGGTGGAACGCTGCATCCAGGTGCTGTGCCGTCGCCGCAAGAACAACCCGCTGCTGGTGGGCGACCCCGGCGTCGGCAAGACCGCGATTGCCGAAGGTCTGGCCAAGAAGATCGTCGATGGCGAAACGCCCGAGATCCTCGCCCATGCCACGATCTACAGCCTCGACATGGGCGCTCTGCTGGCCGGCACCCGCTATCGCGGCGATTTCGAGGAGCGGCTGAAGGCCGTGGTGAAAGAGATGGAGGATCACCCCGACGCGATCCTGTTCATCGACGAGATCCACACCGTCATCGGCGCCGGTGCCACCTCGGGCGGCGCGATGGATGCCTCCAACCTGCTGAAGCCCGCGCTTCAGGGCGGGAAGCTGCGCTGCATGGGAAGCACCACCTACAAGGAGTTCCGCCAGCATTTCGAAAAGGACCGCGCGCTGTCCCGCCGGTTCCAGAAGATCGACGTGAACGAACCTTCGGTGCCCGATGCCATCAAGATCCTGCAAGGGCTGAAGCCGCATTTCGAACAGCACCACGACCTGCGCTATACCAACGAAGCGATCAAGTCGGCGGTGGAACTGGCGGCGCGCTATATCAATGACCGCAAGCTGCCCGACAGTGCCATCGACGTGATCGACGAGGCGGGCGCGGCGCAGCATCTGGTGGCCGCCAACAAGCGGCGCAAGACCATCGGCATCCGGGAAATCGAGGCCGTGGTGGCCAAGATTGCCCGCATCCCGCCGAAAACCGTCTCGAAGGACGATGCAGAAGTGCTGCGCGATCTGGAAAAGACGCTCAAGCGCGTGGTCTTTGGTCAGGACAAGGCCATCGAGGCGCTGTCTGCCTCGATCAAACTGGCCCGCGCCGGTCTGCGCGAACCCGAAAAGCCCATCGGCAACTACCTGTTCGCAGGCCCCACCGGCGTCGGCAAGACCGAGGTGGCCAAACAGCTTGCCAGCACGCTGGGCGTGGAACTGCTGCGCTTCGACATGTCAGAATACATGGAGAAACATGCGGTTTCCCGTCTGATCGGCGCCCCGCCCGGCTATGTCGGCTTCGATCAGGGCGGCATGCTGACCGATGGTGTGGACCAGCATCCGCATTGCGTACTGCTGCTCGACGAGATCGAGAAAGCCCACCCGGATGTCTACAACATCCTGCTGCAGGTGATGGACCACGGCAAGCTGACCGATCACAACGGGCGGCAGGTCGATTTCCGCAATGTCATCCTGATCATGACGACCAACGCGGGTGCCTCGGACATGCAGCGCGCTGCCATCGGCTTTGGCCGCGACAAGCGGCAGGGTGAGGATACAGCGGCAATCGAGCGGACCTTCACGCCGGAGTTCCGCAACCGTCTGGACGCCGTGATCGCCTTCGCCCCGCTGACGAAAGAGACCATCATGCAGGTGGTCGAGAAATTCGTGCTGCAACTGGAAGCACAGCTCATGGATCGCAACGTCCATATCGAGCTTTCGGATGAAGCCGCGCGCTGGCTGGGCGACAAGGGCTATGACGACAAGATGGGCGCGCGTCCGCTGGGCCGGGTGATCCAGGAGCACCTGAAGAAACCGCTGGCGGAGGAGTTGCTGTTCGGCCGGTTGCAGAAGGGCGGCGTCGTCCGGGTGAAGGTGAAGGACGACAGGATCGACCTCATCATCGAAGAGCCTGGCAAGCCGCAGCTGACCGGGCAGAAACCCCCGCTGCTGACGGCGGAATGAAGGCCGCGCTTGTGGCGCTGCTGCTGGCCCCCGCTTCGGCGGGGGCTTTCGAACTTGTGCAGCCCATTGACTGCACCCTGGGTGAAACCTGTTTCATCCAGCAATATACTGATCGTGCCCCTGGCCCCGGCGCACGGGATTTTACTTGCGGCTCCCTCACCTATGACGGGCACAAGGGCACCGATTTCGCCCTGCCCGACGATGCCGCGATGCAGGCAGGTGTCACCGTGCGCGCCGCTGCCGCCGGTATGGTGAAGGGCGTGCGCGATGGCATGCCGGATATCCGCGCAAATGATCCCGCGGCCCCTCCGCTCGAAGGACGCGACTGCGGCAACGGGCTGGTGATCGACCATGGCGACGGCTGGGAGACGCAGTATTGCCACATGCGTCAGGGTTCCGTCCGCGTGCGCAGTGGTGACCGCGTGGCGGAAGGCGACATGCTCGGGCTGGTCGGCCTGTCGGGCAATACCGAATTTCCGCATCTGCATCTGTCGGTGCGCCATGCAGGCGCCGTCATCGACCCATTCGCCACGTCGGATCTGAGCACCTGTGGCGCCACGCAGGCCGATCTTTGGCGCGACGACATCGCCTATCAGCCCGGAGGCTTTGTCGCGGCGGGCTTTGCCACAGCGATACCCGATTACGCGATGATCAACGCGGGCACCGTGACCTCGCCCGATGTGCAGGCTCCTGCTCTGGTGTTCTGGGCCAATCTTTTTGGCACGCGGGCAGGCGACAGGCTGCATCTGGTGCTGACCGGACCCGAGGGCGAAATCGCGGCGCAGGATGTGGCGCTTGACCGCACGCAGGCCCGCGCGATGCGCGCCATTGGCCGCAAATTGCGCGGGGCAGGCTGGCCCGCCGGGAACTATGACGGGATCGCCAGCCTGCAGCGCGACGGGCGACAGATCGCCCGCATCTCAGCCCGGCTGACCTTGCCCTAGCATCGGCGCAGGTCCCAGCGGCAGCGGGCCAAGCATCATCCGCCCCGATTGCATGGCCAGCGGCAGGCTCAGCCGGTTGGCATCGCCTCCCTGATCGGCCAGGCTCGACAGCATGGACCGCAGCGCGACCCGGAACCGCTCGGGCACCAGTCCCGCCGCCTCCGCCGCCGCCAGCCCGGTTTGCCAGTTGTCCACCGTCACAGTGATCAGCCCCTCGGCCTGTCCTTGCGGATCGGCGACCAGTTCGCCCGCGGCTTTGGCACTGACCGGCCCCCAGACCAGATTGGCCTCGGTCAGATTGACCTTGCGCACCACGGGCGGCGCCGGATTGCGCAGCAGGATCGGCGCGGCAAGCTGCACATCAGCCAGCAGATCCACCCGCGCAATCTGCCCCGGCAGATCAGTCCCGGTTAACGCCGAGGTCACCGCCTGATCCGGCACGATTTCCAGCCCGCGCAGCGCCAGTTGCACCTGATCGCCCTCGCCCGCGATGACAGAAAGGTTAGCTGATCCCAGGGCCATCGCCCAACCGGCATCCGACCGCAGGCTGATGCCCTCGGTCACTGCATCCAGCCGGTCCAGCGGCAGATCGCCGGACGGTTTCATGAACAGGGAGGCCCGCATCCGCGTTGAGCCGATGGTGACCTTCTGCCCGGGCAGAGTGAGCACCTGATCCTCGGGCAGCGCCGCAATCAGCTTCCACGGGCTGTAGCTGAGCGAATAGACCTGCGCAAACGGTGCCTGCCAGCCGATGCCGCGCACGGGGTCGAACAGATCCGGTTCTGTGACGGTCAGGTCAAACCGGCTGGGAAAGCCCGCAATCGACACGCCCTTTTGCTGCACCTGCCAGCCCCGCGCCTGCATCTGCGCCAGTGCCGCTTCGGCCCCGCGCTCTGCCGCACGCGCGCCGACGAACCAGTAGCCGCCATACAGCAGCCCCGCCGCAAGAACGATCCAGATCAACACCCGCATGGCCGCCCCTTTCCCTTGCCTGTCCCTCCGTCTACACCAGACTGCGGAAGGAGAGCCAGAGATGTGGGTATTCGGTTACGGTTCGTTGATCTGGCACCCGGGTTTTCCCGTGGCCGAGCAGCGCATTGCACGCGCTGAGGGCTGGCATCGCAGCTTCTGCATGAGGTCGATCCATCATCGCGGTACCGAAGACGAGCCGGGGCTGGTTCTCGCGCTTGACCGGGCCGAGGGCGCCGCCTGCACCGGTGTCGCCTTCCGCGTGGCGGCGGGCGCGGAAGCCGAGACGCTGGCCGCGCTGCGCGAACGCGAGCTGATTTCCTCGGCCTATCTGGAAACCCATGTGCCGGTTGAAAGCGGAGCCGACCGTTTCGACTGCCTCGCCTATGTGATCGACCCCGACCACGTGCAGTACTGCGGCGGGCTGGCGCTGGAAGAGCAGGCCCGCATCATCGCTCATGCCCATGGCGGCCGCGGCCCCAACCGCGAATACCTGTGGAACACCGCAAGCCACCTCGCCGATCTCGGCATCGCCGACCCTGATCTGGAATGGCTGTCCCGACGGGTACGCGAGCTGACCGCGTAACGGCACAGGCCCGACAGTCCGGTATGGATGCAAGGAAATGGTGCCCCCAGACGGACTCGAACCGCCGACCGTCAGTTTACAAAACTGCTGCTCTACCAGCTGAGCTATAGGGGCCTTGCACCGGCATTTAGCAATTCGGCCCGGGCTGCGCAATGGCGGACTGGGCAGCTTAATACTGCTTAATAAATGATCACTTCGCCCGGACAGCGGGCAATTGCCGCCCCTTGCCGCAAAGCCGTTCACCTCCATGCCCCCACCCCGTTGCCCTCGCCTGCTCGCGGGCAAACGATGAGACGTCGGGCTGCACAGTCAACCGGTAGCCGACAGGGGCATGGGGAGGGTACCGGGCAGGATGGCCGATGGGGGTTTTCAGAAAATCCGCATGCAGCGGAGCCAAGGCGAGGCTGCGCTGTCCGTCGCATGCCGGGACGGGCATCCGCGACTCGGGCTCTTGCGGCAGCGTGGCTCGGCCAAGATCATGCTGCCCCATGTTGCGGGTCCGGTCCCCGAGGCTGTTTTTCTGAACACATCCGGCGGACTGACGGGCGGTGACCGCCTTGGCTTCGATCTGAAACTGGGCGCCGGGGTATCGCTCTGCGCCACCACGCAAACGGCCGAGCGTGCCTATGCCAGCGGTGGCACAGCAGCCACAGTCCGAATCTGCGCCCGACTGGACAGCGATGCTGAACTGGCCTGGCTGCCGCAAGAGACAATCCTGTTCGAACACAGCATGTTGCAACGAGAAACTACAGTGCATCTGACGGGAAGCGCCCGACTTCTTCTGGCGGAGTCGGTCATTCTGGGGCGGCACGCCATGGGCGAGGCTCCGCTTCATGCGCAACTGACAGATCGCCGCCGCATTCTCCGCGATGGTCGTCCGGTCTGGGCCGAAACAACGCGGATCGACAGCCGGGTTCTGGCCGAAGCCGCTACGCCCGCCTTGCTGGGCGATGCGCGCGCCTTCGCCGTGCTGGCGCTGATTGCGCCGGGGGCAGAGGCTGCCCTGCCCCGCCTGCGCGCCGAATTGTGCGAACCGGGTGTCGAGGCCGCCGCTTCCGGCTGGAACGGCCGTTGCATCGCGCGTCTCAGGGCGCGCGACGGCTGGCCACTGAAACGACAGCTCGCAAGGGCAATCCGCGCACTTCGCCCCGGCCCGCTGCCGCGGGTCTGGCAGATGAATGGAGATATCGCATGAACCTGACCCCGCGCGAACGCGAAAAGCTGCTGGTCAGCCTTGCCGCCATGGTCGCGCGCAACCGGCTGGCGCGCGGCGTGAAGCTCAACCATCCCGAAGCCATCGCCCTGATCACCGATTTCGTGGTCGAGGGCGCCCGTGACGGGCGCAGCGTCGCTGATCTGATGGAGGCGGGCGCCCATGTCATCACCGCAGAGCAATGCATGATGGGCGTGCCCGAAATGATCCATTCCGTGCAGGTCGAGGCCACCTTCCCCGACGGCACGAAGCTCGTCACCGTCCATCACCCGATCCGCTGATCTGCTACCCTGAGAGGCCGCCCATGAACCGCATTCTTCTGTCCGCAAGCCTGTTCCCGCTGTTCCTGCCCGGCATGGCGCTGGCGCATCCCGGCCATATCGGCGGTGACGTCTTCGCCGCCGGGATCGGGCATCCACTGGGAGGGGCCGATCACGTTCTGGCGATGGTTGCCGTCGGCCTTTGGGCGGCACTGATGGGCGGGCGGGCCATGCTGACGCTGCCACTGGCCTTCGTCACGGCCATGCTTGTCGGCGGCCTCGCCGGGGCGGCTGGCCTGCCGCTGCCAGGGGTGGAGCCGATGATCCTTGCCTCCATCGTTGCGCTGGGTGCCGCCGCAGCACTGGCACTGCGCCCAGCCCTCGCGCATGCAATGGCGGCGGTGGCATTGTTCGGCCTGTTCCACGGCCATGCCCATGGCGCGGAAGGCCCCGCAGCTGGACTGGCGCTTTATGCGGCGGGCTTCGCGCTGGCGACCATCGCGCTGCATCTGGCCGGGGTCGGGCTGGGCCTCGGGTTGATCCGGCTGTCCCGGGCAGCGGTGGTGCGCGGCCTCGGCGGCGTGACGGCCATGGCGGGCCTCGCGCTTGCCATCGCGGGGTAAGCCCATGATCCCCGGAGAGATTTTTCCAGCCGACGGCAGCATCATCCTGAACGAGGGCGCCGAAAGCCTGACCCTGATGGTCGCCAATACCGGCGACCGGCCCGTGCAGGTCGGCAGCCATTACCATTTCGCGGAAACCAACGCCGGCCTCAGCTTCGACCGGGCGGCAGCGCGCGGCATGCGGCTGGACATCGCGGCGGGCACTGCGGTGCGATTTGAACCGGGGCAAAGCCGCGAGGTTCGGCTGGTGCCCTTTGGCGGTACGCGCCGGGTGTACGGCTTCAACCAGAAGGTCATGGGGGATCTGTGAATGGCCGTGAAAATCTCGCGCCCCGCCTATGCGGCGATGTACGGCCCGACGACGGGCGACCGGCTGCGTCTTGGCGACACCGACCTGGTGATCGAGGTCGAGCGTGATCTGACGATCTATGGCGAGGAGGTGAAGTTCGGCGGCGGCAAGGTCATCCGTGACGGTATGGGACAAGGCCAGATGACACGGGCAGAGGGCACACCGGACACGGTGATTACCAATGCGCTGATCGTCGATCATACCGGCATTTACAAGGCCGACATCGGCCTGCGGGGCGGGTTGATCGCGGCCATCGGCAAGGCGGGCAACCCCGACACGCAACCCGGCGTCACCATCCCCATCGGTCCGGCGACCGACATCATCGCGGGCGAAGGCCGCATCGTCACCGCTGGCGGGATGGATGCGCATATCCACTTCATCTGCCCGCAACAGGCCGAGGACGCGCTGCATTCCGGCGTGACCACCATGCTGGGCGGCGGGACCGGCCCCTCGCATGGCACGCTGGCCACCACCTGCACCCCTGGCCCCTGGCATATCGGGCGGATGTTGCAGGCGCTGGATGCCATCCCGATGAATTTCGGGATCGCGGCCAAGGGCAATGCCTCGCTTCCCGCAGCGCTGGTCGAGATGGTGGAGGCCGGAGCCTGCGCCATGAAGCTGCATGAGGACTGGGGCACCACCCCCGCCGCAATCGACTGCTGCCTCTCGGTGGCCGATGACATGGACGTGCAGGTGATGATCCACACCGACACGCTGAACGAAAGCGGGTTTGTGGAAAACACGCTGGCCGCCATCAAGGGCCGCACCATCCACGCGTTCCACACCGAGGGCGCGGGCGGCGGCCATGCGCCCGACATCATGAAGGTGGTCAGCAGCCAGAATGTGCTGCCCTCGTCGACGAACCCGACGATGCCCTACACCGTCAACACGGTAGAAGAGCATCTGGACATGCTGATGGTCTGCCACCACCTCGACCGTTCGATCCCCGAGGATGTGGCCTTCGCCGAAAGCCGCATCCGCAAGGAGACCATCGCCGCCGAGGACATTCTGCATGACATGGGGGCGTTTTCCATCCTGTCGTCGGACAGTCAGGCCATGGGACGGGTGGGCGAGGTCATCACCCGCACCTGGCAGACCGCGCACAAGATGAAGCTGCAACGGGGGCGGCTGGCCGAGGAGACCGGCGCGAATGACAACTTCCGTGTGCGCCGCTATATCGCCAAATACACCATCAACCCGGCGCTGGCGCATGGCCTGTCGCGCCATATCGGCAGCGTCGAGGTTGGCAAGCGCGCCGATCTGGTGCTGTGGTCGCCTGCCTTCTTTGGCGCCAAACCCGACATGGTGCTGATGGGCGGCATGATCGTTCTGGCGCAGATGGGCGATCCCAACGGCTCGATCCCCGTGCAGCCGATGTATTCGCGGCCCATGTTCGGCGCCCTTGGCCGCGCCCGCTATGAAAGCTGTGCCACCTTCCTGTCGCAGGCGGCCATCGCCAACGGGGTCGGTGCGCAGCTTGGCCTTCAGAAACAGCTGCACGGCGTGGAGGGCACGCGCAAGGTGACGAAATCCGATCTGGTTCTGAACGCGGCGACGCCCCTGATTGAGGTGAACCCGGAAACCTATGAGGTGCGGGCGGATGGTGAATTGCTGACCTGCCAGCCAGCGGAAAGCCTTCCGCTTGCGCAGCGATACTTCCTGTTCTGATCCGTGATCCGGCATCGGCGCCCCCTCCCCCTCACTCAGACAACAAAAGGTTGAAAGACCATGAATATCCCCGTGGCTCAGGGCATTCTTCGCAGCGGCCAGTGGCTGAAGGCCGACAGCCGCGTCGTGCTGGGCTATGACGCACGGTTTCTGCGACGCAAGCGGCTGGTGGCGGAGGATGGCGGCGCCTTCCTCGTCGATCTGGCCGAAACCACGAGCCTCGATCAGGGTGATGCATTCCAGCTTTCCGACGGGCGGCTGATCGTCGTCATCGCAGCTGCGGAGGAGATCATTGAGGTGCGGGGCGATCTGCCGCGTCTGGCCTGGCATATCGGCAACCGCCATACGCCCTGCCAGATCAGCGCCACCCATCTGGCGATCCGCCGCGATCATGTGCTGGAGAAGATGCTCGCCGGGCTGGGGGCGGAGCTGACGCCCTCGACCGCGCCGTTCCGTCCCGAAGGCGGGGCCTATGGCCACGGCCGCACGATGGGGCATGATCATGGGGGGCACGACCACGGCGACCACGATCATGGCCCCTTCGGCCATCACCATGGCGACGGCAAGTTCCATGTCCATGGCTGAGGCGACCGACCGGCTGTATCTGGTGCAATGGCTGTCGCCCGCCTTTCCGATCGGCGCTTTTGCCTATTCGCAGGGGCTGGAATGGGCGATTGCCGAGGGCGGGCTGACCAGCATCGAGACGCTGCGCCCCTGGGTGCGGGCGGTGCTGCATCATGGCAGCGGGCGGGTCGATGGCATCCTGCTGGCGCGGGCCCGCACGGGCGACGACCCGCAGATGCTGGCCGATCTGGCGCTGGCCTTCGCCACCGCAGCCGAACGCGAGACCGAGATGCTGGAACAGGGCGCCGCCTTCGCCCGCGCCCATCGGGCGATGACCGGCATCGTCTTGCCCGAGGGCCTGCCCTATGCGGTGGCAGTGGGGCTGGCGACCCGCCCCCTTCGCGTGACAACGGCGGAGGTTCTGACGCTCTGGCTGCATGGCCTTGCGGCGCAGCTTGTGTCGGCCGCCGTGCGGTTTGTGCCCTTGGGGCAAGGCGCGGGGCAGCGGCTGCTGCATGATCTGGCCCCCGGCCTGACCGCACTGGCAACAGACCTTGCCGAGTCCCCGCTGGACGATATTTCCGGCTTCACCCCCGGCGCCGATCTGGCGGCAATGCGGCACGAAACCATGGACATCAGGATTTTCAGAACATGACCAGCATGAACGGCCCGCTGCGGGTAGGGATCGGCGGCCCGGTGGGCGCAGGCAAGACAACGCTGACGGAAAAGCTTTGCGCCGCGCTGGCCGGCCGCTGCTCCATGGCCGTCATCACCAATGACATCTACACGCGCGAGGATGCCGAATACCTGATGCGCGCGCAGGTGTTGCCAGCGGATCGCATCCGGGGCGTCGAAACCGGCGGCTGCCCCCATACCGCGATCCGCGAGGATGCCTCGATCAACCTCGCCGCCGTGGCGGATCTGCGCCGCAATTTCCCCGACCTCGATCTGATCCTCATCGAATCCGGTGGCGACAATCTGGCCGCGACCTTCAGCCCTGAACTTGCGGATCTGACGATCTATGTCATCGACACCGCCGCCGGGCAGGACATTCCGCGCAAACGCGGGCCGGGGGTCACGCGCTCGGACCTGCTGGTGGTGAACAAGACCGACCTAGCGCCGCATGTCGGGGTGGATCGCATTCTGCTGGAGGAAGACACCGCCCGCGCCCGTGGCCCCCGGCCCTATGTGATGGCCGAGCTGCGCCATGGTCGCGGCGTCACCGATGTCGTGCGCTTCCTGCAAGAGGAAGGCGGTCTCGCACTGGCCTAAGCGGCGGGCGTGGCCCGCATGCGGCACCCGCTGCGAAATCCCGTCCCGGCGCTTGCCGCATGCGGCGGGCTCGTCTAATCAGGATGCCAACGAAAGGCTTTCCGAATGCGCATCCTGATTACGAACGACGACGGTATCAACGCCCCCGGACTTGAGGTGCTTGCCGCCATCGCCGCCGAAATCGCGGGGCCTGAGGGCGAAGTCTGGACCGTGGCACCCGCCTTCGAACAATCCGGCGTAGGCCATTGCATCAGCTATACCCATCCCATGCTGATCGCCAAGCTTGGCCCGCGCCGTTACGCCACCGAGGGCAGCCCTGCCGATTGCGTTCTGGCCGCGCTTTATGATGTGTTGCAGGGGGCTGCCCCCGATCTGGTGCTGTCGGGCGTGAACCGGGGCAACAATGCCGCCGAGAACACGCTTTACTCCGGCACCATCGGCGGCGCGATGGAGGCGGCGCTGCAAGGCATCCCCGCCATTGCACTGTCGCAGTTCATGGGGCCGCAGACCGCCGAACTGGATGACCCGTTTCAGGCCGCACGCCAGCACGGTGCGGCAGTGGTGCGCCGTATCCTCGACACCGGGCTCTGGCAGCCCGAGGCCGATTACCGCCTGTTCTACAACGTGAATTTCCCGCCCGTCGGGGGCGCCGCCGTGAAAGGCATCCGCGCCGCCGCTCAGGGGTTCCGCCGCGATACCAGCTTTTCCGCTGATCCGCATATCTCGCCCTCCGGCAAGAAATTCCTCTGGATCAAGGGCGGCCCCCAACATCGCCCCACCGCGCCGGGCACCGATGCCGCCGTCAATCTGGACGGTTATATCTCGGTCACACCGATGCGGGCCGATCTGACCGCCCATGATGTTCTGGCCGATCTGGCGGCAGGTCTCGCATGACCACAGGGACGCCGGATCACGAGGACGACCCGGCCGAACGCAAGATGCGCTTTCTCTTTGCCCTGCGCTCACGTGGCGTCACCGATGCCCGCGTTCTGACCGCGATGGAGCGGATAGACCGTGGCCTTTTCGTCAAAGGTCTGTTCGCCGACCGCGCTTACGAGGACATGCCGCTGCCCATCTCCTGCGGGCAGACCATTTCGCAACCCTCGGTCGTCGGGCTGATGACCCAGGCGCTGGGGGTCCAGCCGCGCGATGTGGTACTGGAAATCGGCACCGGCTCCGGCTATCAGGCCGCGATCCTCAGCCAGCTGGCGCGCCGGGTCTATACAATCGACCGCCACCGCCGCCTTGTGCGTGAATCCTCGGAACTGTTTCGCCAGCTCAGCCTGACCAACATCACCGCCGTGGCGCGGGATGGCAGCTTTGGCTGGCCCGAACAGGCCCCGTTCGACCGCATCCTTGTCACGGCCGCTGCCGAAGACCCGCCCGGCCCGCTCCTCGCACAGCTGAAACCCGGCGGCGTCATGGTGCTGCCGGTCGGTCAATCCGATGCGGTGCAGAGCCTGATCAAGGTTACACGCCTGCCCAACGGTTTCGATTACGAAGAGTTGCGGCCGGTTCGTTTCGTTCCTCTGGTCGAAGGGCTTGCGTCCGAATAGTCTGGCGCGCACTATATGAAGCGTAACGCAACGCGACCCGGATCAACCGGGCAGGAACGAGGCAGAGCTATGCGATCGACCTTTCTTACCTTGCCCCCGCTCCGCGCCCTCGGCCTTGGCGGCAGCCTTCTGCTCGTCGCGGCCTGCGGCAATGGCGGCGGCAAACCCTTCGACTGGGATTTCCGGCCCGGTGGTGTCTCTACCGCCGATGCCGCCCGTGCCGCCACCGCTGCAAGGCCCAGCCCTGACGCGCGCGGTATAATCTCTTATCCAGGCTATCAGGTGGCCGTTGCCCGGCGCAACGATACCGTGGCCAGCGTCGCCGCCCGCGTCGGCATCGACCCCGGCGAACTGGCGCGCTACAATGCCGTCAACCCGAACGACCCCGTGCGCGAGGGCGAAATCCTTGCCCTGCCGCGCCGCGTCGCGGAAGGTGCTGCGCCGGTCGCACCGGCCACCGGCGCCATTGTCGGTGCTCCGATCAAGTCAGGCTCCATCGACGTGGCCCCTCTGGCCAGCGCCGCCATCGACCGCGCCGCGCCGAAACCTGCCGCCGCGCCGCAGGGCTGGCAGAAAGGCGCCGATTCCGCTGCTGCGGCGCCCGGCGTCGAACCTGCCCGCCATCAGGTGAAGCGTGGCGAAACCGCCTTCATCATCGCGCGGGCCTACAACGTCTCTGCCAAGGCGCTGGCCGACTGGAACGGGCTGGATGCCAACATGACGGTGCGCGAGGGGCAGTATCTGCTGATCCCGGTCGCCGCCACCCCGGCCCCGGCCACCCGTGCGCCGGAACCTGTCACCCAGCCCGGTGCCGGTTCGCCGACGCCAGTGCCGCCCTCGGCCGCCAAGCCGCTGCCCGCCAAGGACGAGCCGCCCGTCGCCACCAAGAAGCCTGACGGCAGTGCGGCCCCCGCCCCGGCGCAGAAACCCGCCGCCGATCTCGGCGCGAACCGCAGCAGCGCCTCGGCTTCGAAGCTGGCGATGCCGGTCAGCGGTCAGGTCATCCGCCCCTATGCCAAGGGCAAGAACGAAGGCATCGACATCGGTGCCAGCGCGGGCACCGGCGTGGTCTCGGCTGCTGACGGGACCGTGGCCGCCATCACCAAGAACACCGATGGCGTGCCGATCCTCGTGATCCGCCATGCCAACAACCTGCTGACGGTCTATGGCGGCATCGACGCGGTGGCAGTGGCCAAGGGCGCCTCGGTCAAGCGTGGCCAGCAAATCGCCAAAGTCCGCGCCGGAAGCCCGTCCTTCCTGCATTTCGAGGTGCGCAAAGGCTTCGACTCCGTCGATCCCATGTCCTACCTCCAATAAGCATCCTACCTGCAATAAACGCAAAGGGCGGGTGCCGCACAGCACCCGCCCTTTATCTTGGCCCCAATATTCCCGCCGAAGGCTCCGCCGCCCGCCGTCCCGCATCAGGCCGGGCCACCTTCCGCGCCAGCCGGGGTGACGGGGGCTCGATGCCCCCGGCGCGCCGTCCCTTGGTTCAGGACGCCGGTTTCAGGATACGCGCACGCCGTGACGCGCCGCCAGATCGGTGAAGAACTGCCAGGCCACCCGGCCCGAGCGGGCGCCGCGCGTGGCCTGCCATTCGATCGCCTCGGCCCGCAGCACCTCGGGCGCCACCTGCACGCCATAAGCCGCGCAATAGCCGTCGATCATCGCCAGATAATCGTCCTGCGAACACGGGTGGAAGCCCAGCCACAGCCCGAAACGGTCGGAGAGCGACACCTTCTCCTCCACTGCCTCGCTCGGGCTGATCGCGGTCGAACGTTCGTTCTCGATCATGTCGCGTGGCATCAGATGGCGGCGGTTCGATGTGGCGTAAAGGATCACATTCTCCGGCCGCCCCTCGATCCCGCCATCCAGCACCGCCTTCAGGCTCTTGTAATGCTGGTCATCATGGCTGAACGACAGGTCGTCGCAGAACAGCACGAACCGCGCATCGGAGGCGCGGAGGAGGTTCAGCAGACGCCCGACCGAAGGCAGATCCTCGCGCGCCAGTTCGACCAGCTTCAGGTCTTGCCCCTCGGCCCGCACGGCGGCATGGATTGCCTTCACCAGGCTGGATTTCCCCATCCCCCGCGCGCCCCACAGAAGCGCGTTGTTCGCAGGCAGACCCTGCGCAAAATGCCGGGTGTTCGCCAGCAGCGTGTCACGCGCCCGGTTGACCCCGATCAGCAGATCCAGATCCACCCGCGCCACTTTCGTCACCGGCTCCAGCCGGTCGGGGCCGGTGTGCCAGATGAAGGCCGGGGCAGCGCCGATATCCGGCGCGGGTTGCGGTGGCGGCGCCAGACGCTCCAGCGCCTCGGCGATACGCAGCAAAGGGTCGGTCACTTGTAATCCTCGCCTTCGGGGTCGTCGTCTTCTTCCTCGACCCAGGTGCCATCGGCACGGGCTTGCGCCTCACGTTCGCGTTCGAACCGCGCGATAAGGAAGATCGAGATTTCATACAGCGGATAGATCGCCGCAAAGAGGATGATCTGGCTGAACATATCCGGCGGCGTCACCACAGCGGCCACGGCAAGGATGCCGACCACCGCGTATTTCCGCATGGCTTTCAGCCCCTTGGAGGAGATAAGCCCCGCCCGCCCCATCAGCGTCAGCAGCACGGGCAGCTGGAAGCACAGACCGAAGGCCATGACGAAGGTCATGGTCAGCGCCAGATAACTTTCCATCGAGCCCTGGAAAACCACCCCCGCCGGAGGCGCTGTCAGGTCGCCGCCCCCCAGATCGCTGGCGAACTGGTCCTGAAAGCCCAGGAAGAAGCCAAAAGCGAAAGGCAGGATGATGAAATAGGCGAAGGCCGCGCCGATCAGGAACATCGCGGGCGAGGCCACGAGGAACGGCAGGAAGGCCTTTTTCTCGGATCGATACAGCCCCGGCGCCACGAAGCGCCACAGCTGATAGGCGATGATCGGGAAGGCCAGCGCAAAGCCACCCCACATGGCGATGCGGATGGCGACGAAGAAGCCCTCCTGCATCTTCACGAGGATCAGCTGGCATTCCTGCCCGCGCTCGGCCAGCACGACGCACATCGGGCGGGCCAGAAAGGCGAAGATCGGCTTCCACAACAGATAGCCGATGATGAAGCAGACGGCGAAAGCCCCGATCGCATAAAGGATACGGGTCCGCAGTTCCTTCAGATGTTCGATCAGCGGCGCCGCGCTGTCGTCGATGTGGTCGTTCGCACTCATGCGTCAGGGGCCTTTTCGGCGGGGGTCTCGCCGTCTTTCAACGCGCGAAGCCTGTCACCGGTCTCGTTCAGGATGGCACGGCGCGCGGCCTGCTTTTCTGCCAGCGCCTGCGTTTCTGTGCCGGTTGCCGGCGGCGTGGGCGCGGGTGCGTCGGCGGGCGCGGCCGCATCCGGGTCGGGCTGCGCCCTGGCGGGGCCTGCGGTCGGCTTCAGCGGGTCCCATTTCTCGAATCTGTCAGCCGCCTGCTTCACCGCATCAAGGCCCAGCGACTTGGCGCTGGTGGCCTTTTTCAGATCATCCGCCGCCTCTTTCACGCCTGCCTCGCGCGCGGCATCTTCCATCGCGCCCTGAAACTCGCGCGCCATGCGCCGCAGCTTGCCGGTGAACCGGCCAAGCTGCTGGAACATCATGGGCAGATCCTTCGGCCCGATGACGATCAGCGCCACGACGCCGATCACCAGAAGCTCGGTCCATCCGATATCGAACATCGCTTTCCCCCGTCAGAACCCGCCTGCCTGTTGCGCGGCTCAGACCTTGTCCTTGTCGGCCGGGGTCACGTCTTTCGCGCTGTCGGCCTTCACGGTGTCATCGGCGGCGTTCTCGATCTCGCTCGCGCCGTCCTTCACGCCCTTCTTGAAGGCCGTGATGCCCTTGCCGACCTCGCCCATCAGCGAGCTGACCTTGCCGCGGCCGAACAGAACCAGCACCACGACGGCGATAAGCAGCAGTTGCCAGGGTCCCATCTGCATGTCGAATTCCTCCAATGGGAAGTGTCTTTGGCCACAGGCTTACCCAAGCCGTCGCCCGGCGTAAGCCCCGAATCCGCTGCGATGCGGCGGATTGCTGACAGCTATATGTCAGTTGCCCTCTGCGAGAAAGCACCATCGCAACAACAGGAGATTCCCATGCGACAGACCCTATCCACCCCGGTTGCCATCGCCGAAATCGTGCAATTTCATCTGGTTGAAGGCACCGAATCCGCGCAGTTTCTTGCGGCGGCAAAGGGGACCGCAGCGCTGGTGAAAGCGCAGCCCGGATTCCTCGCCCGGCATCTGATGCAGGGCGAAGATGGCAGTTGGACGGACCTCGTGCTCTGGGCCGACCTCACGGCGGCCCGGACCGCCGCCACAGCCGTGGTGAAAGACCCGGCCTTCGCCCCGTTCATGGCCCTGATCGACGGCGCCAGCGTGCGGATGCGCCATGACCGGGTGATCTGGTCTCTGGCGGATTGACGCCGGGGCGCCAAGCCGTCAGCCTGTGCCATCATGCGCCGCACCGACCGCCTTTTCGAACTTATCCAGATCCTGCGCGACGGGCGGCTGCACCGCGCCTCGGAAATGGCAGAGCGGCTTGAGGTTTCAGTTCGCACGATCTGGCGCGACATGGCCACGCTGATGGCTTCGGGCCTGCCGGTGGAGGGCGAGCGCGGGGTGGGATACATCCTGCGCGCGCCGATCACCCTGCCACCGATGATCCTGACCCCGCCCGAGATGGAGGCGCTGCGGCTCGGGGTGCGGCTGGTGGCGGAAGGTGCCGATCCGGGGCTGGCGCGCGCGGCACGCGGGCTGGCGGCGAAAATCGCCGCCGTGGTCCCTGCCCCGGCGACGCCCGAGCCCGACGATCTGTTCGTCTATTCCGCCGATGAAACCCAGCGCGCCGCGCCGCATCTGCCGGTCCTGCGGCAGGCGATCCGCGCGCGGCAGCGGCTGGCCATCACCTATATCGACCCGCGCGGCGCCGAGACGCACCGCGACATCCGCCCGCTGCAACTGGAATTCTGGGGCCGGGTCTGGACGCTGGCCGCCTTCTGCGAGGCGCGCGCCGATTTCCGCAGCTTCCGCGTAGACCGGATCGTCGCCATCACCGAAACGGGCGAAACCTATCCCGACGAGCCGGGGCGAAGGCTGGAGGATTACCGCGCCCGCATCGCCGCCGAACTTACGCCCGCCGATGCGCCGGAAACACGAAACAGCGATCCCGCCGGATCATAAGCCACAACGCCGTGCCCGGTTTCGGCAGAAACACCCCCGGCACGGCAGCGGTCAGGGTCGAGCCGTCGTAATCCATCACGAATTCCACAAGGCTCTCGCGTCCCATGAACCGGGCGCGCTGCACCGTGCCGCGTGCGGGCGTGCCATCCATCGGCGTCGGGTTTGGCCCGCGCCCGGCACGATCAAAGTCAATCTTCAGATGCTGCGGCCGTATGACGATTTCCACCTCGCCGCCATCGGTATGGCCGGGGGTCAGGAACTCGCCAAACGGGGTCAGGGTCAGCGCCCCGCGCGATACGCCCCGGATCACATTGACATCACTGAAGAAAGCCGCCGCCGCCCGATCCGCAGGCCGGGTGTAGACGTTGTAGGGCGATCCCTGCTGCACAATCCGGCCATCCCGCATCAGCGCAATCTCGTCAGCCATGCGCATCGCCTCATCAGGTTCATGCGTGACCAGCAGGACCGCCGCGCCCTCTTCCTTCAGCACCGCCAGCGTGGTGTCGCGGATACCGTCGCGCAGCCGGTTGTCGAGGCCGGAAAACGGCTCGTCCATCAGCATCAGCCGCGGGCGCGGCGCCAGCGCACGGGCCAGTGCGACGCGCTGCTGTTCCCCACCTGAAAGCTGGTGCGGATGCTTGTCGCCATAGCCCGAGAGGTTCACCTTCTCCAGCAGTTCGTCCACCCGACGCGCCTGAGCAGCACGGTCGCCCTTCAACCCGAAGGCCACGTTGCGTGCCACTGTCAGATGCGGGAACAGCGCGAAATCCTGAAACATCAGCCCGATGCCCCGCCCTTCCGGCGGCACGCGGGTCACCGTGTCGCAGACCAGACGCCCATCCAGATGAATGGTGCCGCTGTCCTGCATCTCGACCCCGGCGATGATGCGCAGCGTCGTGGATTTGCCGCAGCCCGAAGGCCCGAGAAGGCAAGTGACCTGCCCCGGCATCACGGTCAGCGACACATCGTCCACCACCCGGCGGGCGCCGAAACGTTTCACGATGTCCCGGATTTCGAGACGGGGAGGCAGGCTGGTCACGATGGCGTCTTTCAGTCCGGCAGATTTCTCGACTGAAACGATTGGGTTTCCCTCGTCCCTTAGCAACCCAACCCCGCCAAGGCAACCCCGCCGGGGGGTGCCCCGGCGGGGCGCGGCTTACAGTGTCGCGTTGGTGGCGCCGCCGTCCAGCAGGATGTTCTGCCCGACGATGAAGCCGGCATGCTGCGAGGCAAGGAAGGCGCACATCGCGCCGAATTCCTCGCGCGTGCCATAGCGGCGGGCGGGAATCGTCGCCATGCGTTCGGCCCGCGCCTCGTCCCGGCTGATGCCGCGTGTCTGCATCACCCCGCCATCCAGCGCGGTCGCGCGGTCGGTATCGTGGATGCCGGGCAACAGGTTGTTGATGGTCACGCCGAAAGGCGCCACCTGCCGCGAGGTGCCCGCCACATAGCCGGTCAACCCGGCGCGGGCGGAGTTCGACAGGCCAAGCTGGGCAATGGGCGCCTTCACCGATTGCGAGGTGATGTTGATGACCCGCCCCCAGCGGCGTTCGATCATCCCCGGCAACAGGGCCTTCATCAGCGCGATCGGCGCCAGCATATTGGCATCCAGCGCACGGATGAAATCGTCGCGGCTCCAGTCCGACCACAGGCCGGGCGGCGGGCCGCCCGCATTGGTGACGAGGATATCGACATCCTTCGCCGCCGCCAGAACCTCGGCCTGACCGGATTCGGTCGTCACATCGGCGGCAACCGTGGTGACCGGCACGCCAAAGCGCGTGCGGATGTCATCGGCAGTCGCAAGCAACGCCTCGGCCCCGCGTGCGTTCATCACCAGTTCGACCCCGGCGGCAGCCAGCGCCTCGGCACAGCCACGCCCCAGCCCCTTGGACGAGGCGCAGACCAGTGCCCTTTTCCCCTTGATGCCCAGATCCATCGCGCGTTCTCCGTTATAATGCGGCCCGACCGTAGCAAGCGGCCCCCGACTTGCCAAGGCGCACCAATCGGCCCTTACTTCTGCCCGAATGCTGGCACATTTCCGTGACTTGATGCAGAAAACTGCATAGCGGCCGGCCTGCGCCTGCCGTCCCTTTCGCACAGCCCCGGAAAGCCCTTTTGCCATGACCGACCTACCGACCCGCCTTCTGCCCGGACAGGCCTGCATGGTCTTCCCCGCCGATGCGGTCTATGTCGCGCATGGCGTGAACATGGGTGACGGGCTGGGTCTGCCAGACGATGTCTGCGCGGGCGATGTCTACGAACTTGAACCCGGCACCGAGCCGCTGCGCCTGGTGGTGGCGCGTGCCGCAAAGGCGCAGCAGGTGGCGACGGGCTCCGGTCTGGGGCAACCGGGCGATCCGGTGCGGGTCGTCGCGCGCTACACGCTGATGGGCGACGATGCGAACCGGGTCGAACTGTTGCTACTGGCGCTGGAGGGTTCGGGCGACGGGCTGTTCGCGCTGCCGCTGTCACCCATGGCCGCCGGGCTTGGCTATACGCTGGTCAAGGTCGAGGATGCGCCCGAGGAAACGCCGCTGTCCGATCTTCTGTGCGTGAGCTTTGCGCGCGGCACGATGATCACCATGGCGAATGGCTCGCAACGTCCCATCGAGACACTGACCGCCGGGGACCGGGTTCTGACGCGCGACCACGGGCCGCAGCCGGTCCGCTGGGTCGGGAATGCCACCCTGCGGGCCGTCGGGGCCTTCGCGCCGGTCGTCATTACCTCAGGCGCCATGGGCAATGCGGGCGATCTGATAGTCAGCCAGCATCACCGCATGTTCCTGTACCAGCGTCAGCGGACGCCGGGCCTGCCAACTTCGGAACTGCTGGTGCAGGCCAAGCATCTGGTGAACGGCGAAACGATCTTCCTGCGCGAAGGCGCCTTCGTCGATTACTTCAGCCTGGTGTTCGAACGCCACGAGATCATCTATGCCGAAGGCGTGCCCGCCGAAAGTCTGATGGTGACAGAGGCGGTGGTGAACCGCCTGCCGGTCGAGCTGTCGGCCGAAGTGCGGGCGCGATTCCCCGGCCTGAGCCAGAACCAGCATTTCGGGACCGAGGCCGGACGGCAGGAACTGGAGGAGATCGGCCTCGGTCGCCGCGAATCCGCAGGTGGAAAATAGGGAACCTGTCGCAGCCCCAGGGGCTTGACCCTGACGCGCCACAGACGATGCTGGCGCCAGAACCGGAGACCCCGCCGATGCGCCTGCTGCTGCCCGCCGCTCTGCTGATCGCCGCCACCCCGCTGGCCGCGCAGGATCTGCAACCCGTCGATCCGCTGCCCGAAGGGGCACTTGCGATCCTGTCGGAAACCGAAGCGCCGGAATTTGTACTTGGCTGGCAGGGGGATCTGGATGGCGACGGTGATGCCGACCTGCTGGCGCAGGGCGCTTATACGGCGGGCGATGGCGGCAATGCCGCTGTGCTGCGGCAGATGGTGTTGCGGCGGGACGGCGAAAGCTGGACCATCTGGCAGGAGTTCGTGGCGCCGGACGGAATCAAATCCGCCCGGCTGGACACCACCGCCGCAGGCCGCGAACTGGTGCTGACGCTGTTCAGCTACCAGCCGGACGACCCGCATTGCTGCCCGTCCGGCAGTTCGGAGATGCGCCTGCCCCTGAAGTGAGGCAGGCGCGACGGCTCACTTCGCCGAAAGCATCTCGGCTACGTCCAGCAGGATCACTTCGTTATCCGCCGCCGTATCCAGCTTGCGCCCCGACGAGAACGGCAGGTTGTTGTCATTGGCCACCATGATCTGCGTATCGTTCACCCGCATCACATCCTCGATGGTGAAGAAGGGGAAGGTGTGCTTGCCGGTCAGATCGCGCGCAGCCTGGGTTTCCTGACGGTTCACGCCCTCGGGGTCGGCAATGTCCATCAGGTCGATATGGCCGATGCGGCGCACGAAGCCCTCGACATCGACGCTGGCGGTGTCGATCAGCACGACATTCTTCACCAGCGCGGGCAGCGGGAAGCAATCGGGCGCCGGATCACCGGCGCATTTCAGAGACGGATCGCCCTCGCCGTTGTCACGCTCGATCACCAGCGCACGGGTCTCGTCGATGAAGTTGAAATCACCGATCGCGGTTGCGCCTTCCGCCAGACGGAATTTGAAGCCCTGCCCCGTCCACTTTTCCGCTGCCGTGTCAAACGCCATGACGCGCAGGAAGGCGCCTTCGGGTTGCCCCTCGGCTGTCATCACCGGCTTTTCCAGCATGGCCCACAGCAGAGGGGTGCCCGGCTGATGTGCCATGCCCTCATACCCGCCCGAGCGCGGCACGATCCAGTCCTTGCCGACCACCGAGGTGCCGGAATTGGCCGGGTTATCCACCGATTTGATGACCTCTTCACCCTGCATGGTCGGATAGACCGCGAGCACCTTGCCATCGAGCGTGGCGCGGATGAGGAAGGGGCCGAACTCTTCACCGATCCAGACCTCGCCATTGATGATCTGGATGCTTTCAGGGTCAAAATCCGCGCCGGTCAGATAGCGGCTGTCCGAGCCTTCATAGGCGATGCGAAACGGCACCTTGCGGTCGGGGTCGTGCAGGAACACGGTTTCCTTCACCTCGACCTTGCCGCTGGTGAAATCGGGCATGATCCGGCTGAAGAACAGCAGCGCATCGGGGCTGTTCAGCTTGGTGCCGAAGCCGTTGTCGGTCAGCACATAGGTGCTGCCATCCTCAGCCTGCTGCATGGCGAAACCGGAAAAGCCCTGAAGCGGCTGGCCGTTGAACGGCAGGTTCAGCCCGGTCAGGCGCTTGCCATGCATCGCGCCGGTATCACCCGCCACGCTTTCGGCCACATCATTGCGGGCAGCGCCGGTGAACTTGCCCGATACGCGCGCATCCGCAGGGGCATCGGCCGGCGGGTCGATCAGCGTCAGGGCGGGCAGCACGGCCTGCCCTTTGAGCACTGCCGGGAAGGTGGTTTCGGCGAGTGCCGGTGCGGCGATCAGCGTGGCGCAAAGCGCGGTGGCGGACAGAAGGCGCGACAGCATGGGAATCTCCTGCTTGGGTGTTGCTGCGCCGCTTCTGGCCGTGCCGCATTGCAGGAAGATGGCGCACAGACAAAGCTTCGGTGACGGCTGCGTGACGGGCTTTCGCACCAGTGGACGACCGGCCCGCTTTCGGCTAAAGCGCGGCCATGCTGGACAATCGCCCCAC
>NZ_LJSC01000029.1:46929-62693 GCF_001303875.1 Gemmobacter sp. LW-1 | reverse complement strand
CGCCAGCGCGGTCACTGTCGCCGGAACCTTTGCCGGGCCCTGTGCTGCTGGCGCGGGGCTGCCTGCGCCAGGCGGGACCGTGCGCACGGCGCGCGGCTTCATCGCGGCGGCCAAAGCCTCGGGCGCCTCTCGCAGGAAGGGCGTTTCGGATCGCGCCGTCACCTTGCCGTCACCGCCAACCTGATCGGCCCGCAGGGTGTAAAGCCGGGGCGCCACGCCCTGCAACTTTGTCACCCAGCCGCCGGTCGCGCCAACCGGGGCCTCACCGGCCAGCGCATTGTCGAGGTAAAGCCGCACCAGCGCCCCCGGCGTGCCGGAGCCTGCAAGCTGCACCGCGCCATCCGGCGTATAGGTAATGGCCGCAATGGTGACGCCTGATCCGGCGCCCGCCCCCTGCAAGACCTGCGCCCCGCTGTCATCCACCAGAATCGCCGTCGGCGCCACGGCGGTTGCAGTTGCCTCGCTGGCCACGACCGGAGCTTCAGTCGGGGTTGCAGCGGGTGCGGCACTTTCCGGCTCTGCCGGAGTGGCAGCCGCCACGGCCTCGGGTGCCGCGACCGGCGCAACCGCCACCGATTGCTGCGACGGCAGTTCTCCCGCCGCCCCATGCGCCAGCAACGTCATCAGACGCGGATCGGCCGAAGGCGGCAAGTCGAACAGCGCCACGAAATTGCCGGTGGCATCGGCATCGGCCCGCGCCACTTCGGCCCCGTCCACCAGAATGGCGACCGAGGCTCCCGGCTCGGCCCGCCCTGCAACCACTGCCGCGCCTTCAGGCGTGATGCGCAACGTATCGAAAGCAGGCGGTTCAACCACCGCCACCGGCGCGGCCTCAGCAGGAGCAGCCGCCGCCCCAGGCGCCGCCTCCGGTGTGGCCGGGGCGGCGCTTTCCGCAGGTGCAGCCTGTGGTGCCGCAGCGGGTGCTTCGCTGACCAATGCCGCCGGCGCCACCGGCGCCGCCGGGCGCTGCGCATACCACAGGATCGCCCCTACGGCGACCGCCCCCGCGGCCAGCCCGGCCACCATGGCCGGGTTCAGCCCTTGCTTGTCGGACATCCCTTATCCCCTTCCCGGCGCAGGTTGTTCCGGCGCCGCTTCCTTTCGCTCAGGAACCCCGATACACGGTCAAAAGGCAACAGTTTTCCGAGGTCCGCGATGCCCAGCACCCCTTCCGTCTGTGTCTTTTGCGGCTCGCGCCCCGGCCGGAACCCGGCCCATGCCGAGGCTGCGCGTGCCACCGGCGCGATGCTGGCGGCCGAGGGCTGGCGGCTTGTCTATGGTGCGGGGGATGTGGGCCTGATGGGCGAGGTCGCGCGCGCCGCACAGGCGGCGGGCGCCATGACACTGGGTGTGATCCCGACCCATCTGATGAAACGCGAAGTCGGCAAGCGCGACCTGACACAGCTGGTGATTACCGAGAACATGCATGAGCGTAAGAAGGTCATGTTCATGAACTCCGACGCCATCGTGGTGCTGCCGGGCGGTGCCGGCTCGCTGGACGAGTTTTTCGAGGTGCTGACCTGGGCGCAGATCGGGTTGCACCGCAAACCGATCTTCCTGCTGGATGTGGCGGGCTACTGGCAGCCGCTGGTGGCGCTTGTCGATCACACCATTGCCGAAGGTTTCGCCGACCCCGGCCTGCGCGCTCACTTCACCACGGAGGCCGATGTGCCCGGGCTGACCGCCGCCCTGCGCGCCGCCCTGTCCTGACGGAACCCCTCCAGCGTATAAAGCGCAAGGCCCGCCCAGATCAGCCCGAAGGCGATGGCATGCCAGCGGCCGAAAGGTTCGGCGAAGATCAGCGTCGCGGTCAGGAATTGCAGCGTGGGGTTGATATACTGGATCAGCCCCACCGTCGCCAGCCGCACCCGTGCCGTCGCATAGGTGAACAGCATCAGAGGACTGGCGGTCAGCGCGCCAGAAAGCACCAGAAGCCCCGCCGTTCCGGTTGTGTCGAAGAAATGGCCACGCCCTGCCTCCGGCCCGTTTCCGGTGGCGATTAGCCCCAGCCAGATCAGCGACAGCGGCACCAGCACCAGAACCTCTGCCGTGACCGAAGGCACCGGCGGCGCGGCCAGCCGCTTCTTCAGCAAGCCGTAAAGCCCGAAGCTACAGGCGATGGCCAGCGCGATCCAGGGCGCGACGCCAAGTCCCCAGGTCAGCACCACCACGGCCCCCCCGGCCAGCGCCACTGCCACGCCCTGCCCGCGCGTCAGCCGTTCGCCAAAGGCCAGCACGCCCAGAGCGACCGAAACCAAGGGGAAGATATAATAGCCCAGTGCCGCCTCGATCACATGGCCCGCCTGCACCGAGAAGATGAACAGGAACCAGTTGAACGAGATCAGCCCCGCCGCCAGCGTGATCGCCGCCAGCCGCCTGCCCCGCAGCAATGGGCGCAGTGCGCCCATGCGCCCGGTCACGGCCAGCACCACGAGGAAGATCACCGCCGACCAGAGGGTGCGATGGGCCAGCACCTCAAGCGGCGGCACCTGCACCAGCAGCTTGTAGTAAAGCGGTGCCGTGCCCCACAGCAGGCAGGCCATCACCATGGCCAGAATGCCCTTGCTTCGTTCCGTCATGGCGCCCCCCTGTGTTCGGGCCCCTTTCTGGCGCAAGGCGCGGGCGGGCGGAAGGGGCTATGCGGGGTCGGAGACCGCCAGAACGGTGTCGCCGTCAAGCCGGTGAACGTAATCCACCCGCGCGCCGTTCCAGTGATAACGGTAATGCGACCCCTGCACCGGGATCGGCACCAAATCGGGCCAGAACAGCCCGATGCAGGCGCCCTCGGGGTGGCGCACACTGGTCCAGACCAGCCCGTCACTGCCGGCCGCGCGCAGGCTGGCCCCCGCCTGCTGCGAGGCGCCATAATCCGAAACATGCCGCGCGCCCGGCACCGCATCCATATCATGCAGATCACGGTCAACCCTGCCGATCAGCGCGCGGAAATCAGCGGTCCATCCCTCCGGCTCGGCTGTGGCCGACATGAAGCGGCTGTGATGATGGATGGTCTCGGCCAGCGCCACTTCCTCACGGTCCCCGGCATAGTAGATGCCATAGCTGCCATCGGTGAACCGCCCCGGCCGCGCGATGGAACAATGCACGAAGGGCGCCATGACGAGGCTTGCCCCCGGCCCCGCGACCCGGCGCGCGGGCGGCACCTTGCCCAGATCACCGATTTCATTGCGGATGCGCGGGTTGGTCTTGGCCTCCACCGCCGCCAGCGCCTCCCAGTCGCGGGGGTCGGCAATGTCCTCGAACAGATCAACCGGCGGATAGATCGAGCGGATGATGCGCCATGTCTGCGGCCAGTCCACCCGACGCAGGACAGCGCCGCTCACCATGCGCCGCGCTCGGCGTCCAGCCATTCACGCATCAGCGCCAGATCCGACAATTCCCCGCGCAGCATGAGATCAAGCGCCGACAGGCCGTCGAAAGCCGCGTTCGGCTTGCGCAGCCAGGCGTAGCCGCGCGCGGGGTCGCGGAACAGGTAACGCAGACCTTTATGAATACCCATCAGATGCGCCATCCGCATCCGCAGATCACGGTCGATCCGCCCGGCCTCGCCCTCTTTCCAGCGCGCCCAGGTGCGGGCCGCCATGCCGCCCAGCAGCACCCGCGCCTCGGCATCCGAAAGGGCCCATGCCCGGAACAGGTTGACCGTGGCACGGGCCAGCGCACCGGCCTCGGCCTCGGTAATGACCGGCGAGTCGCTGCGCGCCGGGGTGGTGGTGATCGGTTGAAGCTGCATCGCATCCTCCATCTGGCATAGATATAGCATCTATTTGCCAAATGGCAACGGATGCGATCAGGCCAGCATCGGCGCCGGGCCGCGGCAGAGCAGCGTCACGCAGGTTTCCGCGCCGCGCATCTCGATCCGCGCCAGTTCCAGCGGGCGACGATCCAGCGTGCCGCCGTAAACCTCGATGGTGCCCGCGCCATGGAACGCCGCATCCAGCAGCGACAGCATCGCCTCCCCCTGCAACACCGCCTCCACGCCACCCGCCACCGCCTTCATGCGCAGCGGATTGACCTGCCGGTTGCCGATGATGAGCTGCATAAGCGAATCCCCCTGCCTGCCGCGCCCGGTTTTTCCGGGCCGTTGACAAAGGCTTAGGCGGATTCGGGGGTTTGAGTCCGGCCAGTTTTCCACAGGCCGGGGCGGATTCCTGTGGGCGGAATCGGTATGTCGGGCGGGATTAATCCTCGCCCTTCTCCTCAATAGCGTAGGTCTGGAACAGCCGCGCCTGAGTCATGAAAAAGGCGAACAGCGCCAGCGGCAGGCCGAAGGTCTTGAACTGCACCCAATGTTCCGTGCTGGTGAGCCGCCAGACCGCCTCGTTCGCGACCGCCAGTGCAAGGAAGAACCACATCACCCGCTTGGTGAGGATCATCCAGCCCTCGGGGCGCATTGGCAGCGCCTCGCCCATCACCGCGCCCAGCCAGCTTTGCCCGCGCAAGAGGCCCAGACCCAGCGCGCCCGCGAACAGCAGGTAAATCATCGTGGGCTTCATCTTGAAAAAACGTTCGTCCTGCAACCAGACCGACAGGCCACCGAACACCACCACCAGAACCAGCGTCACGATCTGCATCTTCGACAGCTTGCCGGTCAGCCACCAGGAGAGCCCGGTGGTGAGGATCATCAGCGGGATGAAGGCGGCAGTAACCACCAGAAAGCCGGTATATTCGCCCCCGCCGATAAGGAAGGTCTGATCCTTCAGCCGCATATAGGCGACAAAGAACACCAGCAGAGGCCCGTATTCCAGAACGGGCTTCAGCCAGCCCGGGGCTTTCTTGCCGTTTTGCATCTCGGTCATCCGGTAAACTCCACCATGACGGCCCCGGCGGCGATCACCGCCATGAGCAGGAATTGCATGCGTCCCACCTTTTCACCCAGGACCAACCAGCCGATCAGGGCGGCGAAAACGGTCGAGGTTTCGCGCAGCACCGCCGCCTCGCCCACCTTGTCGAGCCGTGTGGCGAGCATGATGGCGCCGAAGCTGAAATAGGCGACGATAGCGCCCATGACACCCCGTTTCAGCAGAGGCAGCACCTCGGTCCGGGTCAGCCCCCGCCAGCGACGGAAGGTCAGGACCGGCATCAGGAAACTGTCGATCAGGAAGAACCACGCGAGGAAGGTGAACGGATCGGCGGTGGCGCGGATGCCATAGGCATCGTAAGTGGTATAGGCTGCAACGAAGCCGCCTGTGGCGAAGGCAAGCCACAGCGCCGGGATCATCGTCGCGCGCTGCGCTGTGACATGGGCCAGGTTCCACAGCGCCAGCCCGAAGATCCCGCCCGACAGCATCAGCACGCCCAGCCACTGCCCCGGCGCGAAATGCTCGCCAAAGACCAGTCCGGCACCGATAACGGTGAACAGCGGCCCGGTGCCGCGCACCACCGGATAGACTACGGTATAGGCGCCACGCGAATAGGTCATTGCCTGCAAGAGTTTGTAGCCCGCATGGATGACAAAGGCGCCCGCGAAGATCGGCCACATATGCGGCTCGGGCCATGGCACGACAAACAGCGCGAAGGGCAACGCGATGACGCCATAGCTGGCGTCGATGGCAGCGCGGGCGAGCCAGGGATCGTGCCGCCCCTTCTGCAAGGCGCCGAACAGCGCATGCAGGACAGCGGCCATCAGCGCCAGCGCCAGCGCGAGGTCATGCCCGGCTTCGGTGCCTTCAAGGCTGAGGAGCCAGTCACTCATGCCCGGTGCCTGCGCGGGATGTCAGCCGCGACGGGGGGCCGTCTGCCCCCCGCGCCGCCCCCTTGCGGGGCGGCCCCCCGAGGATATTTGCAAACAGATGAAGGCAAGAGGGTTACTCGGGCAGGCCTACGAGGGCGCGGGCGAAATCTTCGGGATCAAACGGGGCAAGGTCGTCGATCTGTTCGCCCACCCCGATGGCATGGATCGGCAGGCCGAACTTGTCGGCGAGGCTGACCAGCACACCGCCCTTGGCGGTGCCGTCCAGTTTCGTCATCACGAGGCCCGAGACATCGGCGATCTTGCGGAAGATCTCCACCTGCATCACCGCGTTCTGGCCGGTGGTGGCGTCCAGCACCAGCAGCGTGTTGTGCGGCGCGGTCTCGTCCTTCTTGCGGATGACGCGGACGATCTTGGCCAGTTCCTCCATCAGGTCGGCGCGGTTTTGCAGGCGGCCCGCAGTATCGATCAGCAGCAGGTCGGCGCCATCAGCCTGCGCGCGGGTCAGCGCGTCGAAGGCAAGGCTCGCGGGGTCAGAGCCTTCCGGCGCGGTCAGCACCGGAACACCGGCACGGGTGCCCCAGATCTGCAACTGTTCCACCGCCGCGGCACGGAACGTATCGCCCGCCGCGATAACCACCGATTTTCCGGCGGCCTTGAATTGCGAGGCGAGCTTGCCAATGGTCGTGGTCTTGCCCGAGCCATTGACGCCGACCACCAGCACCACCTGCGGGCGTTTGGCATAGACCGGCAGCGGACGGGCGACGGGTTCCATGATGCGTGCAACTTCGGCGGCGAGGGCGCGTTTCAGCTCCGTCGCGCCGATCTTGCGGCCCATCCGCCCCTCGGCGATGTTGGCCGCGACGCGGGTCGCTGTATCGACGCCCATATCGGCCTCGATCAGCAGTTCCTCCAGGCTTTCCAGCATCGCGTCATCCATGACGCGGCGCGGCTCCTCCGGCTCGCGGCCGGTCAGCCGGTCCAGCAGGCCGGGTTTCGCCGCCACCGGGGCCTCATCCTCGCTCACCAGCGCATCAAGGCTGCCCGCGATCTTGTCGGAGGACCGGAACATCCGGTCTTTGAGTTTCTTGAAGAAGGACATGGCCGCTCCGGGCTGGTTGCCTTTTTCACCTAGTCAATTCAGGCGCCGGATGGAAGGGGCGTGGCGCCTCAGGGCAGAAGCGCCCAAAGGATCAGCGCCTGACCGCCCCAGTAGGCGGGCCACAGCGCACAGGACAACAGGCGGCGACGGGCTGGCGCGCTGATCACGAAAATCTCCAGCGCCAGCATCAGGTCGGAAGCCACGAACAGCGCGGCACCAAGGCGCAGCAGCGGTTCGGGCCGGGCAGCGGCCAGGGTGGCCATGGCGCAGATCACCAGCACATAGCCGCGCACCGGCCAGCGCAGCGCGCCCGTGTGCGGGGCCAGCCACGCTTCGGTCGAGGCGGCCAGCAAGCCGAGCGCGATCAGCACCGGCCAGCCCGGCATCCCCGCCCCGAAAGCCAGCGCATAGGCCAGATGCCCGGCGGCGAAGGCGGCCATGCCGCCCAGAAAGGCGCCCTCGCCCTGTCGTGACAGCAGGAAATCCCCCACAGCGCCCAGCGCGAGCCCCACCACGACCGGCGCGGGGGCGCCTCCGGTCAGGCCGGCCAGCGCCAGACAGGCCACCGAGGCGGTCTTGACGGTCGAGCGCGCCGCCGAAGTCGTTCGGGATGCGGCCCAGCGCAGGCCGTAAAGCAGCGCGCAGGCTGCGGCGAAAAGCAGGAATACCCATGTCATCGCCCGATTGTGGCGCTTGTCCCGCAGGGCGCCAAGCATGACGTTGCGGCGACGTCGCATTCGGTTAATACGCTATTTCGCCGCATATTATGCGGCGAACCAACTTATCTGCCAAAATTTGCATTGACTCCACATGGGTGTCCGCACATATTTCGAAAAATTCACAACCAAGCAGAACATCATCCGGACATGGACGAGACAGACCGCAAGATCATCGAACTTCTGGCAGAGGATTCCCGCCGCGCGCTTGCCGATATCGGCGCCGTGGTGGGGCTGGCGCCGTCCAGCGTGAATGAACGCATCCGCAGGCTCACCGCCTCGGGCGCGATCCGCCGCTTCACCGTCGACACCGACCCCGCCGCGCTGGGGTTGCCGATGCTGGTCTATCTGTGGCTCGCCCTGCGCGAAGATGCCGACGAAGCGGCCTTTCGCCGTTTCGCCGCCAGCCATCGGCGCGTTCTGGAATGCCATCATGTAACGGGCGCCTGGTCCTATCTCGTCAAGCTGCGGGTCGGGGCGGTGACCGAGATCGAGAGCGTTCTGGCCGAGCTGAAGGCGGGCCGGTTTCTGGGGCGCAGCGAGACGGTGATTGTACTGTCCTCTGCCGTCGGCGGGCCGCATGTTCCGGCACCGGGTGTGTGATGGAAGTCGCGCTTTTCCTCAAAAGCCTTGTGCTGGGTCTTGCGATTGCCGCGCCACTTGGCCCCATCGGGGCGCTGTGCATCAACCGGGTGCTGGAGCGCGGCTTCTGGGCCGGGGTCGCGGGCGGGCTGGGCACCGGCCTCGCCGATGCGGCCTATGCGACACTGGCGGCGCTTGGCTTTGCGGCCTTTTCCGATTTGCTGGCGCGGATCGACCTGCCGTTGCGGCTGGTTGGCGGGATCTTCATGCTGTGGCTGGGCTGGCGAAGCCTGCGCCCCGGACCACCTCGCGCAGCGGCCCGCGTCTCGGCCCGTGACCTTCTGGGCACCACCATCGCCACATTCCTGCTGACCGTGACGAATCCCATGACCATCTTGTCCTTTGCCGCACTCTTTGCGGGGCTGGGGCTGGCCTCGGGCAAGGGTGGCAGCTTTCCCGTCGTTGCGGGGGTCTTTGCAGGGTCGATGTTGTGGTGGGTGGTACTGAGTGGCGGCGTCGCTCTGGCACGCCACCGTCTGCCGCCGGGCTTTGCCCTCTGGGTCGCGCAGCTTTCCGGGGCGGTGCTGATCGGCTTCGGCCTCTGGGCACTGGGATCGGTCTTCGCCTGAACCACGCGGCAGCCGGTCGCAGTGCGGGGGCTTTGCCCGGCCCGGCCGCGTGCTAAGGTGGCGCCATGATGCAGGTGCCCCCCCGTTTCCTTCCGCTGCCGCGCATGGCGCTGTTCGCCACTGCCGCGACCACCCCCTTCCTTCTGCTGGGCCTCGGGGTCTGGGCCGGAGGCGGTTGGGTCTGGCTGGGGCTGGGCTATATGGCGGGGCTGACCGCACTTCTGGACCGGCTGACCCCCTGGGTCGCCCCGGATGCGCCGGAAGGAGCGGAGTTTCCCGCCGCCGATCGCCTGCTGGCCCTGATCGGTACCGCGCATCTTCTGGCCTTTCCGCTGGCGGTCTGGGCGATTGCGGGCGACAGCGGATTGCCGCTCTGGGCAAGGATTGCACTGTTTCTGGGGTTCGGCCAGTTGTTCGGTCAGGTCTCGAACCCCGCCGCGCACGAACTGATCCATCGCGGCGACCGGCGGCTGTTCCGGCTGGGAATGGCAGTTTATGTCACCCTGCTGAATGGGCATCACACCTCGGCACACCGGCTGGTGCATCACCGGCATGTCGCGACACCGGAAGATCCGAACTCGGCCCGCGACGACGAGAGTTTCTACCAATTCCTGCCACGCGCCTATTTCGGCAGCTTCCGCGCCGGTCTGCGCGCCGAAACCGCGCGGTGGAAACAGACGGGTGGGCTCAACCCCTATGTGATCTATGTCGCGGGCGGTCTTGCCTGCCTCGGGCTGGGCGCCGTTCTGGCGGGCTGGGCCGGGCTTTTGGTCTGGCTGCTGCTTGCAGGTTACGCCACCGCGCAACTGATGCTGTCGGATTATGTCCAGCATTACGGTCTGCGCCGCCGCCTGCTGCCCGATGGCCGGCCGGAGCCGGTGGGGCCACGCCATAGCTGGAATGCCCCGCACTGGTTTTCGTCGGGCGTCATGCTGAACGCACCGCGCCATTCCGATCATCATGCCCATCCCGCGCGTCCCTATCCCGCGCTGCGACTGCCCGAGCCGGACGAAGCACCGTGGCTTCCGTATTCGCTGCCGGTTTGCGGGGCCATCGCGCTGATGCCGCGCCGCTGGCGGCGGATGATGAAGCCCCGTCTGGCGCACTGGCAGGCAGCGCCAACGCATGACGATCAAGCGGGCGTGACTGGCGCCTGACGCGCCGCTCTGTCACCCTGCCCCAAATCCGCAACCCGGAGTCCCCCATGCTGCTGCCCTCCCGCCCCGCCCCTGTGCTTGCGCTGGCCCTGCTTCTGTCGCCGCTTGCTGCCGCCGCGCAAACGCCAATCACGGCGGCAGAATTCGAGGCCTATGCCACCGGCAAGACACTGACCTATGCGCAGGGCGGCACGATCTTCGGGACCGAGCAATATCTGCCGAACCGCCGTGTCCGCTGGGCCTTTACCGCGCAGGAATGCCAGGAGGGCCACTGGTACGAGGCCGACAGCCAGATCTGCTTTGTCTATGAAAGCGAGTCCGATCCTCAGTGCTGGGCCTTCTGGCAGGAGGGCGGCAGGCTGAAAGCCCGCTTTGCCGGTGATCCCGACGGCACGGAACTGACCGAGGTCGAGCAAAGCAAGACCCCGCTGGCCTGTGCGGGCCCCGATGTCGGCGTCTGATCGCAGGCTGCCCGATCCCGTGAACCGGCCCCTGCCCTGACTGATGCGCGCGGCACTTCCGGCCCCGGCGACCTGACGGTCGTGCGGGGCCTTTTCGCATGCGCCTGCCGCAGGGCGCCGACAGATGCAATCGCACGCCGGATATACTTGTAATTTTAAAAATACATATGTATTAAGTCTTGAGGCGTCAGGGAGGAACCGCGCGCCGACAGCAGGATTGCCCGACGCCGGGCTTACAATCTGGGAGGAATACCATGAAGAAACTGGCCGCCATGCTGGCCGGTGTGGCCCTTGCCATGCCGATTGCCGCCGCCGCGCAGGATGCTGCGGGCACCACCAAGAAAGACAGCTACCGTTTCCTGATCGTCCCGAAGGTGGTTCACCCCTGGTTCGACAAGGTGAACGACGGTGCGCAGATGGCCGCCGCCGCCCTGAAGGCGCAGACCGGCGCTGACGTCGAGATCGTCTATTCCGCACCGCAGACCGCCGATGTCGTGCAACAGGTGCAGATCGTGGAAAGCGCCATCTCCACCCGTCCCGACGGCATCGCCATTGACCTGCTGGACCCGGCAGGCAACCGCGGCTCGCTGGAAGCCGCGCAGGGGCAGGACATCCCACTGGTGATCTTCGACTCGGTGCCGCCCGAGGGGATGCAGATCCCCTATATCGGCTCTGATTTCTGCGAACAGGCCAAGATCGCCGCGCGCCGTCTGGTCGAGGTGCTGGGCGGCGAAGGCGAGGTCGCCATCATGATGGGCGTGCCGACCGCGCCGAACCACTCGATCCGTGCCGAATGCCACCGCGAGGTCTTTGCCGAACATCCGGGCATCAAGGTCGTGGCTGAAGGCATCGACAATGACAGCATCGAGACGGCGCAACAGCAGGCCGCTGCCATCATGCAGGCCAACCCCAATCTCAAGGGCTGGGTCGCCTCGGATGCCGCCGGTCCCATCGGCATCGGTCAGGCCATTGTCGAGGCCGGGAAGCAGGGTCAGGTCACGCTGGTCGGTCTGGATAACCTGCCCGAGATGCTCGACATGATCCGTTCGGGCGTCGCCGACAGTTCCTCGGCCTCGCAGCCGGAACTGCAAGGCTACTGGTCGGTCATGCTGCTCTGGGCACAGGCGACCGGCGCGCCGGTTCCGGGCTATCTGGATACCGGGAACGCCTTCCTCACCAAGGACAATCTGGGCAACTGAGCCACGCGCGGCCGGCAACCCGCCGGCCGCACACCAGCCGTGGGAGGAGACATGGCCTATCTCGAAGCACGCGGCCTCGGCCGTGATTTTCCGGGCGTGACCGCGCTTGACGGTGTCGACCTGTCAGTTGAACTGGGCCGCACGCATATTCTTGCGGGCGAGAATGGCGCCGGAAAATCAACGCTTGTGAAGATCCTGACCGGGGCGGATCGCGCCACACGCGGCAGCATCGCCATCGACGGGCAAAACCCGCTGGATCACCCCGACCTGTTCCGCAAGATCGCCTATGTGCCGCAGGAACTGTCGCTGTTCCCCGATGTCAGCGTGGCAGAAAACCTGTTCATGCCGTTTGACCGCACCGGCCATGGCGGGCTGGTGAACCGCCGCCGGATGGAGGCGGAAGCGCAGGAGTATCTGGATCGGTTCGGGATCGAGGCGAAACCATCCGATATGGTGCGCCATATCTCGGTCCCCGATCAGCAATTGTTGCAGATCGCCCGCGCCTCGACCAACCGTGACATGAAGGTGCTGATCCTCGACGAGCCGACTTCGGCCCTGACCGCGCGCGAGGTGGAGCGGGTGTTCAGGGTGATCCGCGGCTTTCTGGACCGCGATCATGCGATCATCTTCATCTCGCACAAGATGGAGGAAGTGTTCGGGATCGGGCAGGATTATACGGTGCTGCGCAATGGCCGGAAGGTCGATGCAGGCCGGGTAGACGAAATTGACGAAGCGGCGCTGATCCGCGCCATGTCGGGCCGCGAGGTAGCGATCGACGAACATTTCCGCCCCGATGGCCCGGTCACCGATACAATCATGCAGGTCGACAACCTGTCCGGCCCACTGTTCCGCGATGTCAGCTTCACGCTGAAACGGGGCGAGATCCTGGGTTTCGCGGGCCTTGTCGGCGCCGGAAGATCCGAACTGATGCAGACGATCTTCGGCTACCGCAAGGCCAGCGGCGGCCGTGTCCGGGTGGAAGGCCGCGACTGGCGGCTCAATGACACCGCCGCCTCGGTCGCGGGCGGGATGCTGTATCTGTCGGAAGAGCGCAAGGCGCATGGCATCTTCCCGCTGCTGTCGCTGCGCGAGAACATCGGCCTTTCGGTCCTGTCGCTGACCACCGGCGCCACCGGCATCGACAGCGGCAAGGAACGCGGTATCGTCGCCCGCGTGATCGGTGATTACGGCATCCGCGCCTCCGGCCCCGGACAGCGCATCGCCACCCTGTCGGGCGGCAATCAGCAGAAGGCCATCATCGGCCGCGCCATGGCCACGACGCCGCACATCCTGATCTTCGATGAACCGACCAAGGGCATCGACATCCGCACCAAGGCCGAAATCTACCGCATCATGAAGCGGCTGGCCGAGGAGGGCGTGGGGATCATCCTCATCTCATCGGAAATGACCGAGCTGCGCCGCTGTGCCAGCCGCATCATCACCATGCATGGCGGCCGCCTGACCGGCAGCTTCGATGCCGCCAGCACCGAGACCGAAACACTCGTCGGGGCGATCTTCGCCACCGGCACGGGGGCTGGCGGGTCCGCCCCCGAAGACGCAGAGGCTTCTCATGTCGACTGAACACTCCGCACAGACGCGCCGCCCCCCGGCGCTGACACTCCTGATGCGCAACCCGCTGGCCGGGGTTTTCGTGGCGCTTGTGGCGATCTTCGCCATCTCGGCGGTGATTTCCCCATATTTCCTGTCCGGTTACAACATGTCGGTCATCGCGCGGGGCCTTGCCTTCGTGGGGCTGGTCACCATCGCGCAATCTTCGCTGATGATCCTGGGTGAGCTTGACCTGTCGCTGGGCACCATTGGCGGCCTGTGCGGCGTGGTATCCGGCATGCTGATGGTGCAGGCGGGATTGCCCGCGCCCATGGCGCTGATCCTCGCCCTGTGCCTTGGCCTTGCGCTGGGTTTCCTGAACGGCCTGCTGGTCACCGTGCTGGGGTTGCATTCGCTGGTGCTGACCATTGGCACGGCGGGCATCTATGGCGGCGCCATCCTCGTGCTGACCAAGGGCGTCGCGATCACCGGCATTCCGGCAGAGATCCAGTTCCTTGGCCGGGGCGATCTTCTTGGCGTGCCCGTGCCCTTCCTGATCATGCTGGCGGTGCTGGCCATCGCGCTGTTTCTGTCGCTGAAGACGCCGATGGGCCGGTATATGTATGCCATCGGCAACAACCCTGCTGCCGCCCGCATGCTGGGCATCCGGGTGGACCGCATACGCCTGCTGGTCTTCACGCTGGCGGGGATGTTGTCGGCACTGGCCGGGCTGCTGATGGTGGCGCGGCTGGGCACGGCGCAGCCCTCCATCGGGCAGACCTGGGTGCTGGCCCCCATCGCCGCCGCCGTGATCGGCGGGGTTGCCACCACCGGCGGGGTAGGCTCGCCGCTGGGGGCGATCTTCGGGGCGGGGATCATCGCCATCATCGAAAACATCATCGTGCTTTTTGGCGTGTCGCCCTATTGGCAGGGCGTGGTATCCGGCGTGATCGTGGTTCTGGCGATCTCGTTCGACGCCCTGTCGCGCCGCTATCTTCGCCGCGACGGCGCCTGACCTGACGAAGTGGATATTCCCATGACTAAGACCAAGAAACTCATTAACGCGCCGGAAGACATCATCCCCCAGCTGATCGCGGGCATGGTCGCCGCCCATCCCGACATGCTGACGGTCGAAGGCCCCACCAGCCGCGCCGTGGTCGCGGTGGACGGGCCGCGCGACGGCAAGGTCGGCGTGGTGGTCGGCGGCGGCTCGGGGCATGAACCGGCCTTCGCAGGCTATGTCGGGCGCGGGCTCGCCGATGCGGCGGCGGTGGGCAATATCTTTGCCTCGCCCTCGCCCGAACAGATCCTCGATGCGGCGCGTGCCGCCGATGGCGGGGCGGGTGTGCTGCTGCTTTACGGCAATTACACCGGCGATGTGATGAACTTCACCATGGCGGCGGAAGAACTTGCTGCCGCAGGCACCCCGGTCCGGCAGGTGCAGGTGGCCGATGACGTGGCCTCGGCCCCGGTTGAACGGCGCGGGGAACGGCGGGGCATCGCGGGCGATTTCTTTGTCTTCAAGGTGGCCGGGGCTGCCGCCGATCTGGGCGAGCCGCTGGCGCGGGTCGAGGCGCTGGCGCGCAAGGCCAATGACGCCACCCTGTCGATGGGCGTGGCACTGGGGGCCTGTTCACTGCCGCAGACCGGCAAGCCGAATTTCGAGATCGGCGATGACGAAATGGAAATCGGCATGGGTCTGCATGGCGAGCCGGGCATCCGCCGCGACAAGCTGGCCCCGGCCGATCAGGTGACCGATACGCTGTTGGAGGCGATCCTGTCCGAGATGGCGCCAGCGCGGGGCGACCGGGTGGCAGTGCTGGTGAACGGGCTGGGTTCGACCTCACTGGTCGAGCTTTACATCCTCTTTGCCCGACTCAGGCAGGTGCTGGATGCGCGTGGCATCACGATCTACCGCTCCTGGGTCGGGGAATATGCGACCTCGCTGGAGATGGCGGGTGCCTCGATTACCCTGATGCGGCTCGATGATGAACTTGCCGCACTGCTGGACCACCCTTGCCGCACCCCGGCGCTGACGGTCGGCGCCATCGAGGGCACCGCCGCCAGCACGGCGCGGTCGGTCCGCAAGACCGTTACGGGGGCCGAACCTGCCGCCCGCAGCGCCCCGACGGTCGCGCTGATCCGCGATGGCGCGATCACGCCCCTGCTGTTCCGCGCCATGATGCAGCGCGCGGGGAACGATATCATCGCCGCCCGCGACTGGCTGTCGGAACTGGACGGGGTGATCGGAGACGGCGACCATGGTGTCACCATGGAAATCGGCTGGAAGGCCGTGCAGGGCGCGCTGGAAAACGCCCCTGGCGACGAAACCATCGAAGGCAGTTGCAAGCGCATGGCCAAGGCGTTTCTGGATGCGGTGGGCGCCTCCTCCGGCCCGCTTTACGCCACCGCGTTCCTGCGGGCAGGCGCGGCGGTCAGCGACCGGCAGAACCTTGACGCGGGCGCGCTGGCGGCCTGGCTTGCCGCCGCGCTGCAAGGCGTGCGCGACCGGGGCCGGGCCGAACCGGGCGACAAGACCATGATCGACGCCTGGGTGCCCGCCGTGGCCCGCGCGCAGGAGGCCTTGGCCACGGGTGCCGAACTTGCAGTGATCGAGGCCGCCCGCGATGGCGCCGAGGCGGGCATGAAGGCCACCGCCGGTC
>NZ_LJSC01000029.1:0-46916 GCF_001303875.1 Gemmobacter sp. LW-1 | reverse complement strand
GGCGTTCCGCCAAGCTGGGCGCGCGCTCTAAGGGCCATATCGATCCCGGCGCCGCCTCGACTTTCGTGATCCTGCGCGCCATGGCCGCCGCCATGGCCGAGGCGCAGGCCACCGCCTGAGCCCTTACCGTGGCCCCGCCATGAGCGCGCGGGCCACGGCTTCATTCGTGACCAGACGGTTCACATAGCCGCCGCGCAGGATGGCGCGGATGATCTGAACCTTCTCGATCCCGCCTGACACCAGCATGGACATCGGCTTCAGCTTCAGCTTGTCGGGGCTGAGCGCGATGATTGATTCATTCAGGAAATGATCGACCGGCCGGCCCTGCGCATCCAGAAAACAGCCCAGAAACTCGCCCACAGCACCACGTTTCAGCACGTCGTCCAGATGATCCTTCACCACGCGGATCTGCGTCAGCGTCGCATCCTCGGCCAGCGACCCGCAGGAGGTGATACCCAGATCCGCAATTTCGGTGCGGGCCAGAACATCGGTCAGCTCGTCGATCAGCAACAGCGTCTCGCGACTTTCCGGCGAGGCGCAGTACAGCGGCGCGGTCAGGTAATGGCATTCCACCCCCAGACTGCGGGCGAAACTGGTGGCGACCTCGAATGTATTGGTGCCCGAAGACCGCGTGACCCCGCCGGTCAGCCCGACAACCCAGCTGTCGGGATGTGGCCTTGCATGCAGCCGGCGCACCGCGAAACTGAGCGTGCGCCCGGTGGCAACACCGATTCCCAGATCACGCCCTTCCACCAGCGCCCCGGCCATGGCCCCCGCCGCCTCGCCGATCACCCGCTTCTGTTCCAGATAATCCGGCACATCGGGCACCACCACCGCCTCGGCCAGCCCGTAACGCGCGGTCACCGCCTCGGCCAGCGCGATGCAGTCGGTCAGCGGCAGCGTCACGTCGATGCGCACCGCACCATCCTCGCGCACCTGCCCGATGATCTTGTTGACGCGCAGCCGCGTCATGTTCATGCGGGCAGCGATTTCCTGCTGGGTCAGCCCGCCCATGAAATAGAACCACGCGACCCGCGCGCGTTCCAGTTGTTCGGTCAGGTCTTCGGTCGGATCATCCATCGTGGTTTCCTTATACCCGCTGCACCGCATTCGGCCAGCGGCAAGGCGGCGGCAGACGAAAAAGACACCCCGGCGTTTCGCAGTTGACAGCGCCGCCCGAGGCCCCGATGATGCCCGGACGTCAGGGGAGTCCCGCCAAGGGGACTGAGAGGCTGACAGGGGTTCCGATCCGCTCGGGCCCCGGTGACGCGACCCTTTGAACCTGACCCAGTTGACACTGGCGTAGGAAGACCGAAGGGTATTTCCGCATTCCTCGCACATCCGGGGGCGGTCCTTTCGGGCCGCTATGGCCCATTCGGCGCAGCCGGGGCCATGTGGTCCCTTTCTGCCGACTGTTTCACTTGGGTCTCATCGCAAGAGGAGACCACAATGAAAGACACGATCCCCGCCATCACCACCGGCGCCCTGCCCGCCTCGCGCAAGGTCTATGTCACCGGCGCGACGCATGACATCCGCGTGCCGCTGCGCGAGATCGGCATTTCCAACGAGGCACCGCTGACCGTCTATGACAGCTCCGGCCCCTATACCGATCCGGCGGCGCAGATCGACATTGCGCAGGGCCTGCCCGATGTGCGCGGTGGCTGGTTGCAGGCGCGTGGCGATGTGGAAAGCTACACGGGCCGCGCGGTGACGGAAGCCGACAACGGCTTTGCCACCGGCGCGCGGCTGACGCCCGCCTTCCCCGTGCAGCGTGCGCCCCTGCGCGCCACGGGCGACCGGGCGGTCACGCAGCTTGCCTATGCCCGCGCGGGCATCATCACGCCCGAGATGGAATTCGTCGCCCTGCGCGAGAACGAGGGGCGCAGCGCCGCCGCCACGCGCGACGGCGAAAGCTTCGGCGCCACGCTGCCCGATCTGGTGACGCCCGAATTCGTGCGCGCCGAAATCGCTGCGGGCCGCGCCATCATCCCTGCCAATATCAATCACCGCGAGTTGGAGCCGATGATCATTGGCCGCAACTTCAGGGTGAAGATCAACGCCAATATCGGCAATTCCGCCGTCACCTCCTCGATGGAGGAGGAGGTGGAAAAAATGGTCTGGGCGATCCGCTGGGGCGCCGACACGGTGATGGACCTCTCCACGGGCCGCAATATCCACAATATCCGCGACTGGATCATCCGCAACGCCCCGGTGCCGATCGGCACGGTCCCGCTGTATCAGGCGCTGGAGAAGGTGGGCGGCGTGGCCGAAGATCTGACGTGGGAGGTCTTCCGCGACACGCTGATCGAACAAGCGGAACAGGGCGTGGATTATTTCACCATCCACGCAGGCGTGCGGCTGCACATGATCCCGATGACGGCGAAACGGGTCACCGGGATCGTTTCGCGTGGCGGGTCGATCATGGCGAAATGGTGCCTGCATCACCACCGCGAAAGCTTCCTCTACGAGCATTTCGAGGAAATCTGCGATATCTGCCGCCGCTATGACGTGTCATTCAGCCTGGGCGACGGGCTGCGCCCCGGCTCCATCGCCGATGCCAATGACGAGGCCCAGTTTGCAGAGCTGCGGACATTGGGCGAATTGACCAAAATCGCCTGGGCAAAGGACTGTCAGGTGATGATCGAAGGCCCCGGCCATGTGCCGATGCACAAGATCAAGGCCAATATGGACGAGCAGCTGAAACATTGCCACGAGGCGCCGTTCTACACGCTCGGGCCGCTGACCACCGATATTGCGCCGGGCTACGACCATATCACCAGCGCCATCGGCGCGGCGATGATCGGCTGGTTCGGCACGGCGATGCTGTGTTACGTCACGCCGAAGGAACACCTTGGCCTGCCCGACCGCGATGATGTGAAAACCGGGGTCATCACCTACAAGCTGGCCGCCCATGCCGCCGATCTGGCCAAAGGCCATCCGGGGGCGCAACGGCGCGACGATGCACTGAGCCGGGCGCGGTTCGAGTTCCGCTGGCAGGATCAGTTCAATCTTGGGCTCGACCCCGATACCGCGCGCGAGATGCATGATGAAACCATGCCCGCCGAAGCGCACAAGGTCGCGCATTTCTGTTCGATGTGCGGCCCGAAGTTCTGTTCGATGCGGATTTCGCACGACATCCGCGCCGAGGCCGAAAAACAGCAGGGCATGGCCGCGATGGCCGAGAAGTTCCGCGAGGCGGGGCAGCTTTACATCCCGGCGGAGCCTGCGGAATGATTTCGGTCCTTGGTGCGGGGGTGGCGGGGCTTTGTGCCGCCACCGCCTTGAGCGAGGCGGGGCTGGCGGTCGAGGTCATCACCCCGCCCGGCGCTCCGCCGCCGGTGTCGCGGCTGGCGGGCGGGATGCTCGCCCCGTTCTGCGAAGGTGAAAGCGCGCCGGAAACCGTGGTCACACGCGGTCGCGCGGCGGTGGACTGGTGGGCGGGGCATGTGCCCGGCGTGGTCCGGCGTGGCACGCTGGTGCTGGCTGCACCGCGCGACGGGGCAGAGCTTGACCGCTTCGCCCGCGCGACCACCGGCCACCAACCGGCCGATCCCGGCGCGCTGGAACCTGATCTGACGGGCCGCTTCACGCGCAGTCTGTTTTACGCAGAGGAAGCGCATCTGGACCCTGTCGTCGCGCTGGCCTCTCTGACCGAGGGCCTGAACGCGCGGGGCGTTGCCTTCCGGGGCGGGCCGCCCCGTGGCCGCATCGTTGATTGCCGCGGCATGTCTGCCACCCTGCAAGGCCTGCGCGCAGTGCGAGGTGAAATGCTGGAGGTCAGCGCCCCCGGTGCCGCACTGTCGCGCACCGTGCGGCTGCTGCATCCGCGCTTTCCCTGCTACATCGTGCCGCGCGGACAGGACCGCTACATGATCGGCGCCACCATGGTGGAAAGCGCCGACCCCGGCCCGATCACCGCCCGTGCAGTGATGGAGCTGCTGTCCGCCGCCTGGACCGTCCACCCCGGCTTTGCCGAGGCGCAGATCCTTGCCACCGGCACCGGGCTGCGCCCCGCCTTCCCCGACAATATTCCCGCCATCCACCAAAGCGGCGGGCACATCCACATCAACGGCATGTATCGTCATGGTTTCCTCATGGCTCCCGCGCTGGCGATGGATCTGGCCCGCCTGCTGACCACGGAACCCGCCCATGCAGATTGACCTTAACGGAACCCCCGTCGTCACCCGCGCCACCACCCTTGCCGCCCTGATCACTGAGCAGGGCTTTGACGCCGCCTCGGTTGCCACCGCGCTGGACGGGCAGTTCGTCCCCCGACCGGCGCGGGCGGCAACCAGCCTTCACCCCGGCGCCAGGATCGAGGTTCTGGCCCCGATGCAGGGGGGCTGAGTCATGTTCTATGGCATCGACCTGCCCGGCCGCCTGATGCTGGGCACCGCGCAATACCCCTCGCCCGCCATCCTGCGCGACGCCATCGCAGCATCGGGGGCCGGGGTCATCACCGTCTCGCTGCGGCGCGAGGGGCAAGGCGGCGGCGCCTTCCGCCAGATCCTGCGCGACAGCGGCTGTCGCATCCTGCCCAATACCGCCGGGTGCCACACCGCACGCGAAGCGATCACCACCGCCCATATGGCGCGCGAACTGTTCGGCACCGACTGGATCAAGCTGGAGGTCATCGGCCATGCCGATACGCTGCAACCCGATCCCTTCGCGCTGGTCGAGGCGGCGCGGGTGCTTTGCGCCGAGGGCTTCAGGGTCTTTCCCTACACGACCGAGGATCTGATCGTGGGCGAACGTCTGCTGGAGGCCGGATGCCGCGTGCTGATGCCCTGGGGGGCACCCATCGGCTCGGGCCAGGGGCTGCGGCATGTCGAGGCGCTGCGCACGATGCGGGCGCATTTCCCCGAAGTGCCGCTGGTGATTGATGCGGGGATCGGCGCGCCTTCGCAGGCCATGGCGGCGATGGAGATGGGTTTTGACGCGGTGCTTCTGAACACCGCCGTCGCCCGCGCGCTGGACCCGGTGGAAATGGCCCGCGCTTTCGGGCAGGCGGTCAGCGCCGGACGGCTGGCCTACAGGGCCGGGCTGATGCCCCGGCGCGACATGGCGGTCGCCTCCACTCCGGTTTTCGGTCAGGCGGTGCTGGCATGATACGGCCCGACCCCTTTTACCTGATCGTGGGCGATGCCGGGCTGCTGGAGAGGCTGGTGCCACTGGGGGTGCGGCTGGTGCAACTGCGCGTGAAAGCCCGGCCGGAGCCGGATCTGCGCGCCCAGATCCTGCGCGCGAAAGCCTGCTGTGCTGCCCATGGCACCCAGCTTGTGATCAACGATCACTGGCAGATCGCGCTGTCGCTGGGCTGTGATTTTGTCCATCTGGGGCAAGAGGATATGGACAGTGCCGATTTTCCGGCCCTGCGTCGCGCCGGGGTGCGCTATGGCCTTTCGACCCATGATCCCGCCGAACTCGACCGCGCCCTGGCCGCTGAACCGGCCTATGTGGCTCTGGGTCCGGTCTGGCCCACCTTGCTGAAGAAAATGAAATGGGGGCCGCAGGGGCTGGACCGTGTGGCGGAATGGGCGCGGCGGGCGGGCGATGTGCCGCTGGTCGGAATCGGCGGGCTGGTGCCCGAACGCCTGCCCGGCCTGTTCGCCGCAGGCGCCGCCAGTGCCGCCGTGGTGACTGACATCGCCCAGGCCAACGACCCCGAGGCACGCTGCCGCGACTGGATCGCGGCGACCGAAAGGTATCGGCAATGAACCGCTACATCCGGCAAAGCTGCCTGCCCGAGGTGGGCGCCGGGGGGCAGGCGCGGCTGGCGCAGGCACGGGTTCTGGTCGCCGGGGCGGGCGGACTGGGGTCCGCCCTCCTGCCACTGCTGGCGGGTGCGGGCGTCGGGCATCTGGTGATCTGCGATCCCGATCGGGTGGAGGAACACAATCTCCACCGCCAGACCCTGTACCGTATGACCGATATCGACGCCCCGAAAGCCGAGGCCGCCGTGCGGCATCTGGCAGCGCTGAACCCCGATTGTGAGGCGCGGCCCGTCCTGGCCCGGCTGGACCCGGAAACCGCGCCCGGGGCGCTTGCGGCGGCCGATCTCGTGCTGGACGCGGCCGATAATTTCGCCACAAGCTACGCGCTGTCGGACCTGTGCCGCGCGGCGGGCAAACCGCTCGTCAGCGCCTCGGTTCTGGGGCGACAGGGCTATGTCGGCGGTTTCTGTGGCCCGGCACCCGGCCTGCGCGCCGTCTTCCCCGACCCGCCGCCCCGCGCCGCCACCTGTGCCACCGCCGGGGTGATGGGCCCTGCCGTGGCGACGCTGGGTGCCATGCAGGCCCAGATGGCGCTTTCGGTGCTGCTGGGACACAGGCCGTCACCGCTTGGCCTGATGCTCAGCGTCGATTTCGCGGAATGGCGGGTGGCACGGTTCCGCTTCGACGGGGCTACAGACCCGCCGCCCAGCCCTAGGGTCATTGCCCCCGGCATGATCCGCCCCGGGGATCTGAGTATCGACCTGCGCAGTCAGGAAGCCCCCGTGACCGTGCCCCATGACCGCCGGGTTGTCTTCCTTTGCGCCAGCGGTCTCAGGGCATGGCGGGCGGCACGCGCGCTGGCCGACCGGGGACATGCCGATGTCGCCATCTGCGCGGTCGGACCATGACGCCGCGCGTCCTGTGCATCGGCGGCAGCGATTCCGGCGGCGGCGCCGGGCTGGCGCGCGACATTGCCACCGCCACCGGCATGGGTGCTCATGCCTGCATCGCCGTCACCGCCGTCACCGCCCAGACCGATGCCGGGGTGCTGGCAAGCCATCCGGTGTCGCCTGAAACCGTCGCAGCGCAGATCCGAGCGGCGGGCCGGGTAGATGCGGTGAAAATCGGCATGCTGGCCAGTGCCGCCATAGTCGAAGCGGTGGCGGCGGCCCTGCCGCAGGCGCCAGTGGTTCTGGACCCGGTGCTGGCCTCCAGTTCAGGCCACCCACTGCTGGACCCGCAGGGCGTCGCCGCCCTGCTGCGCCTGCTGCTGCCGCGCGTCACACTGCTGACACCGAACCTGCCGGAATTGCAGGCCCTGACCACGCCGGGACTGGAGGCCGCGCAGGTGCAGACCCTGCGGGATCGGGGCTGCGCGGCGGTTCTGGTCAAGGGCGGCCATGCCGAAACGGCAGATTGCGAGGACCGGCTTTATGCGGCGCGGCGCGGTCCGCATTGCTATTCCGGTCCCCGTTATCCCGCCTCCCTGCGTGGCACCGGCTGCACCCTGGCCAGCGCCATCGCGGTGGCACTGGCGCGCGGCGAACCGCTGCCCCGCGCGATCGGGACCGCGCGCGACGTGCTGCGGGCACGGTTCACGGAGGCCGCAAGCGTTGACAAGCCGCCGCCGAACCCCGATCCATGACGGGGTGCCGACAAGGCGGGGCAGATGGACAGCGGATCGCAGCGTGACAAGACGCCCGTCGGAGGGCCGGAAGTTCTGCCCCTTGGCAGTACCGCATTGCTGCTGCGCTTTGGCCTGTCCGTCACGCCATCGGCCACCGCCGCCGTTCAGGTGCTGCACGACATGCTGGACCACGCCGACCTGCCAGGCGTGACCGAAATCCTGCCAAGCCTCGCCTCGGTCATGCTGCGCTTCGATCCAGCGAAAGTGACACGCGCAGATCTGGCGGCCCGACTGGCCACGTTGACAGAGGCGCGCGACTGGCACGCGGCCACTCCCCGACCCGCCACGCGCCGTTGGCAGGTGCCGGTGGCCTTTGGCGGGGTGCATGGCCCGATGCTGGAGGAAGCCGCCGCCCTTGCCGGTGTCAGCCCCGAAGCGGCGGTGCGGCAGATCGCGGAAACCGAGTTACGGGTGCTGGCCATCGGCTTTGCCCCCGGACAGCCCTATCTGGGCCTGCTGCCCGAGACCTGGAACCTGCCGCGCCTGTCGGACCTTGCGCCGCAGGTGCCACAGGGGGCGGTGACGGTGGCGGTGCGCCAGATCGTGCTGTTCGCCAATGCCTCGCCGACCGGCTGGCGCCAGATCGGCCGCGCGGCCTTCCGCCCCTTCCGCCCCGAGGCTCGTGACCCGGCCCCCCTGCGCGCGGGCGACGCATTGCGGCTGGTCCCCTGTTCCGGCGATGAACTGGAGGCGCTGCTGCGCGCGGGCGATCCCGATGGCGGCGCACGCTGTCAGGTGCAGGCATGAGTGGCGCGCTGATCCTGCATCGCGCCGGGCCGGGGCTGACCGTGCAGGACATGGGTCGCCCCGGTCTGGCCCGGCTGGGCCTGTCGCGCGGTGGCGCCGCCGATCGGCTGGCGCTGCTGGAGGCCACGGCCCTGCTGGGCCTGCGCGCGCCCGTCGCCGCGCTGGAGATGCCCGCACTGGGCGGCAGTTTCGAGGTCACGCAGCCGACCCGCATCGCGCTGACGGGCGCGCCGATGTGCGCCGATCTGGACGGCAGCGCGCTGCGCTGGTCAGCCAGCCATCTGATCCTGCCGGGTCAGCGGTTGACCATCGGCGCGGCGACCTCGGGGGTTTATGGCTATCTCACCCCGGCGGGCGGCATTCTGGGCCCCGAATGGCAGGGCAGCCGTGCGGCGCATCTGGTCGCGGGGATTGGCGCGGCACTGGCGGCGGGCGACCGGCTGCCGCTGGGTGATGACCCCGCGCCTGACGCACCGGCACAGTTTCTGCCGGTCGAAGATCGCTTCACCGGCGGCCTGCTGCGCTGGATCGACGGGCCGCAGACCGCCCTGTTCCCCGAGGCAACCCGCGCGCGCTTTGCCGCCACGCCCTTCCACCGCGCCCCCACCGGCAACCGGCAGGGCATCCGGCTGGATTGCGACGGCCCGGCCTTTGCCGCCGATCTGCCGAAAACCGGCCTCGCCTCCGAGTTCATCCTGCCCGGCGACATCCAGATGACCGGCGACGGGCGGCCCTATATCCTGCTGTCCGAATGCCAGACCATCGGCGGCTATCCCCGGATCGGCACCGTCCTGCCCGCCGATCTGCCCCGCGCGGCCCAGGCCGCCCCCGGTGCGGTGCTGCGCTTTCAGCGGGTGACGCTGGCCGAGGCCGATGCGCTGGCTCGCCCCCGTGCCGCGCGTCTGGCCAGCCTGCGCGCTGCCTGCCGCCCATTGCGCCGCGATCCGCGCGACATGCCGGATCTGCTGTCCTATCAGCTGATCAGCGGCGTGACGGCGGGCGACGATCTGGACCCGCCCACCCCTCTGCCCGACTTGGCGTGACCTCGCAGTTAGCGTAAACATGGCGCGCCGGAGAGGACCGGCATGGAGGAACGCATGACCGACACGCCGCTCGCCAGCCCCGCCGCCCCCCGCTGGATCGACGATCCGCAGCACCGCGACTGGCTGGCCGCCGAGGCGCGGCGGCAATTCGCTTTCTTTCGTGCCAGCCCACGCAAGGACGGCGGCTTTCACGTTCTGGCCCATGACGGCACACCGCTGCCGGGTGAGGTGCAGGAACTGCATACCACGACGCGGCTGGTACATTCCTACGCTCTGGGCCATCGCGCCGGGGTGGCGGGGTGCGAAGCGATCATTGACGCGGGCATGGCTTACCTCTGGTCGCATCACCGCGACGCGGATCATGGCGGCTATCTCTGGTCGCTGGACGGCGCCGCGCCCTGCGACACACGCAAGCTCGCTTATGGTCATGTTTTCGTTCTGCTGGCCGGGGCCAGTGCCCGGCTTGCAGGCCACCCCGATGCCGACCGGCTGATCGACGATGCGACCGCCGTGCTGGACCGGCATTACTGGGAAGACGGCGTGGGCCGGTTTGCGGACGAATGGAACCGCGACTGGACGCCGTTTTCTGCCTATCGTGGCATGAATGCCAATATGCACGGGGTCGAGGCGCTGCTGGCAGCCTACGAGGCGACGGGGCGCGAGGTCTATCTGACCCGCGCGGGCCGCATTCTGGATTTCTTTCTGAACCGCATCGCCTCTGCCGAAGGCTGGCGCCTGCCCGAACATTACACTGAAAACTGGCAGATCGACCGCGCCTATTCCGGCAACCCGATGTTCCGCCCCGCAGGCACCACCCCCGGCCATTCGTTTGAACTGGGCCGGCTGATGCTGCAACACTGGGATCTGGCGGACCGTCCCGACAACGGCGCCCCGGCAACGGCGCGACGGGTGGTCGAACAGGCGCTGGCCGATGGCTGGAATGCGGAAAAGGGAGGTATCTTCTACACGCTTCAGTTCGGCGGCGCGCCTGCGATCCGTGACCGCTACTGGTGGCCGGTAACGGAGGCCATTGGTGCCTTGTCATCCCTGATCAAGCTGGGCGGCACCGAAGACGACGAGGCATGGTATCGCCGCCTCTGGCAGTTCGCGGGTGCGCATTTCATCGACCATGCGCGCGGCGGCTGGTTCCCGGAAATCGACGCGGAAGGCCAGCCCACGGTGACGCAGTTCCACGGCAAGCCCGACATATATCACTCGGTGCAGGCGGCCTTGCTGCCGCTGTCGCCGGGCGTTTCACGGCTGGCCGAAACCCTGCCGCGGATCGGATAGCGCAGGGCCTTACTGGCCCTGCACCCCGCCTTCATTCGCCTGACCACGCTCCGCCTCGATGGCGCGCCAGCGCGCCACATTGGCGTTATGTTCCTCCAGCGTGGCCGCAAAGGCGTGACCGCCGCTGCCATCCGCCACGAAGAACAGATAGTCGCTTTGCGCCGGGTTCAGCGCGGCCTCGATGCTCAGCCGTCCCGGATTGGCGATGGGGGTCGGCGGCAGCCCTTCGATGACATAGGTGTTGTAGGGCGTGGCGCGACGCAACTCGCTTTGCCGCAGGCCCCGGCCCAGCACCCCCTCACCCTTGGTGATGCCATAGATCACCGTCGGGTCGGTTTGCAGCCGCATCCCCTTGTTCAGCCGGTTCACGAAGACACTGGCGACCAGCGGGCGTTCATCGGCGATGCCGGTTTCCTTTTCCACGATGGAGGCCATGACCATGGCCTGTTCCTTCGTGTCATAAGGCAGATCGCCCGCGCGCGAGGCCCAGAGATCATCCATGATCCGGGTCTGCTTGTCCTGCATCTGCACCAGCAGCGCCGCGCGCGAGGCGCCCTTGTCCACCTCATAGGCATCGGGGGCAAGCGTGCCCTCGGGCGGCACGGCCTCGATATTGCCGTCCAGGAAATCGGCGCGCTTCAGGCTGTCGACCACCTGCCAGCTGGTCACGCCTTCCGCCAGCGTGATCTGCCAGCGCAGATCGCCCGCCGCCACCGCATCCACATATTCCTGCGGCGCGGCATCGGTCGCGGGGGCGAATTTGGCCACCTCGACATAGCGGTTGGTCCCGGCATCCAGTTCGCGCAGAATGATTTCCGCCTTGGCGACGCCGATACGGTAATTCACCTCGCGCCCGCAGGTCGAGGCGCCCCCTGCCGTCACCAGATCAAGGATCTGTGCCATCGACGCCCCTTCGGGCACCAGATAGGAGCCGAATTTCAAGCCCTTGGCCTTGCCGGAATAATCTGCACCGATGCGGAAGATCCGCGCGTCACTGACCGCGCCCTGCGCTTCGAGATTGCGGCTCACCTCGCTCAGCGACGAGCCACGCTCCACCTTCAGGCAGATCGGCTGCGCCAGCGGGCCGGGGCCATTGAATTCCTGCCGTCCCCAGGCCAGAACCCCGGCGACGGCAATCAGCAACACGATGAACAGGGTCAGCGCGTTGGAGGCGACAGACCGCCACATCAGCCGCGCACCTTGCCCAGAACGAGGCTCGCATTGGTGCCACCGAAGCCAAAGCTGTTCGACAGCGCCACGTCGATCTTGCGCTTCACCGCCTTGTTCGGCGCAAGATCAAGCTTCGGCTGGATCGCCGGATTGTCGAGGTTGATCGTCGGCGGCGCCACCTGATCGCGGATCGCCAGCACGCAGAAGATCGCCTCGACCGCACCCGCCGCGCCAAGAAGATGCCCGATGCTCGACTTGGTCGAAGACATCGTGGCCTTCGCCGCCGCATCGCCCATCAGCCGCTCCACCGCGCCCAGTTCGATCGTATCGGCCATGGTCGAGGTGCCATGCGCGTTGATGTAATCCACCTGGTCCGGCGAGATCCCGGCACGGGCCAGCGCCGCGCTCATGCTGCGGAAACCGCCATCGCCATCTTCCGACGGCGCGGTGATGTGATAGGCGTCGCCCGAAAGGCCATAGCCCAGCACCTCGGCATAGATCTTCGCGCCGCGCGCCTTCGCGTGTTCGTATTCCTCCAGCACGACGACGCCCGCGCCCTCGCCCATGACGAAGCCGTCGCGGTCGGCGTCATAGGGGCGGCTGGCCTTCTCCGGCTCCTCGGCCCGCTTGGTCGACAGCGCCTTGCAGGCGTTGAAGCCCGCGATCCCGATTTCGGAAATCGGGCTTTCCGCCCCGCCCGCCACCATGACATCGGCATCGCCCCACATGATCAGCCGCGCCGCATCGCCAATGGCATGGGCGCCGGTGGAACAGGCGGTCACGACAGCATGGTTCGGCCCTTTGAAGCCGAAGCGAATGGACACCTGACCCGAGATCAGGTTGATCAGCGAACCAGGGATGAAGAAGGGCGAAACCCGCTTCGGCCCCTTTTCCTTGATGAGCACCGCCGTATCGGCAATCGTCGACAGCCCGCCGATGCCCGAACCGATCATCACGCCGGTGCGCAGGCGGCTTTCTTCGTCCTCAGGCTCCCATCCGGCATCTTTCACCGCCTGAACGGCGGCGGCCATGCCATAGAGGATGAAATCATCGACCTTGCGACGCTCTTTCGGCTCCATCCAGTCATCGGGGTTGAACGTGCCGTTGCTGCCGTCGCCCAGCGGAATTTCGCAGGCATATTTCGTCACCACATTGCTGGCATCGAAGCGCTTGATCGGACCCGCGCCCGATTGCCCGTCCAGCAGCCGTTTCCAGGTCTCCTCCACCCCGCAAGCCAGCGGCGTGACCATTCCAAGACCCGTGACAACAACGCGACGCATCCGATCTTCCTTCTCGCAACGCCCGTGACAGGGCAAGACCTTGCGAAGCTAGATACACGCGGCATCCGCAGCGCGCAACATGGGGCCTCCGGGCGCGGCCGGGCTTTGCCGGAGGGGCGGTGCGGATGAGGAAGCGGATGGGACGCGCGCCCCAAAGGCCGGGACGCTCAACGCGGGTGAGGCTCAGGCCTTGCGGGTCTCGATCCGGTAGCTGCCTTCCGGCAGATCCAGCGCGGCGGCAAGGTCGCGCAACTGCACCATGGACAGCGTGATGACCATGGGTTCCTGCGTGACGGGATGCACCTGTTCCAGTGTGATGCAGTCGTCGAAAGCCGAAATGGTGATGTCTTCCTGCAACCCCTCATGCCCCTCGTCGATGAGGGTGATCACGGTCGCGTCGAATTCGTGCTCGATGGTAAACATGACCTCAGGCTAGCAGGCCCGGCGCGCGGCGCAACGGCAAAAAGGGCCGTGACACTTTGCCGTGACAGGCCGCCACCACTGGCCGAGGGGTCTTTCCGCCGCCGGGCGTTTTGCTAGATTGGGGAAAACGGCAGGGCAGAAAATGACGACGATGGCAGGATATTCCGGGGCGGGGTTCATGGCGCTGTTGCGGCTGGGGGCTTTGCTGTCTGTCTCGCTTGTCCTTGCGGGATGCGTGACCACCGGCCAGCCTGTGCCCGCCCCAGCACCGCCCCCTGCGCCTGCCGCCGCAGGGGCGGACGGCGGGCGCCTTTCGCCGCAGGATGCCGCGCGCAATTTCGTGACCGTGGTGGAACGGGTGGAGCCGGTGGCCGAACGCTTCTGCCGCCAGCAGGCCGGGCCCGGCCAGAACTGCGATCTTCAGATCGTCGTGGACCGCCGCCGCAACCTGCCGCCCAACGCCTTCCAGACCATCGACGAACAGGGCCGCCCCGTGGTCGGCTTCACGCTCGCGCTGATCGCCGATGCCCGCAATGAAGACGAGATCGCCTTTGTTCTGGGGCATGAGGCCTCGCACCACATCCTTGGCCATATCGGGCGCAAGCAGCAGGGCGCCGAAGCGGGCGCGGTTCTGGGCACCATGCTCGGGCAGGCCACCGGCGCCGATGCCGCGACGATGAAGCAATGGCAAAGCTTTGGTGCCAGCATCGGCGCGCGGCGCTATTCCAAGGAATACGAGCTGGAGGCCGATGCGCTGGGGGCCCGTATCGCCTGGTATGCCGGTTACGATCCGGTGCGCGGCGCGGGCTTCTTCAGCCGCCTGCCCGATCCGGGCGACCAGTTCCTCGGCTCGCACCCGCCCAACGCGCAGCGCCTGCAACAGGTGGGCGCCGTGGTCGCCGGGCTGGAGCGGCAGGCCGCATACTGAGAAGGTCGGGTTGAGAAGGTGGAGCAAGATCGGCGCAGGGGGCACCCTTCCCCTTGCACGCCTGCGAACCGGCAGCCCTTGACCTGCCGCGCACAAGGCCGCAGCCTGCCCGAAAACGGGAGGCAGGCGTGATCAGCAAGGCGCGGTGGATCTGGCGGCAGCTCAGCCGCAAGCTGTGGGTGACTTCGGTGGTCTATGCGCTGGCGGCGCTGGCCACGGCGGGCGCGGCCTCGTGGATCGGGCCGATGCTGCCCGAAGGGATCGACTACAGTATCGGCACCGACGCGGTGGAGGCGGTGCTGACCATCATCGCCTCGTCCATGCTGACGGTCACTACCTTCGCCTTCGGCACCATGCTGGGCGCCTTCAACGCCGCCGCCACCAATATCACCCCGCGCGCCACCAACCTTCTGCAACATGACAGGACCACACAAAAGGTTCTGTCGACCTTTCTGGGCAGCTTCATCTTTTCACTGGTCTCGGTGATCGGTCTGAAAGCGGGGGCCTATGGGCCGAACGGCAAGTTCGTGCTGTTCGTCGTCACGCTGGCACTGGTGGCGCTGATCGTCATTGGCATGCTGCGCTGGATTGCGCATCTGACGGCCTATGGCCGCCGGGATGATACCCATGACCGCGTGGAACAGGCCGTGGCCGAGGCGCTGCGCGCCCGCACGGACGAGCCGTGGCTGGGCGCGCATCCGATGACCGGCCCCGCGCCTTTCGATGCCCGCGCCTTTCGATGCCCGCGCCGTCATGGCCGACCGGATCGGCTATGTCCGCCATGTTGACCTTGCGGCGCTACAGGCGGTGGCCGAGGCGGCGGGATGTGCCATCTGGGTTGCGGCCCTGCCCGGCAGCTTTGTCCATCCCGGCGCGCCGCTGTTGTGGGTCGGCGCCCCGGCAAGCGAGGCCGAGGGCGCCACCTGCCTCGATGCCTTTGACATCGGTGCCACGCGCTCTTTCGACCAGGACCCGCGCTTCGGCCTGTCGGTGCTGACAGAAATCGCCGAACGCGCATTGTCACCCGCCGTCAATGACCCCGGATCGGCCATCGACATTCTGGGCCGCGCGGTCCGGCTGCTGGCGATCTGCACCGAAACCCGCAGCCCCGAAGTGCGCTACAACCGGCTTTGGGTGCCGCCGCTGACTGTGGCCGAGATGATGGAGGATGTTTTTCCGCCCATCGCGCGTGACGGCGCGGGCATCTTCGCCGTGCAGATCCGGCTGCAAAAGGCGCTGCTGGCGCTGTGCGAGATCGACGCCGCCCTGTTTGGCCGGGCCGCCTCGGAACAGGCCCGCGCGGCGCTGACACGGGCCGAGCCGCAGATGCTGCCCGATGAACTCGCGCGTCTGCGCGACGTGGCGGGCCGGATCGGGGTGCTGTCGGACAACCGTCGCCCGCCAGGAATCTGACCTCTTCCCCCCGCGCCTTGACCTGCATCAAGGCGCGTCCGGCTGCCCCGCGCGACCCTTCCCTCAGAATTGCAGGGAGACGGGCAATGCTTGGATATGTCGAGGCGCCGCGCGCCTGGTGGCTGACACATGGCATGGCACGCGCGGTGGGCGTGGACCTGCCGCGCGCGGTGACGGAGGGCTGGCTGAAACGCAGCGAACTGGCGCAGATCGTCACGCGCTGTCAGGGCTGCGGCTGTTCGGCCGATTGCACCGGCTGGCTGGCCGATCCGGCACATGCCGCCGCCCTGCCCGGCTACTGCCGGAACAAGACGGCCATCGAATCTCTGGCGCCCTGAGTGCTGGCCCTTTCCGGCGCCCGCCGCTAACCTGCCCCAAAGCGGAGGCGGGATGCGTCAGATTGAAAATGTGGTTTCGGACCGGGGGTCGAAATATGCCGTCTCGGGCGGCAGGGTCACGGGCCGCAAGGGCTGCGACGCGTTCATTGCCGATCTGAAGCGGGTGAAGAAATACGCCAAGGCCACGCATAATTCCTGGGCCTGCATCCTGTCGGACGGCGGTCCGGTGAAGAATGACGACGGCGAAAGTGGCGCGGGGGCGGTGATCCTGCGCATGCTGGAACGGGCCGAACTGAAGGACACCATCGTCGTCGTCACCCGCTGGTATGGCGGCGTCCATCTTGGCGGCGACCGTTTCGCGCATGTCGTCACCTGCGTGCGTGCCTTTCTGGCCGGGGAAACCGCGTCTCCACCCCAAGGTTGAGGGCTGCGCCGTGGACAGGCCGGGCGTTTTCGCGATATGCGGCGGCATTCGACCTTACGTCAGTCGGGGAACAGGCATGATCGGACGGCTGCTGGCGGAACTCGCCCGGCTCAGGAATACCGCAACCTGGTCATGGGAGGGCTGGGCCGCCTCATGGCGCAACGAGAAATCGCTGCGGCAGTGGTTTGCCGTCAACATCGCCTCGGCCGCGCTGGCTTTCACGCTGGACCTGACGCCGGGCGAACGGGCCCTGATCCTTGCGCTTGGCGTATTGCTGCTGGCGGCAGAGCTGATGAACACGGCGGTGGAGGAGGTGGTGGATTACATCTCCACCGACCATGACCCCCGTGCCAAACGCGCCAAGGATGCCGCTTCGGCTGCCGTTGCTGTGACCGCCATCGCGGGCGGTCTGGCCTGGCTGATGATTCTGCTGGGTTAAGCGGATCAAAGCGTCTTGTGCGTGCCGTCGCAGAACGGCGCCTTACCGGACTGCTTGCAGCCGCACAGAAAGGCGGGCTTCGTGGCCTCGGCGGTGAATTTCACCGGGGTGAAGCCGGTTTCCTTGTGGCTGCCATCGCAGAAGGGCTGTTTCTGCGACCGCCCGCAGGCACACCAGAAATAGGTTTTGCCTTCGGTCAGTTCGACCCTGTAGGGCGCTTTCTGCGGGCATTCCGGGCTGTCGGTCATCGGGCTCTCCGCTGGCGGTTGGCTGCGGGAATGCTAGCGCGCGCGCCCCGAACCGCCAAGCGGGCATTTCCGACCTGACGGAACCGGCAGGGTGTGGCATCCTGCGGGGAAAGACGGAGGTTCCCATGCGCACCCTATCCTTGCTTGTCGCCCTGCTGCCGCTGGCAGCCTGTGTGCAGCCTGCCCCGCCCGGCCCAACCAGCCTGCCGCTGATGGGCGGCTATCGCAACCCGGCCGATCCCTGCCGCCGGGTGGGTGAGGATGCCTTTACCAACCAGTTCCTCGACGATGCCGCCGATCTGGTGGCCTGCCCGGCGGGGATGGAGAACATGGGCGTCTTCATCACCGAAACCGCCGCCCGCCGCCTGACCGACGCGGCAGGATACACGATGTTCAGCGTGCCGCGGCGGTGAGGCATTCGTGACAAGGGAAATGAGGGTGCGCAGGATGAGCCATTCACGCTTGACGCGGATGCTTCTTGCCGCTGCCGTGCTGGGAACGGCTGTCGCCCCCCTTGGCGCGGAGGAAGCCTCGAACGAGCCATGGCAAGAATACCTGCGCGACTGGTTTCTGCCTGAATTCATGGGCTACTGCACACATCCCGAAGCGAGGAACTTCTCCGGCCCGACGTTTCTGGGCTGCCAATTTTCCAATTACGTTGCGATGGAAGCCGAAGCCTTCTGCGGCATCCGCCTTGATGACGCCTTTCAGGGGCAAGCCGCTCGGGAGCAGGTTTTCGAAGCCGAAAGGACTTGCCTGCCCGACGCGATGTTCGGCCCGGAAGCCCTGTCATTCACGCCGCAGGTCGACGGGAATATCTATTCTTCGGATACCGGCGGCACCAAGTATCACGTCACCTACAAGGTGGATTACGGCTGCAAGGAGGCGGCCGAAGTCCAGATGACGATCAAGCAACACGGGAACGGGATTGTCATTACCTTCCTCGCGGCAATGCCGTGGAACTGCGTCGAGGCTATTACCGGGAAGCTGGGCGACAGGTAATCGCGTAACGGGCGGCAGGGTGCTTCACACCAAACGCCCCCACAGATCATATTCGCTGGCTTCCTCGACCTCGACCGTCACCAAGTCGCCCGGCGACAGGGTTTCGAAATCCTCGTCGATGAACAGGTTGCCGTCGATTTCCGGCGCGTCGGCCATGGTGCGGCAGGTGGCGCCCTCTTCGTCCACCTCGTCCACCAGAACCTGCATCACCTGCCCCACCTTGGCGGCGAGCTTGGCTTCGGAAATCGCCTGCGCCTTTTCCATGAAGCGTTCCCAGCGGTCCTGCTTCACCTCGGCCGGCACATGGTCGGGCAGATCGTTCGAGCGCGCCCCGGCGACGTTCTCATACTGGAAGCAGCCCACGCGATCCAGTTGCGCCTCATCGAGCCAGTCCAGCAGGGTCTGGAATTCCGCTTCCGTTTCACCGGGATAGCCCACGATGAAGGTCGAGCGCAGCGTGATGTCCGGGCAGGCGGCGCGCCAGGCGGCAATCTCGTCCAGCGTCTTTGCCGCCGCCGCAGGGCGGGCCATGCGTTTCAGCGTCTCGGGATGCGCATGCTGGAACGGGATGTCCAGATAGGGCAGCACCAGCCCCTCGGCCATCAGCGGGATCAGGTCGCGCACATGCGGATAGGGATAGACGTAATGCAGCCGCACCCAGGCGCCCAGCTTGCCCATCTCGCGCGCCAGATCGGTGATATGCGCCCGCACCTCGCCGCCCTTCCAGGGCGAGAGGTCATGCTTGCGGTCCACCCCATAGGCCGAGGTATCCTGCGAGATGACCAGCAATTCCTTCACCCCTGCCTCGACCAGCTTTTCCGCCTCGCGCAGGACGGCATGAGCCGGGCGGCTGACCAGACGGCCGCGCATGTCGGGGATGATGCAGAACCTGCACTTGTGATTGCAGCCTTCCGAGATCTTCAGATAGCTGTAATGGCGCGGCGTCAGCTTCACCCCGCTGGCGGGCAGCAGATCGACGAAGGGGTCGGGCTGCGGCGGCACGGCCTTGTGCACGGCATCCAGCACGGCCTCATACTGATGCGGGCCGGTGACGGCCAAAACCTTGGGATGCGCGCCGGTGATGTAATCCGGCTCTGCCCCCAGACAGCCGGTGACCAGCACCTTGCCGTTTTCACGCAGAGCTTCGCCGATGGCATCAAGGCTTTCCGCCTTGGCACTGTCCAGAAAACCGCAGGTGTTCACGATCACCGCATCGGCGCCCTTGTAATCCGGGCTGATCGCATAACCCTCGGCGCGCAGGCGCGTCAGGATGCGTTCACTGTCCACCAGCGCCTTGGGGCAGCCAAGCGAGACCATGCCGATGGTCGGCTGGCCGGGGCGTGCCACGTCGGGGATCATGGCACGGGCGAGATCGGGGCGGAGGTTCGGCGGGTTCTGCGACATTGGCCCCATATAGCGGTGAAGCAGGCCGCCGCAAAGGGGCCACGCGCAGCCCACCGCCGACCAGCGCCACACGGGATTGTTGCCCGCAACAGCTGCGGTTAGGCTGCGGGCAAGAGTGGAAGGAGGGCCGGATGCGCTGGTTGATGCGGATCGTCTCGTCATTGCTGGTTCTGGTGCTGCTGTTGGCGCTGATGGTGTTCCTAATGCCGAAGGACAGGATCGCCCGGCTGGCGGAAACGGAATTTGCCCGCACCACCGGCCGCGTCATCGAGATCGGCAACCAGATCCGCCCGACGATCTGGCCTGTGCTGGGGGTCACCGCCGGGCCGGTGCGCATCGCCAATCCTGACTGGGCAGCCGGACCGGACCTGCTGCATGCCGACCGCATTGCCATCGGGCTGGAACTTGGGCCTTTGTTCGATGGCCAGATCCGCATGACGGAGGTGGAGATCGACAAGCCCGAACTGCTGCTGGAGCGGCGCAAGGACGGGCGCACCACCTGGGCCATGGGGGGCAGCGGCGGCTCGGGCCCCGCAAGCGGCGCATCCTCCGGCGCGGGCATGACGCTCGGGCGGGGCACGATCCGCGATGGCCGCCTGCGCTTCATCGACCGTCAGAGCGGCACCGAGATCGAGATGACCGACGTCAATATCGACGCCGCCATCCCCGATTTCGATGGCCCGGCCCGGATCGACCTGCGCGGGCTGGTGCGCGGGCAGCCGGTCACACTCAATGCCTCGGTCGAGGCGCTGGGGCCGCTGCTGGCCGGAGAACTGGGCGCGATCGAGCTTCAGGCAGGCGCGGGCAAGGCGGCCTTCGGCTTCAAGGGCAAGGCAAGTCTCGCGCGGGCCGAGGCCGAAGGCCATCTGACCGCCGATCTGGGCGACCGCCCGGCACTGGAGGCGGTGCTGGGCCGCCCCCTGCCCGATCTGCCAGAAGGCCTGGGTGCGCGCGCCATCGGGCTGAGCGCCGATCTGACGCGCACGGCCAAGGGCGCGCTGCATCTGCGCAAGGCCGAAATCGCGCTGGACGATACCGTGATCACGGGCGAGGCCGACCTGTTGCCCGGCACAGACCGCCCGCGCCTTCAGGGTCGCTTCACGACCGAACGGCTGACCCTGCCCGGCAGCACGACGCAAGGGGACGGCAAGAACACGGGCGATGCGGGCTGGTCCACCACCCCCATTGACGTCTCGGGCCTGTCGGCGCTGGATGCCGAAATCACTCTGTCCGCCGGGGCCATTGCAGCCGGTCCGCTGAAGCTGGGCCAGACCCAGGCGGGCGTCACGCTGGACCGCGCGCGTGCCGTGGTGAAACTGACCGAAGCCGCAGCCTATAGCGGCGGGATCACCGGGCAATTCGTGCTGAACGGGCGTCAGGGCCTGTCAGTCGGGGGTGACCTTTCGCTGAAGGAGCTCAACCTGCAACCCCTGCTGCAAGACCTGACCGGAACCGACCGGCTGCTTGGTCGCGGAAATGTGAAGCTGAGCTTCCTCGGCTCCGGCGCGTCGGTCGATGCGATCCTCCGCAGCCTGTCCGGCGACATTGCCGTCAAGATGGGCAAGGGCGAAATCCTTGGTCTCGACATCGTGGGGATGCTGCGCACCATGGACCCCGGCTATGTCGGTGAAGGAAAGCGGACGATCTTCGACACCGCCGGAATGACCGCGAAAATCACCAATGGCATCGCGGTTTCGGACGACCTGAACATCGCCGCCAACCTGTTCACCGCAGGCGGCGCCGGGCAGATCGACCTTGGCGCGCGCAGTCTCGACTACCGGCTGCTGCCGCGTCTGGGCGGAGACGACGGCGTAGAAATTCCGGTGCTGATCAAGGGGCCATGGGCATCGCCCAAGATCCGGCTGGATCTGGAATGGCTGACCCAAAAGCGGCTGGATGCCGAAAAGGCCCGCGCGGAAGAACGCGCCAAGGCCCGGCTGGAGGAACTGGCGAAGGACAAGCTGGGCGTCACCCCACAGGAGGGCGAAAGCCTTGAAACCGCCGCCAAACGCCGCGCGCAAGAGGCGCTGGAGGCGGAAACCGGCCGCATCCTCGACAAAATCCTGAACGGAAACTGAGGCTTGCGCGGCCTTACCGTTTAAGAACCTCGACGGTGGGCAGATCGGTCAGCGACAGGCCCGCCGCGCGGAAGGCTGCCAGCGACAGTTGCGCAGCGCCCTCGCCCGGCATCAGGTCAACCTGCACGGTCACGCCACCGGCCGTCCGGATCACCCCCGGCACCGGCGCCGACACCAGCGACGACCGCAGCCAGAATCCCGGCGTGGTCGGATCGCCCAGCGTCACCACCACCTTGCCCAGCGAGCCACCCGCCGGAACCGTCGCCGCCGTGGCGGCCTTGCGCTGTTCGTCGGTGGTCGTATCCAGCGTCTCGGCGGTGCGGGCGCCGGGTTTCGGCGGCGGCGCCGAAAGCTCGGGCGTGGGCAGCGGCAGCGGCTCGGAAATTGCGCTTTGCGGTGCAGAGGGGCGCTTGCCGAACTGAGGCATCTTCAAGTCGGCGCAGCCCGCCAGTAGCAGGCACCCCCCCAGAATCGTCAGACCACGCAGCATTCCGCACCTCCTTCTCACGCGCCCGCATCGGGCAGAGTGCAACGATAGTCGGGGGGGAACGGCGCTTCAACTGTCGGATTCGCGCTTGCTGGCCGTTCGGCGAATGCCTACCTTTCAGGCATGAACGCGCCCCTGATCGACCCTTTCGCCCGTGCCATCCGATACCTGAGGGTTTCGGTGACGGATCGCTGCGATTTCCGCTGCACCTATTGCATGGCTGAACACATGACATTCCTGCCGAAGGCAGAGTTGCTGACGCTGGAGGAACTTGACCGGCTTTGCACCGCTTTCGTGCATATGGGCGTGGAAAAGCTGCGCATCACCGGGGGCGAGCCGCTGGTGCGCAAGGGCATCATGACCTTCTTCCGCGCCATGTCGCGCCATCTGGACAGCGGCGCGCTGAAAGAGCTGACACTGACAACCAACGGCAGCCAGCTTGCCCGTTTCGCACAGGAACTGGTCGATTGCGGGATCCGTCGGATCAACGTGTCTCTGGATACGCTCGATCCCGCGAAGTTCGCGGAAATCACCCGCTGGGGGCGCCTGCCGCAGGTGCTGGACGGGATCGAGGCAGCGAAGGCGGCCGGGCTGCGCGTGAAAATCAATGCCGTGGCGCTGAAGGGCTTCAACGAGGACGAGCTGTTCCCGCTGGTCGATTGGTGCGCGCGGGAGGGCCATGACCTGACCTTCATCGAGGTCATGCCGATGGGCGATCTGGGCGGCGAGGACCGGCTGTCGCAATACTGGGCGCTGACAGACCTGCGGGCCCGGCTGGCCGAACGCTTCACCCTGACCGATCTGGCGGAACGCACCGGCGGCCCGGCGCGCTATGTGCGGCTGGAGGAGACGGGGCAGAAGATCGGATTCATCACGCCCTTGACCCATAATTTCTGCGAAAGCTGCAACCGGGTGCGGCTGACCTGCACGGGTGAGCTTTACATGTGCCTCGGGCAGGAGGACATGGCCGACCTGCGCGCGCCGCTGCGCGCCAGCCCGGATGACACCGGGCTGGAACAGGCGATCCGTGCCGCTATTGCCCGCAAGCCGAAGGGCCATGACTTCGATTATTCGCGCCAGGCCATCGCCGGACAGATGACCCGCCACATGAGCCATACGGGTGGCTGAAGCCGTGAGCGACCAGCAGAAATGGCTGACTGCCGCGGCAGAACATCTGCTGCCCGCCATGGTGTTGCCCCGCGGCAGCGAAATGCTGCGCGCGGCAGGGGCAATCGGGCTAACGCTGGGTCTGGCCGCGCTGATGCAGATGCTGCTTGGCGCCAACGATGCGCGGTTCTCGCTGATCGCCCCGCTGGCGGCCACCACCTTCCTGCTGATCTCGGTTCCCAACAGCCCGCTGACACAGCCCTGGTCGGTGGTGATCGGCAATGGCGCGAGTGCTGCGGTGGCGGTGACCGTGTTGCAATTCGGCCTGCCCGTCCCGCTGACCATTGCGCTGGCGGTGGGCGGGGCGACGCTGGCGATGATGCTGCTGCGTGCCATGCATCCGCCCGGCGCTGCCGTTGCCATGGCCGCCGTCCTGTCAGCCCCGGCGACGATGAAGCTGGGCTACCAGTTCGCGCTGACGCCGGTGATGCTGGACAGCACCATTCTGGTGATCGCAGCCATCGCGGTAAACCGGCTGACCGGCCGGGTCTATCCTTTCCGCCTGCCCCATGACGCCACCGCCGCGCCGCGCCGCGCCGACCGCCCCTCGCCAGAGGTGCTGGAGCGGATTCTGGGCGACCTGCGCCTGTCGGCCAATATCGGGGTGGAAGACCTGCGTCGCGTGCTGGACGAGATCGAGAAGCGCGAAAAGCCGCCTGTACCGCACCGGAAGCCCCGCTTCAGCGGAGCTGTCGGAGCATTCCGGCCACGCTCTCGTCGCTGAACGGCAGGTCCAGCACCAGGGGCGGCGGCTGTCCCGGCAGCGCCTCGACCGAGGCGCGCAGACTGACATATCGGCCACCCAGCGCCGCTATACGCTCCAGCAGACCGCTGTCGCGCGCCGTGGCGAAAGGCAGGTTCAGGAAAGCCGCCGCCAGATCCACAGCATCGGCCAGTTCGGCCAGCGCCGCCTCGATCTCGGTCGCGACCAGAACCGTCGCCATGCGGTCAGCCTCGCCGATCAGCATGCCCAGATCCTCGGCCACCAGCCGGACCGGGTCGACCACCAGAAACAGCCGTCGCATCCCATTCTCCCTGCGCCAGGATCTCCGGTCACCCGATTCTCCGCCCGATTCCCCGGTAGCATGGAACCGTCTGCGCAGGTTCGCATTAAACTGTGACATAGCCGAAGAGGAATTCGCCATGCCCACAGCCTGCGCCGACTGCCCCCTGCGCTGCCAGCCGATGTTCCAGCCGATGAATGCCGGGGAGGTCGCCTTCATGCAGGCCTTCAAATCGTCAGAGGTGGAGGTGGCCGCCGGACAGGTCTTGCTGTGGGAGGGGCAATCGAGCCCGTGGCTTTACACCGTGCTGCGCGGTCAGGGCCTGCGCAGCAAATCGCTGCCAGATGGTGAACGGCAGGTGGTGAATTTCGTTTTTCCCGGGGATTTCCTTGGCTTGCAGTCGGGAGTTATGGGCGAGATGAAACATTCGGTCGAGGCTACGACCGACATGACCCTGTGCCGTTTTGAACGGAACGAGTTGTGGCGGGTGTTTCGCGATCAACCCGCCCGCGCCTTCGACCTGACTTATCTGGCGGCGACGGAAGAACATTTTCTGGGAGAGGCGCTGCTGACCCTCGGCCAGCGCGACGCGACCAGCCGTCTGGCCTGGGCCTTGCTGCGACTGTGGCGACGGGCGGTTGCGACGGGGATGCAGGGGCCGCGCGGCGTGCCGCTGCCCTGGCGCCAGCGCGATCTGGCCGATGCGCTGGGTCTTTCGCTGGTTCACACCAACAAGACGCTGGCCCGGCTGCGCATCCTGGGCGCCGCGCACTGGTCCGGCGGCTATCTGGCGGTGCCTGATCCGGCGCGGCTGGCCGAACTGGCACAGGAAGAGGACGGGGCTTCGACGCCCCGCCCGCTGTTCTGACCGTCAGGCGGCCGGCATCCGCGTTTCCACCATGCCCGCATACCAGCTTGCGCCGAAGGGAATGGCATTGTCGTCAAAGTTATAGGCCGGGTGATGCACCATCGCGGTATCGCCATTGCCAAGGAAGATATAGGCGCCGGGGCGTTCGTTCAGCATGAAGCTGAAATCCTCGGCCCCCATCAGCGGCGCGGTATTGGTGTCGACATAGCCGGACACCGCCTGCGCCACCTCCGCGGCGAAGCCGGTATTTTCCTCGGTGTTCATCGTCACCGGATAGCCGCGCTGATAGTTCAGCTCGGCCTTTGCGCCCAAAGCCAGCGCCGTGCCCTCAACGATTTCCTTCAACCGCTGTTCCACCTGATCCTGCACCGCCGGGTCCATGGTGCGCACGGTGCCTTTCATCTTCACCACCTGCGGAATGACGTTATGCGCGGTGGAATCGGTGGCGACAGTGCAGATCGAGACGACGACCTGTTTCAGCGGATCGACCGTGCGGCTGGCGATGGTCTGCGCCGCGACGATGATATGGGCGGCGACAACGGTGGTGTCGATGCAGTCATGCGGCTTGGCGGCATGGCCGCCCTTGCCGGTCACGGTGATGTCGAACTGATCCGCCGCCGCCATCATGGCGCCGGGGCGGATGGCGAAATGGCCGACCGGGATGCCGGGCATGTTGTGCATCCCATAGACTTCCTGAATGCCGAAGCGGCCCATCATGCCATCGGCGCACATCTCGCGCCCGCCGCCGCCGCCCTCTTCGGCGGGCTGGAAGATCACCACGGCGGTGCCGTCGAAATTGCGGGTCTCCGCCAGATATTTGGCCGCGCCCAGCAGCATGGCGGTATGGCCGTCATGGCCGCAGGCGTGCATCTTGCCGGGGGTTTTGGAGGCATATTCAACCCCGGTCTGTTCGATGATCGGCAGCGCATCCATATCGGCGCGCAACCCGATGACACGGCCCGTGCTGTCCGTCCGGCCCCTGATGACCCCAACAACGCCAGTGCGGCCGATGCCCTCCACCACCTCGTCGCAGCCAAAGCCGCGCAGCAGTTCGGCCACCTTGCCCGCCGTGCGGTGCACTTCGAACAGCAGTTCCGGGTTTTCATGGAAATCACGCCGCCAGGCAGTGATTTCGGGCAGCAGTTCGGCAAATCGGTTCTTCGGGGGCATGGCGTTCCTCGTGTCCTGGCCGCGCGTGCGGACTTGGATGCCAGCCTGTTACAATCACCGCGCCGCTTCAACCCCGGCGTGTCGGGATTTGATCACAATGACGGGCCGGGTGCGATTTTGCTGCCGTCTGTGAAGCGGGTCAGCCGGAAACGGTGCAGGTCGTGGCCGACGTCATTCCCGGCCACCAGATCAGCGATGACGCGGCCGAAACCGGGGCCGATGCCGAAGCCATGGCCGCTCATCCCCGTTGCCAGCACCAGACCGGGCAGCGCCGCCACCCGGTCCACCACTGGCACCACATCAGGCATCGTGTCGATCATCCCGGCCCATGCTGTCTTGAGCTTCAGCGCCCCGAGATGCGGGAAGCAGGCGGCGAAGCTTTGGCAGACATCGGCAACAATCCGGGCCGAGGGTTCGGGGTTCAGCACGCGCATCCGTTCAAACGGGCTGGTTGCATCCGCCGCCCAGCGACGCGGAGTGCCCCAGGCATCGGGGTAATGCGAAGGTGCGGCGGGAAGGAACTTCGTGGAGCGGAAATCCTTTTTCAACACAGGCAGATAGAGGCCGAAGTTGCGAAAGGCATCCGGCCCGATGAAGAAGTCATGTGCCGCACCGGGGGCCAGCGTATAGCCGCCATCGGCACGTCGGCGGAAGGCGAAGGCATCATCTGCCGCATTGCCGGCAAAGACCTGCGGCAAGGGTTCGGTCGCCATCACGGTCGCCCGCACCGAAAGCTGCGGGATCGCCACGCCATGCGCGCAGGCAAACAGCGCCGACCAGGCGCCGCCCGCCAGAACCACCTGATCGCAGGCGATGCGGCCCTGTTCGGTGACAACGCCGGTGACGCGACCGCCGGCGATGTCCAGCGCCCGCACCGCGCAGTTTTCCACGATCACCGCGCCACGCGCCTGCGCGCCCTCGGCCAGCAGCGGCACCGCCACCCAAGGTTCGGCCCGCGCGTCGGAGGCGGTGAACAGCCCGCCCTTCCACGGCGTCGCCGCCCCTGCGATGCGTTCGGCCACCTGCCCCGCGCTCTGCATCTCGGTATCGACGCCAAAGCTGCGGGCCTCGGCGCGCCAGGCCTCGAACCCCGCCATCTCGGCTTCGGTCGGGGCGAGATACATCACGCCTTCCTGACGGAACCCCAGCGCCTCGCCAAATTCCTGCGACAGCGATTTCCAGTGGCGCAGCGATTCCATCATGATCGGCAATTCGCCGAAATCGCGGCCCTGCTGGCGGATCCAGCCCCAGTTGCGGCTGGATTGTTCGCCCGCGATCCGTCCCTTTTCGCACAGCGTGACGCGCAGCCCGCGTTCGGCAAGGTTCCACGCGGTCATCACCCCGATGACGCCGCCGCCGATCACCACCACGTCGCAGGCGTCGGGCAGCGGGCCGGCAAAGCGGACCGGCGTTGCCTCGGAAATCGGGAATGGCATCATTGCGCCATATCCTCGACCAGCGCCTGCATGAAGCGCCAGCCTGCCTCGAATTCGCTGACCTCCAGATATTCGTCGGGCTGATGAGCCTGCGCGATGTCGCCGGGGCCGCAGACCACGGCGGAATAGCCCTCGGCCTGGAACTGCCCGGCCTCGGTGCCGTAGCTGACAACCATGGTGCCGTTGTCGCCGGTCAGGCGCCGCACCAGCGCCTCGGCCGCGCCATTGGTTTCCGGGGTCAGCGCGGGCACCACGAAGATGCGGTCCAGCAGCACCGCCGCTTCGGGGCGCACGGCCTTCATCGCAGCCTCAACCCGCGCGCATTCAGCCTCGAACCGCGCGGCCCAGTCCTCGACGCTTTCACCCGGCACCACGCGGAATTCCATGACGAACCGGCAATCGGCGGCGGTGATGTTATGCGCCGTCCCGCCCGAGATCTGGCCGGAATGCAGCGTTGTGAAGGGCGGGCGGAACAGGCCCGCAATCTCGGTGACCGGCTTCGCCCGGTTCTCGTCATTGCGGTCATTCATCCACTGGATCAGCCGCGCAGCTTCCATGATGGCGCTGACCCCTTCGGGCAGAAGCGAGGAATGCACCTCGAACCCCTTCACATGCACCCAGAAGCCGGTGCCGCCCTTGTGGCCGTTCACCAGTTTCATCCGCGACGGCTCGCCAATCACTGCCGCAGATGCGCGCGGCAGGGTGCGGGCCATTTCGGCGATCATCGGCGGCGCGCCGGTGCAGCCCAGTTCCTCGTCATAGGATAGCGCGAATTGCAGCGGCCGCTTCACCCCGCGCTGCACCGCCAGCGGCACGGCGGCCAGTGCCAGCGCGACGAAGCCCTTCATGTCGCAGGTGCCGCGCCCGTAAAGCCGCCCGTCCCGCTCGGTCACAGTCCAGGGGTCAGAGCTCCAGTCCTGTCCGTCAACCGGAACGACATCGCTGTGCCCCGAAAGGATGACGCCCCCCTCCACCGCCGGGCCCGCGCTGGCATAAAGCGCGGCCTTGTCGCCGGTTTCATTATAGACGCGATGCGCTGCCACGCCCCAGGACGCCAGATAGCTTTCCACCCAGTCCACAAGGTCCAGGTTGCTTCCCCGGCTGACGGTCGGAAAGGCCACCAGCCGGTCCAGAATCTGACGTGGCGTAAGCTGCTCGGGCATCGCGATCTCCATTTTCCGGGGCGAGCCTGCCCAGTGCCCATGCAATTTGCAAGTGCCGTAGCGTCCATCGCAGGCAGAGCGCAAACTCTTGCCGTCAAAGTGATAGAACTGCCTTGCTAGGTGAAGAAAAATATCTGACACTCTGGTCAAAGATGGCGGCAAAATCCAAATGAGACCGTCCAAACAAGAATAAAAACAAAAACTTGGGGAGTTACATATGCCCGACGGGGCGGTGCCCGTACTTGAGGTTCGCGGCCTGAAAACCGTTTTCCACACCCGTGGTGGATCGGTTCACGCGGTCAATGATGTCAGCTTCCATCTGATGCCCGGCGAGCTTCTGGGCGTTGTTGGCGAAAGCGGTTCGGGGAAGTCGGTGACGATGATGTCGCTGATCGGCCTGCTGCCCTCGCCCCCGGCTGATGTGCAATCCGGTCAGGTGCTGCTCGGCGGTCAGGATCTGCTGAAAGCGACGCCGGAGGCCCTGCGCAAAGTGCGCGGCGCCCGCATCGGCTTCGTGTTTCAGGACCCGATGACCTCGCTCAACCCGGTGTTTACCGTGGGCAGTCAGATCATGGCGCCGCTGCGCAAGCACATGGGGCTGTCGAAGGCGCAGGCCGAAGTCCGCGCCGTGGAACTTCTGGAACTGGTGGGCATTCCCGATGCGCGGCGGCGGCTGAAAAGCTATCCGCATCAGTTTTCCGGCGGGATGCGGCAGCGCGTGATGATCGCCATTGCGCTGGCCTGCGACCCCGAGGTGCTGATCGCGGATGAACCGACGACGGCGTTGGATGTGACGATTCAGGCGCAGATCCTCGAACTGGTGAAAGAGCTGCGGCAGAAGCTGGGCATGGCGATTGTCTGGATCACCCATGACCTTGGCGTGGTGGCCGAAATCGCCGACCGGGTGATGGTGATGTATGGCGGTCAGGTGGTGGAACAGGCCCCGGTGAAAGAGCTGTTCCGCAACCCGCGCCACCCCTATACCCGTGCCCTGCTGAAGACGATCCCGAAGCTGGGCGGCCAGCGCGGCGAACGCTTGCAGGTGATCGAGGGGCAGCCGCCGATCCTTGGTTCCGCCCCAGCCGCCTGCCCGTTCCGCGCCCGCTGTGCCCATGCCTTCGCGCGCTGCGAGGCGGAAAACCCGGTCCGCCGCCCGGTGGATGGCCGCCCTGTCGGTCAGGGGCATGACGTGGCCTGCCACTGGTCGCCCGAAGGTGCAGAAGACCCGTCGCAGGAGGCCGCCCATGCGTGACACCACGACGCGCCCTCTGGTCGAGGTGCGCAATCTGAAAATGTATTTCCCGATCCACAGCGGTCTGATGCGCAAGCACACCGGCGATGTGAAGGCGGTGGATGACATCAGCTTTGACATCTATGAGGGCGAGACGCTGGGCCTTGTGGGCGAAAGTGGCTGCGGCAAGTCCACGGTGGGGCGAGCCCTGCTGCGGCTTTACGAACCCACCGCAGGACAGATCACCATTGCAGGCGACGATGTGGCGAGCCTGTCGCCCGAGGCGCTGCGCCGCAAGCGGCCCACCATGCAGATGGTGTTTCAGGACCCGCAGGCCAGTCTCAACCCGCGCATGACGGTGGCCGATATCATCGGCGAGCCGCTGGACGAACACAGCGGGCTGTCGAGTGCGGACAAGCTGGCGCGGATTTATGAGCTGATGGATGCCGTCGGCCTGAACCGCGCCTTCGCCAACCGCTATCCGCATGCCTTTTCCGGCGGTCAGCGGCAGCGGATCGGCATTGCCCGGGCCCTGGCGCTGAACCCCAAGTTCATCGTCTGCGACGAACCCATCGCGGCGCTGGATGTGTCGATCCAGGCGCAGGTGGTGAACCTGCTGGAGGATTTGCAGGACAGGCTGGGCCTGACCTATCTGTTCATCAGCCATGACCTGAGCATGGTGCGCCATATCGCCGACCGCGTGGCGGTGATGTATCTGGGCCAGATCGCGGAAATCTCGCCGGTGGACGCGCTTTATGCCCGGCCGCTGCACCCCTACGCCGAGGCGCTGCTGTCGGCTGTGCCTGAACCCGACCCGAGCCGCGAGGGCGCGCGCCAGCGCATCATCCTGAAGGGCGATGTGCCCTCGCCCGCCAACCCGCCGAAAGGCTGCAACTTCTGCACCCGCTGCCCGAAGGTGATGCCGGTCTGCCGCGAGGTGGAACCTCGGCTTCAGGAGGCGGCGCCCGACCGCCTGGTCGCCTGCCATCTTATTCATCCGATAGACGCCGCGAGAGCCGGGCAAACCGGCCAAGCCGGGGCACAAGAGCACAGCCAACAACAAGGAGTGTAACAATGAAAATGAAAGCCGCCCTGTTGGGCGCCGTCGCTCTGGCCGGGCTCGCCCCGGCCGCCTATGCAGAGCGTGGCGCCGACGGCCATGTGAATATCCTCTATTCCCAGGCGCCCTCGACGCTGAACCCCTATCTGTCCTCGGGGACCAAAGACATCGAGAACGCCTCGCTGGTGATCGAACCGCTGGCAGGCTACGACGAGAAGGGCGTCATGATCCCGCGTCTGGTGGACGAGATCCCGACCCTGGAAAACGGCGGCGTGGCCGAGGACCAGAAATCGATCACCTGGAAGATCAAGCCCGATCTGAAATGGTCCGACGGCTCGCCCGTGACTGCGGATGACGTGGTGTTCACCGCCGAATACTGCATGCATCCCGAAGGTGGCTGCGCCCAGCTTGCCAAGTTCGAGGGCGTGGAAAAGGTGGAAGCGGTCGATCCGCAGACCGTGAAGATCAGCTTCAAGGAAGCGAAGCCCAACCCCTATCTGGCTTTCGTGGGTTCGACGACGCCGGTGCTTCAGAAGGCGCAGTTCGCCAATTGCCTTGGCGCTGCCGCCTCGACCTGTACCGAACAGAACTTTGGCCCCATCGGCACCGGCCCGTTCCGGGTGGTCGAGTTCAAGACCAATGACGTGATCCAGCTGGAAGCCAACCCGGAATACCGTGACCCGGCCAAGCCCGCTTTCGCCACCGTGACGGTGAAGGGTGGCGGCGATGCCGCCTCGGCCGCGCGCGCCGTGATGGAAACCGGCGAATTCGACTATGCCTGGAACACCCAGATCCCGCCGGAACTGCAACAGGCGATGGAACAGGGCGGCAAGGGCGAATTCGTCAGCGGCTTCGGCACGCTGGTCGAACGGATCGAGATGAACATGACCGATCCCTCGCCCGATCTGCCGGAGGGCGAACGCTCCACCGCCAAGCACCCGCACCCGATCCTGTCGGATCTGAAGGTGCGTCAGGCCCTGTCGATGGCGATCGACCGCAACCTGCTGGTGGAAATCGGCTATGGCAATGCCGGTCGTCCGACCTGCAATCTGGTGCCCGCACCGGAAATGTATGCCTCGACCGATAACACCGGCTGTCTGACGCAGGACATCGAAGGCGCCAAGAAGCTGCTGGACGAGGCCGGCTGGACCGACAGCGACGGCGACGGCATCCGCGACAAGGACGGCAAGAAGTTCAGCCTGCTGTATCAGACCTCGGTCAACCCGGTGCGGCAGGACTTCCAGGCGCTGATCAAGGGCTGGTGGAACGAAATCGGCATCGAGGTCGAACTGAAGGCCGTGGACGGTTCGGTGTTCTTCGGCGGCGACGCCGGTTCGCCCGACACGTTCCAGAAGTTCTATGCCGATGTCGAGATGTACGCCAACAACTTCGACGGCACCGACCCGGAGGCCTATCTGGCGGAACATACCTGCGCCAAGGCCCCGCGCCCGGATACCCAGTGGCAGGGCGAGAACATCAACCGCTACTGCGACCCGGCCTATGACGCCATGATCGCGGAGCTGGGCAAAACCGGCGATCTCGAAAAGCGCGCCGAGCTTGCGAAGAAGCTGAACGACATGCTGACCAAGGAAAGCATGACCATCGTGCCGCTGGTGGATCGTGGCCGTCTGTCGGCGCGGTCGAAAACCCTGGGCGGTGTCGTGCTCAACACCTGGGATTCCGAACTGTGGAATGCCTCGGACTGGTATCGCATGAAGTGATGCGGGCCTGAGCCCCGGCTCTGATCCCGGCCGGTGCGGCAACCGCACCGGCCCCCTTCCCGACAAGACCAGGAGGCCAAGACCCATGACCCGAGGTGTCGTGCCATGCTGACATTCACGATCCGCCGCCTGTTGCTGGCCATCCCGACCCTTCTGTTCATCAGTCTCGTGATCTTCCTGCTGCTGGAGCTCGCCCCCGGCGACCCGATGTCGGAAGTGCCACTGACCGTTCCGCCCGAGGTGAAGCAGAAGATGCGCGAGGCGCTTGGCGCCGACCAGCCGATGTTCTTCCGCTATATGCTGTGGCTGAAACAGTTCTTCGTCATCGAACCGCTGCACATCCTTGGCGCCATCACCGGCTATGACCTGGCGGGTGACGCGCAGCGCATCATCTCGTGGCAAAGCCGCAGCCCGGTGGCCGACATCATCGCGCAGCGCATCCCGCAGACGCTGACCGTGATCGGCGCGGCCTATCTGATCGGCGTGCTGATCGCCCTGCCCATCGGCATTTATTCCGCCTATCGGCAATACAGCTGGTTCGACCAGCTTGGCACCTTCATCTCGATGATCGGGTTTTCGGTGCCTACCTTCTTTACCGGCGTCCTGCTCATCGTGATCTTTTCGGTGAAGCTGGGCTGGTTCCCCTCGATCTACGACACCACGTTGCGGGTGACGGACTGGGCCAGCTTCGGCAAGCAGGTCAAGCAGATGGTGCTGCCGGTCTCGGTGCTGGCGCTTTACAACGCGGCGCAGATCAGCCGCTACATGCGGTCCTCGATGCTCGACAATCTGGGGCAGGATTATGTGCGCACCGCGCGGTCGGTCGGCATGACCGAGCGGGTGGTGGTGCTGCGCGACGTGCTGCGCAATTCCATGATCCCGGTGGTCACGGTGATCGCGCTTGGCATCCCGACCATCTTCGGCGGCGCCATCATCACCGAACAGGTGTTCAAGGTGAATGGCCTCGGCCAGCTGCTGATTTCTGCCATCCACGGCAATGACCTGCCAATGGTACAGACGCTGACCTTCATCTTCGCCATCCTGATCGTGCTGTTCAACCTGATCGCCGATATCCTTTATGGCATCCTGGACCCGAGAATCCGCTATGACTGAAACCGCTGCCTCCCCCGCCGCGCTGAAACCGCCGCGCAGCCAGTGGCGTGATGTCTGGGATCAGTTCCGCACCCACAAGGGTGCGCTTCTCGGGCTGATCGTGCTGGTGTCTCTTGTGCTGTTCGTCACCATCGGGCCGTTCTTCCGCGACGCGCCCGATCTGACCATCGCGCAGCAGATCAAACTGCGCAACAAACCGCCAAGCTGGGAATTTCCCTTCGGCACCGACCAGTTGGGCCGCGACATGCTGCTGCGCATGATGGAGGGCGGCAAGGTCTCGATCTCGGTCGGGCTGGTCGCCATGCTCATCTCGATCACGCTGGGATCGACCGTCGGCGTGCTGGCGGGCTATTTCAAGCGCCTGGACGGGCCGCTGATGCGGATGACCGATCTGTTCCTTGCCCTGCCCCTGCTGCCCTTGCTGCTGGTCATGGTGATGCTGTTCCGCGAAAAGCTCGCGGGCGCATTGGGGCCGGAGGCGGGCACCTTCCTGCTGATTGTCTCGGCCATCGGCGTGACAAGCTGGATGCAGGCCGCGCGGATCGTGCGGGGCGAGGTTCTGGCGCTGAAAGAACGCGAATTCGTGCTGGCCGCCCGGTCCATCGGCACGCCGCCGCGCCGGGTGATCCTGCGCCATGTGCTGCCCAATGTGATGTCACCCATCATGGTGGCCGCGACCCTGGGCATCGCCAGCGCCATCATCACCGAAAGCGCGCTGAGCTTTCTGGGCCTCGGCTTCCCGCCGGATTTCCCGACCTGGGGGCGGCTTCTGTATGACGGGGTGGAGCAGATGCAGCTGTTCCCCGCCCGCGTGATCTGGCCCGGCCTTGCCATTTCACTGACGGTGCTGAGTGTGAACTACATCGGCGACGGGCTGCGAGACGCGCTGGACCCGCGGATCCGCGGGCGCTGAAACAACAGCCGGGGCCTCGTGCCCCCGGTTCGCATTTCCAGTCAGTGCATCGCTTGCCGGATACGGCGGATCATCAGCCAGACCCCCAGTATGACCGGCAGCACCAGAAGCGCGGTCAGCATCTCTTTCGGCAGATGCACCAGCTTGCCAAGCGGATACAGCAGATAAGAGGCAAGGCTGACGGCGTAATAGCTGATCGCCACCACAGACAACCCTTCGACCGTATGTTGCAGCCGCAGTTGCAGATCGGCGCGGCGGTCCATGCTTTCCAGCAGACGCTGGTTCTGGGCGCTGCGGTCCACATCGACACGGGTGCGCAGCAGTTCGGCGGCACGGGCCGTCCGTTCCGACATGGTGGCCAGTCGCGTCTCGGTCGATTTCACCGTACGCATCGCCGGATCATAGCGGCGCATCATGAACTCACCGAAGGTCTGCCGCCCATCCAGCCGGGTTTCACGCAGCACCGCGATGCGTTGCGATACGATGGCCTCATAAGCCCCTGTCGCGCCGAAGCGGAAGGAATAGCGCACGGCAAGCGACTCCAGCTCGGCCGAAATCGACAGCAGATCATGCAGCACCGCCTCGGGCCCCCGATCCATCGCGTCGAGACTGGTGACCAGCGCCGACAACCGCGGATCAAGCGCATTGAGCCGCGATGACAGTTCGCGCCCCCGGCTGAGGCCCAGCATCGACATGGCGCGGTAGGTTTCAATCTCGCACAGGCGCTGCACGATCCGGCCCACGCGCCGCGTGCCGACGCCCGGCGCCACGAAAACCGCAAAGCGCATGTGTCCCGCCGCGTCGATGCGGAAATCGCCCGCGATGATCGCCGCGCCATCGACCACGCGTGACACCGCCAGGCTTTCCGAAACAAACCAGTCGTCGATCCGGGCCAGAATCTCTTCCTCGGTTTCCGGCATCGGTTCGACCCGGATCAGGAGCGAGGCAAGCCGCTTGCCCGGCGCCGCCGCCAGCCATTCTGTCGGAAAGACCTTGGCCTCCACCGCATCGAACGGGCGCTCTGACAGGCCCGGAGTAAAGGCGGAATAGGTGACGAACTCGGTATGGCTTTCCCATTTCAGCGTCGCACGCCCGATCTCGCCCGAGAAATGCGTGGCATCGGGCTGCGGATGGGCCGAGCCATGCCGGTCCAGCAGCGCCAGAAGATGCGCACGGTCGGCATTCCGGTCGCGGTTATGGGCGTCCACCGGCTCCTTGATCGCCACATAGGCGGCCATGCAGGGCACCTCCAGCGACGGGAAGGGCCGGGCATGAAGTTCGTTCACCAGCGGATAGCGCAGGGGATGGTCGGGGATCTTGGGCATTTTCGGTCTCGGGCTTTTGCCCCTTGATGGGTCGGTCGCCCCCGGATTTGGAAGCGGAATCGAGGCATACCCGCGTATGCATCGCCCCTGTTGCTGAAATGCAAAAGGCCCCGGCGGTGCCGGGGCCTTTCATCATGTTGCGGCGATCACTCGATCATCGGCAGCAGGGCGTCGATGCTCTTTTTTGCGTCACCGTAGAACATGCGCGTGTTCTCTTTGTAGAACAGCGGGTTTTCGATGCCGGAATAGCCGGTGCCCTGCCCGCGCTTCGACACGAAGACCTGTTTCGCCTTCCAGCATTCCAGCACCGGCATGCCGGCGATGGGGCTGTTGGGGTCTTCCTGCGCGGCCGGGTTCACGATGTCGTTCGAGCCGATGACGATGGCAACATCCGTTTCGGGGAAGTCCTCGTTGATCTCGTCCATCTCCAGCACGATGTCATAGGGCACCTTCGCCTCGGCCAAGAGCACGTTCATATGCCCTGGCAGACGGCCCGCCACCGGGTGAATGGCGAAGCGGACGTTCTTGCCCTTGGCGCGCAGCTTGCGGGTCAGTTCGCTGACCGATTGCTGTGCCTGTGCCACCGCCATGCCGTAGCCCGGAATGATGATGACAGAGTCGGCATCGTTCAGCGCCGCCGCCACGCCTTCGGCGTCAATGGCGATCTGCTCACCCGTGACTTCCATCGCCGGGCCGGTCGTGCCACCGAAGCCGCCGAGGATCACGCTGACGAACGAACGGTTCATCGCCTTGCACATGATGTAGCTGAGGATGGCACCGGAAGAACCCACCAGCGCGCCCACCACGATCAGGAGGTCATTCGACAGCGAGAAGCCGATGGCCGCCGCCGCCCAGCCGGAATAGCTGTTCAGCATCGACACCACGACCGGCATGTCGGCACCGCCGATGCCCATGATCAGGTGGTAGCCGATGAAGAAGGCCGCCAGCGTCATCACGATCAGCGCCAGCGTCGAGCCCGATTGCAGATAGACCAGCAGCAGCGCCAGCGACAGCACCGCCGCACCTGCGTTCAGCATGTGACCGCCCGGCAGCTTTTTCGCCTTGCCGTCCACACGCCCCGCCAGCTTGCCGAAGGCGATGACCGAGCCGGTGAAGGTGACCGCCCCGATGAACACGCCGAGGAAGGTCTCGACCCGAAGGATCGACACTTCGACCGGCGTCTTGTGCGCCACCACGGCGGCAAAGCCGTGCAGCGCGGCGCGGGCCGCTTCGTCCATGCCTGCCACGCGGGCAAGTTCGATATGAGTGTTGTACCCGATGAACACCGCCGCCAGACCGACGAGGCTGTGCATCGCCGCCACCAGTTGCGGCATTTCGGTCATCTGCACGCGCTTGGCGACGACCCAGCCGATCGCGCCGCCCGCTGCCACCATGACGACCGAGATCAGCCAGTTGCCCGCACCGGGACCGACCAGCGTGGCCGCCACGGCCAGCGCCATGCCAACAATGCCATACCACACCGCGCGCTTGGCGCTTTCCTGCCCCGAAAGGCCGCCCAGCGACTGAATGAACAGAACTGCCGCAACGACATAGGCGGCCGTGGTGAATCCGTATTCCATTTCCCGGCCTCCCCCTTACGACTTCTGGAACATGGCGAGCATCCGCCGGGTGACCATGAAACCACCGAAGATGTTGATCCCGGCCATGAAGACCGAGGCCGCCGCGAGAATGACGACCAGCCAGTTGCCCGAGCCGATCTGCATCAGCGCGCCCAGAATGATGATCGACGAAATCGCATTGGTCACCGCCATCAGCGGCGTGTGCAGGCTGTGGCTGACGTTCCAGATGACCTGAACGCCGACATAGACCGACAGCACGAAGACGATGAAGTGCGCCATGAAGCTTGCGGGCGCGAACAACCCCGCCAGCAGGATCAGCCCGCCGCCGATGGCCAGCATCAGCACCTGATCACGGGTCTGTTTCCTGAAGGCCGCGACTTCCTGCGCGCGTTTTTCCTCGGGCGTCAGCTCCTTCGCCTTTTCCTTCGGCTTCTGCGCGGCGATGGCCTGCACCTTCGGCGGCGGCGGCGGATAGGTTATGGCACCGTCTTTGGTCACCGTCGCGCCGCGGATCACGTCATCTTCCATGTTGTGATCGACCACACCGTCTTTCTTCGGTGTAAGATCGGACATCATGTGACGGATATTGTTGGCATAAAGCGTCGAGGCCTGTGCCGCCATCCGACTGGGGAAATCGGTATAGCCGACGATGGTCACACCGTTTTCGGTGACGATCTTTTCGTCCGGCACCGTCAGGTCGCAGTTGCCACCGCGCTCGGCCGCAAGGTCGACGATGACCGAGCCCGGCTTCATCATCTGCACCATATCCTCGGTCCACAGTTTCGGCGCGGGCCGACCGGGGATGAGGGCGGTGGTGATGACGATGTCGATGTCGGGCGCCAGTTCGCGGAACTTCTTCAGCTGCGCTTCGCGGAACTCCGGGCTGGACGGGGCGGCATAACCGCCGGTCGCCGCGCCATCGGTCTGCGCTTCACTGAAATCGAGGTAGACGAACTCCGCACCCATCGATTCGATCTGCTCGGCCACTTCGGGACGCACGTCGAAGGCGAGCGTGATGGCGCCCAGCGAGGTCGAGGTGCCGATGGCCGCAAGACCTGCCACACCGGCGCCGACGATCAGCACCTTGGCCGGGGGCACCTTGCCCGCTGCCGTCACCTGACCGGTGAAGAAACGGCCAAAGTTGTTGCCCGCCTCGATCACCGCGCGATAGCCCGCGATATTGGCCATCGACGACAGCGCGTCCATCTTCTGCGCCCGGCTGATGCGCGGCACCATGTCCATGGCGACGACCGTGGCGCCGCGTTCCTTCGCGGCCTCCAGCAGTTCGGGGTTCTGGGCAGGCCAGAAGAAGCTGATCAGAGTCTGCCCCTGCCGCAGCATGGCGACCTCGGAAGGCTCCGGCCCGCGCACCTTCACCACCACATCGGCGGCGGCATAAAGCTCTGCCGCAGTGGTGACGATCTCGACCCCGGCGGTGCGGTACGCCGCGTCCGAAAAGCCAGCCTTGGCCCCGGCGCCCGCTTCCAGAACACAGACATGCCCCAGTTTCTGCAACTGCACAGCCGAGTCGGGTGTCAGCGCCACCCGGTTCTCGCCTTCGAATATCTCTCTCGGTGCCCCGATCTTCACTGTTTCTCCCCCGTTCGATGGCGCGTTTCAGCGCGTCAGGTTTCTAGTCGATAATCGCCGCGCAAGAAAATTTCAAAAAGAAAGTTCTGCTCTGCGGCAAAATTGCGTCGCTACGCTGCGGCATATCATATCCATCGCCGCACCTGCGCGGTCCAAAGGTCGTAAGCCGCGCCAAACCGTTGCCGCAGCACCGCCTCCTCCGGCAGGATGAAACGGTGCTGGATCACCGCCATGAACACCAGCAGTACCGGCAGTGCGAGCGGCACATCCCACCACAGAATCGCCGCTGCCAGAATCAGCGCATCGCCGAGATAGATCGGATTGCGTGACAGGCGGAACACGCCCCTGGTTACCAGCGCCTGCGGAACGCGGCGCGGAATGACCGTCGTGCGCCCGCCCCACATCTGCATCGCCGCAGCCAGCATCAGCGCCAGACCAAGCCCCGCCAGCACGGGGGCGACGACCGCCCCGGCCGTACCGAAGCCCGCGAAAGGAACAACCCGGTCCATCACCCAGACGAGGGCAATGGCACATGCAAGCCAGAGCGGCGGCCAGTCCAGCGACAGCAAGGCGCGTCCCTCACGTTAGGTCAATACCGGCTTATTCCCGCTCATTTACGACTTTGCAACCCTGTTCGGTCCTGCGTATGGCTATGACAAGGAAAGGTTGCCGCCGCCCCATAAGTTTTAAACTTGAAATTTATGACTTTCAGGATAGAGATATAAGTTGTCGCCCCTCGCCCGACACGCCAATCTGGTGCAAAGGCCGTGCGCGTGACTCCCGGCCGCTGACTGCAAGGATCAAGATGACCCGCGATTTCGCTGATACCCGCGCCCTGTTCGATCTGCCCGAAGGGGTGATCTATCTTGACGGAAATTCGCTGGGACCGCTGCCGAAAGCCGCCGCCGCCCGCGTTGCCCGCACCGTGACCGAGGAATGGGGACAAATGCTGATCACCGGCTGGAACAAGGCCGGATGGATGGAACAGCCCTCGAAGACCGGCGACCGGATCGGACGGCTGATCGGCGCCGAGCCTGGCCATGTGGTGATGGGCGACACGCTGTCGATCAAGGTCTATCAGGCGCTGGCCTCGGCGCTGGAGATGAACCCGACGCGGCGGGTGATCCTGTCGGATACCGGCAATTTCCCCTCCGATCTTTACATGGCCGAGGGGCTGTGCCGCACGCTGGGCCCGGATTACAACCTGAAAACCGTGGCGCCGGAACAGGTGCTGGAGGCGCTGGACGACACGGTTGCAGTGATGATGATCACCGAAGTCGATTACCGCACCGGCCGCCGGCATGACATGGCGGCGCTCACGGCGCGGGCGCATGAGGTGGGCGCGCTCGCGGTGTGGGATCTGGCGCATAGCGCCGGGGCGCTTCCGGTCGAAGTGGCAAAGGGCGGCGCCGATTTCGCGGTGGGCTGCACCTACAAATACCTGAATTCCGGCCCCGGCGGCCCGGCCTTCATTTATGTCGCGCCGCGACACGCGGAAACCGCGCGCCCGGCCCTGTCCGGCTGGCTGGGGCATGAGGCGCCTTTTGCCTTTGACCTGGACTATCGCCCCGGCCGCGGGATCGAGCGCATGCGCGTCGGCACCCCGCCGGTGCTGCAACTCGCTGCGCTCGACGCCTCGCTCGACATCTGGGACAAGGTCGAAATGGCGGACATCCGTGAAGCCTCGCTGGCCCTGACCGACCGCTTCATCGCGGGAGTGGAAACCGCCTGCCCCGGCCTGGAACTCGCCACGCCGCGCGATCATGCGATGCGCGGCAGCCAGGTCAGCTTCCGCCACCCGGAAGGCTATGCCATCATGCAGGCGCTCATCGCGCGCGGCGTCATCGGTGATTTCCGCGCCCCAGACATCCTGCGTTTCGGCTTCACGCCCCTGTTCATCAATGCGGAAGATGTGGACAAGGCGGTCGCCATCATCAAGGATGTAATGGACGGCGCCCTGTGGGACCGCCCCGAATACAAGACCCGCGCCCGCGTGACCTGACCCATAAAGAGACCCGCCCCGTGCTTTACCTTGGTCGAAATATCCCCGCCGGAGGCTCCCGGCCCAACCGGAGGCGCCTCCGGCGGGAGTATTTTGCCAAGGAGCAGGTGCAGAGCGTGCCGCCCTTGTGCCGACCGGCGGGATGGGTTTGTCTGTGGCGGCGGATCGGTACGGTTTCGGTACTGAACCGGCAGGTGTGCGGCTGACCGCCGCCCTGCCCTTTCAGACACCGGAGTTTCCCATGACCACCTACGATCCCGCCCGCGACGGCGCGCAGATGTCTTTCGACGGCCGCATGTCCTATGGCGATTACCTGCATATCGACACGATCCTGAACGCCCAGAAATTGCTGACCGGCGCGCATGACGAGATGCTGTTTATCATCCAGCACCAGACGTCCGAGCTGTGGATGCGGCTGGCGCTGCACGAGCTGGATGCCGCGCGCCGTGCAATTGCGGCGGACGAGGCGCGCTCTGCCTTCAAGATGCTGACCCGCGTCGCGCGGATCTTCGAGCAGCTCAATTCCGCCTGGGATGTGCTGCGCACCATGACGCCCAGCGAATATACCCGCTTCCGCGACGGGCTTGGGCAAAGTTCGGGCTTCCAGTCCTGGCAATACCGGCTGATCGAATATGCGGTGGGCAACCGCAACCTGGCCATGCTGCGCCCCCATGCGCATCGTCCCGACCTGACGGCGAAGCTGGAGGCGGAACTTGGCCGCCCCTCGCTTTACGACGAGGCGCTACGGCTGCTGGCGCGGAAGGGTCTGCCGGTGCCGGAGGCCGTGCTGGCCCGCGACCTGCGCGCACCCTGGGTGGCCGATCCGGGGGTGCAGGCGGCCTGGGAGATCGTTTACCGCGATCCGCAGGCACATTGGGAAGCCTATGAAATGGCCGAGAAACTGGTGGATTTCGAGGATTATTTCCGGCGCTGGCGGTTCAACCATGTCACCACGGTCGAACGTGTCATCGGCTTCAAGCGCGGCACCGGCGGCACGGCGGGCGTGAGCTATCTGCGCCGCATGCTGGAAGTCGAACTGTTTCCCGAATTGTGGCACTTGCGCACGGCTCTGTGAACAATCCGTGATGGACCAAGACGGAACCCTGCAATATCTGTGGGAATTGTGTATCGGGTAAACGGGTTCCGTCCGTTCGGATTCGCTGGGAGAAATTGATGCTGCGTAATGTTCTGGCTCTGGTTCTTGGCGGGATGCTTGTGGGCTCCCTCGGGGCTTGCGTCCAGCCTGCCGTCACCGAGGCGACCAAGTCGCCCGAGCCGCCCGCGCCGGTGGTGAAACAGCCTGTTCCCGAAGATTTCGTGAACAGCTATGTCGCGCGTCAGGACGGCCCCTTCACCATCCCCGCCGTGCCGGAAGAAAAGATCCCGCCGCAGTTCAAGCGGCAGCTGGTGGATTTCCCGACCAATGATCCGGTCGGGACGATCATCATCAACCCGACCAACAAGACGCTGCATCTGGTGACCGCGCCGGGCAAGGCGATGCGCTATGGCATCGCGGTCGGCGCTGACGGCTTCCAGTGGGCGGGTGAGGCGCTTGTGACCAACCGCAAGCACTGGCCCACCTGGACGCCGCCGAAGGAGATGATCGAGCGCAAGCCGCAGCTTGAGAAGTGGAAAGACGGCCAGCCGGGCGGTCCGACCAACCCGCTGGGCGCCCGTGCATTGTATCTGACGACCAATGGCGTCGATTATGGTTTCCGCATCCATGGCACGCCGGAATGGAAGTCGATCGGGCGCAACGCCTCGTCGGGCTGTTTCCGCATGATCAATCAGGATGTGATCGACCTCTATGACCGCGTGCCGGACGGGGTGAAGGTGGTTGTGCTGAATGCCGATGGCTCGCGTCCCGCCGCGCTGAAGCTGCCGCCGCCGCAACCCAAGAAAGCTTCGGTCAAGCCGAAGCAGACGCCGAAACCCGCCGATGCGCCGGTTCCGGCCAAAGCGCCGGGCGCGCCTGCGCCGGGTTTCCCCACCATGACGGCACCTGCTCTGAACCCGCCCGCTCTGGGCGGCGTGCCTGCCGCGCTGGTGGCACCGGCCCAGCCCGCCGCCCCGGCGCCGGAAGCTGCCGCCGTGACCGTGACCCCGCCTGCGGCCGAACCGGCCACCCCCGAGGCTCCGGCCCCTGCCGCAACCTGCGTGCCCACGGCGGAAAAGCCCTGCCCCTGAGGCCGATTGGTGCATCTAATGACAAAGGCGCGGCTTTTGCCGCGCCTTTTGCTTTGCAGGTTGCCGCTTTCGGGATCAGGCGGAGCGAACCGCTGCCGCGCCCTGCCCGGCCCATTCCGCCGCCGCCCGCCCGAAGGCCGCGAACAGCGGCCGCGAGACCGGATCAGCCACCGCATTCCATTCCGGGTGCCATTGCACCGAAAGCGTGAAGCCCGGCGCGTCTTTCACATAAAGCGCCTCGGGTGTGCCGTCGGGGGCCTGCCCGTCGATGACAATGCGCGGACCGGGCCGGTTGATCCCCTGCCCGTGCAGTGTGTTGGTCATCACCTCTTCGGCCCCCATCAGCCGCGCAAATACCCCGCCGGGGGTAAAGCGCACCGGATGGCGCAAGGCGAACTTCTCCTCCAGCGATCCATCGGGTGGCATGCGGTGGTTCATGCGCCCCGGCAGATCGCGGATTTCGGGGTAGAGCGTGCCGCCCATGGCCACGTTCACTTCCTGAAAGCCGCGACAGATGCCAAGGAAGGGCTGCCCCCGGTCCACACAGGCACGGATCAGCGGCAGCGTGATCGCATCGCGCGCGCGTTCAAACGTGCCATGGGCGGGGGTTTCCGCCTCGCCATATTCGCTGGGATGCACGTTCGGTCGCCCGCCGGTCAGCAGGAAGCCGTCGCAGAGCGCCAGAAGTTCGTCAACGCTGACCAGCCGGGGGTCCGAAGGGATGATCAGTGGCACGCAGCCCGCCACCTGCGCTACCGCCTCGGAGTTCATCGTGCCCCCGGCATGAACCGGATAGCTTTCGTTCAGCAGGCTCATGTTCCCGATGATCCCCACGACGGGGCGGCGGCTGGCGGCGTGAACTGACATGGTCTGAGCGCATTTCCCTGTGTTTCGCCAAGTCTAGGCCCGCAGCCCGCGGTTTTGAAGCGTGAAACCCGGCTGTTTCGGTGCATGGGTGCAGAACTCGCCGTCATTCCGCGCAGGCTGCCCCGGCTTTGCCCGCCGGACAGGCCGGAAATAATGCCGCTCCAGAGCCGGAAATTGCCCCTTTGCCCCCCGTTCGGGGGATGGCCCGGCAACGGGTCCGGCCTTTAGAAGCAACAGACCCGGAAGGGACACCCCATTGTTCCGACAGAAATTTGTGGAGAGTGCGCATGGCAAAGACCATCGAAAAGGTGAAAACCTGGTTCAACAACACCAAGGATCTCGACCTGCTGGCCTTCGACGCCACAACCTTGTCCAACGGCAAGGTGATGGTGGCCTTCGGGGGTTCGGCGCTGATTGATTCAGGCATCTATGCCAATTCGGTGGTCTATACGGCCACGCTGAACCTCAGGACCGACAAGCTTGGCCCGATCAGCACCGCCTCGGTCGCCACCACGCCCGGCGGCTTCGCCCCGATCAGCACATTTCAATATGTGGATCTGATCGCGGGGGCCAAGGGCCGCGCGCTGCTGACGGGGATGTTCTACAACAACCGCATCGACGGCGACGACCATAACTGGTCGCTGGCCGCGCAGGCCTATCGCGGAACGGCGCCGGTTGGCGGCACCCGGCTGGAGCCGCATTCGGTGACGCCCGGCCAGCCCGGGATCAACCCGGCGACCGACTGGTCGGGGGTCCGGCTGAAGGATGGCAGCTATGCCGTTTTCCACACTCAGCCCGGCGCCAGCGTCGCCGACATCTCGACCGGCATCCTGATGACCAAATTCAAGGCCAGTGGCGCGCCCTCGGGCAAGGCCAAGGTGGTGGTCGAGGATCATTCGGTCGGCATCAGCCCCTGGGCGATCGAGGCAAGCCCGGTCGCCCCTTCGGCAGTGGTGCTGGGGAACGGGCGTATAGGGGTCTTCTACAAGGAGGTCGGGGGCGAGACGATCAACGGCATCACCTATACCGACAAGCAGATCACCTATCAGCAGATCACCGCGAGCGGCAAACGTGTGGGCAAGGCCATTGCCATAGACGACACGCTGGGCGCGGGAACCCTGCGCCCCGAGGCGGTGGCGCTGGACAATGGCCGCGCGGTGGTGACGTGGTATGACTCTGCCGATGGCGGGGCGCACAAGGCACGGATCGTCGGTGCCAATGGCAAACTGGCCAGCAAGACCATCACCCTGAACGAGGACGGCCACGACAGCTGGACCGACCTGAAGGTCATCGCGCTGGCGAAAAACACCTTCGCGCTCAGTTGGTTCGACAGCGACAACAGGCTGTGGCTGGGGCAGGTGTTCGACGGCGACGGCGCAGCCCGCACCGGGCGCTTTCTGCTGACCGACAATGGCGCCGATCTTTCGGTCGTGGAGGGCGAAAAGAACGATGGCGGCATTATCCGTCAGGGCAAGGGGTTTCTTGGCTGGACCATCGGACGGGAAACCGAACTGACGAAGGAACACCTGGACGGTCAGGCCTTCAGCCTGATCTCGACGCAGGGCGCCGAGCGCAATGGCAACGGGCGCGGCAATACCCTGAACGGCACCACGAAGGACGACATGCTGGACGGGCGTGGCGGCAAGGACAAGCTGGACGGGCGCGCGGGCAATGATCTGCTGACCGGCGGGAGTGGGAATGACCGGCTCAAGGGCGGCTCCGGGTTCGACTGGCTGGAAGGCGGCTCGGGCAATGACACGCTCGACGGCGGCAGCGGCACCGATGTGCTCTATGGCGGTGCGGGGCGCGACCGCGTGCTGGGCGGAACCGGGAACGACCGGATCCATGGCGGCGCGGGGGCAGATACGCTGACGGGTGGCGCCGGGGCCGACCATTTCATCTTCACCGCGCGCAGAGAGAGCTTCCGGTTCGTCTTTGACGAAGGCGGCGACACGATCACCGATTTCCGGCCCGGTCAGGGCGACAAGCTGATGTTTTCGGGCTTCGGCGGCGCCAATCCGTTCAATCCGCTGCCCAACGGGACTGCCGCCAGGCCCACCGAGATCGGGTTCTATTTCAACACGAAAACCCATGTGCTGAGCTACGACCCGGATGGCTCGGGCACGCTTTATGAACGGCAGACCGTCGCCAAACTGGTCGGCATCAATTCTCTGGGCTGGGATGATATGATCCTGCTGCCCTGAATCCTGCTGCGCGGAGCGGCAATCACAGCGCCTTGCGGAAAAACACGCGGGAAAAGCCCTGATCGACCCGCCGCCCCGTCTCGGTATAGCCGAGGCGGGGGTAAAGCCGCAGCGCACCCGCCATCGCCGCATTGGTGTAAAGCGTGACGGCGGGCAGCCCCGCCGCCCGCGCCTCGGCCTCGCACAGTGCGACCAGCCGG
>NZ_LJSC01000028.1:44872-62187 GCF_001303875.1 Gemmobacter sp. LW-1 | reverse complement strand
GCCCCCATGGCAAAGGCAAAGTTTGAACGGAACAAACCGCACGTCAACATTGGCACGATTGGCCACGTTGACCACGGGAAGACGACGCTGACCGCTGCGATCACCAAGTATTTTGGTGAATTCCGCGCCTATGACCAGATTGACGGTGCGCCGGAAGAGCGTGCTCGCGGGATCACGATCTCGACGGCGCACGTTGAGTACGAATCGGATGCGCGTCACTATGCGCACGTCGATTGCCCCGGCCACGCGGACTATGTGAAGAACATGATCACGGGCGCGGCGCAGATGGACGGCGCGATCCTGGTTGTTTCGTCGGCTGACGGCCCGATGCCGCAGACGCGCGAGCACATTCTGCTCGGCCGTCAGGTGGGCATTCCCTACATGGTCGTGTTCATGAACAAGGTGGACCAGGTCGATGACCCGGAGCTGCTGGAACTCGTGGAAATGGAAATCCGCGAACTGCTGTCGTCGTATGACTACCCCGGCGATGACATTCCGATCATCAAGGGCTCGGCTCTGGCGGCGATGAACGGCACCGACAAGGAAATCGGCGAAGACGCGATCCGCGCGCTGATCGCGGCGGTGGACGAATACATCCCGACCCCGGCGCGCGCTGTGGACCAGCCGTTCCTGATGCCGGTCGAAGACGTGTTCTCGATCTCGGGTCGTGGCACGGTGGCCACCGGCCGGATCGAGCGTGGCGTTGTGAAGGTTGGCGAAGAGCTTGAAATCGTGGGGATCCGCGCTTCCAAGAAGACCGTCTGCACCGGCGTCGAGATGTTCCGCAAGCTGCTGGACCAGGGCGAAGCGGGCGACAACGTCGGCCTGCTGCTGCGTGGCGTGGACCGCGACGGGATCGAGCGTGGTCAGGTGCTGTGCAAGCCGGGTTCGGTTAAGCCGCACACCAAGTTCGAAGCGGAAGCCTACATCCTCACCAAAGAGGAAGGTGGCCGTCACACGCCGTTCTTCGCGAACTACCGTCCGCAGTTCTACTTCCGCACGACCGACGTGACCGGGACCGTTGAGCTGCCGGAAGGCACCGAGATGGTGATGCCGGGCGACAACCTGAAGTTCAACGTGTCGCTGATCGCGCCGATCGCGATGGAAGAGAAGCTGCGCTTCGCCATCCGCGAAGGCGGCCGCACCGTCGGCGCCGGCGTGGTGTCGAAGATCATCGAATGATGATCCCGAGACGCGCCCGCAACGGCGGGTCGAAGATCATCAGGTGATCTCGCAGATCCTCTGATCGAAAGGCCGCCCCTCGGGGCGGCCTTTTTCAATTGCCGCCCGTGGCCGCGGTTATGACATACTCCTGCCGTCAGGATCGGGCAGAGCTTTCCCGAATATTCGGGAAAAAGTGCATGCGTCTTGTATTTATGGTTGTGAATGCTTTGAAATATTCGCTGCTGGGCGCGGCGATGTGTTTCATGGGGTATCTCTTTTCATGGAACGGGCTGGTTTTCCTGTTCCAGTCCGATCCGGTGCAGCTGGTGGTGGTGGATTTTCAGTCCCGCAAGGTTCCGTCGCGTACGGAGCCGGATGCGCGTTTCGAATACCGCCCCGTCTTTGCGCTGGCGGGGGCGACCGCGCCGCGGGCGGAATACGCGCAGGCCTATTGGCAGTCGCACAAGATCCATCTGATTGGGGAGGTTGTCCCGGGACGATACAGGCCGGAAACCGGCGAGATGCGCAGCGACAAGGCCGGTGGCAAATGGCTGTGGGGCGGGGTGATGGTGTTCGTGGTCGGGCTGCTGGTCATGATTCAGGCGGTGTTCATTCTGGCTGGGGTGCCGGACCGGCAGATGCCGTTCCGGCTTGGCCTTGGGCGCCGTGGCTTCAGGATGGACATCTTCGGTTTTCCGGGTGATCCGTAGCCGGACGGCCACCGAATTTGGCAGCGTGGACGATTCCACCCTTGCTTTATAGTCGCAGGCGGTCTAAACGCGCCCTCGATGTGAACGGGTCGGTCCCTTGGGGCCGACTCGTTTCTTTCATCCCTGTGCAAGAAACCTACGGAAGAGGGGTTTGGGGGCGGTGCGCCGGCCCGAGACTTCCCGCCGAGCCCAAGGGGCACCATATGAGCCAGACTATCCGTATCAGGCTGAAAGCCTTCGATTACCGTGTGCTGGATGCCAGCACCCAGGAAATCGTCAACACGGCCAAGCGGACCGGCGCGCAAGTGCGCGGCCCGATCCCGCTGCCGAACAAGATCGAGAAATTCACGGTTCTCCGTGGTCCGCACATCGACAAGAAGTCGCGCGACCAGTGGGAAATCCGCACGCACAAGCGTCTTCTCGACATCGTCGATCCGACCCCCCAGACCGTGGACGCGCTGATGAAGCTCGACCTCGCCGCTGGCGTGGACGTCGAGATCAAAGTGTAAGGGGAGGCGAAGCAGATGCGTTCTGGTGTTATCGCCAAGAAGCTGGGCATGACCCGGCTGTTCCTCGAAGACGGCAAGCAGGTTCCTGTGACCGTTCTTCAACTCGACGCCCTGCAAGTGGTCGCGCAGCGTACCGCTGACAAGGATGGCTATACTGCCGTTCAGCTGGGCGCCGGTTCCGCCAAGGCCAAGAACACGACCGCTGCCCAGCGTGGTCACTTCGCGAAAGCGAATGTTGCCCCGAAGCGCAAAGTGGCCGAGTTCCGCGTGTCGGCTGACAACCTGATCGAAGTGGGCGCGGAAATCACCGCTGACCACTATCTCGCAGGTCAGTTCGTTGACATCGCTGGCACCTCGATCGGTAAAGGTTTTGCCGGTGCGATGAAGCGTCACAACTTCGGTGGTCTGCGCGCCTCGCACGGTGTGTCGATCTCGCACCGTTCGCACGGTTCGACCGGCCAGTGCCAGGACCCCGGTAAGGTGTTCAAGGGCAAGAAGATGGCTGGCCATCTGGGTGCCGTGCGTGTGACCACGCAGAACCTGCAAGTCGTGAAGACCGATGCCGACCGTGGCCTGATCCTGGTGAAGGGCGCTGTGCCCGGTTCCAAGGGTGGCTGGGTCACCATCAAGGATGCGGTGAAGAAAGCGGCTCCGGCCGGTCTGCCGCTGCCGGCTGCCATTCGTTCGGCTGCTCCGGCTGCTGAAGCCGCCGTCGAAGGGGGTGAAGCATGAAACTTGATGTGATCAAGCTGGATGGCGGCAAAGCCGGTTCCATCGATCTGGACGAAGCGCTGTTCGGCCTCGAGCCGCGCGCCGATATCCTGCACCGTGTGGTGCGCTGGCAGCGTGCGAAAGCACAGGCTGGCACGCACTCGGTTCTGGGCAAGTCGGACGTGTCCTACTCGACCAAGAAGATCTATCGCCAGAAAGGCACCGGCGGCGCCCGCCACGGTTCCAAGAAGGCGCCGATCTTCCGTCACGGTGGCGTCTACAAGGGCCCGACCCCGCGGTCGCACGCCCATGACCTGCCGAAGAAGTTCCGCGCTCTGGGTCTGCGTCATGCGCTTTCGGCGAAAGCCAAGGCCGGTGAGCTGATCATCGTCGATACGCTGGCCATGGCGGAAGCCAAGACCGCGTTCCTGGCGAAGACGGCGAAGGAACTGGGCTGGAAGCGCGTTCTGATCATCGACGGTGCGGAAGTGAACGAGAACTTCGTCAAGGCCGCCCGCAACATCGAGACCATCGATGTTCTGCCGTCGATGGGTGCCAACGTCTATGACATCCTGCGCCGTGACCAGCTGGTCATCACCAAGGCCGGGATCGAAGCTCTGGAGGCTCGTCTGAAATGACCGCCAAGCCCGAACATTACGACCTGATCAAGAAGCCGATCATCACCGAGAAAACGACCCTCGCGGCCGAAGTCTCGAATGCGGCGACGTTCCTCGTGTCGATGGATGCGACCAAGCCCCAGATCAAGGAAGCCGTTGAGGCCGTCTTTGGTGTGAAGGTGAAGGCCGTGAACACCGTTGTCGCCAAGGGCAAGAACAAGCGCTTCCGCGGCATCGCGGGTGAGCGCTCGGACAAGAAGAAGGCTTATGTGATCCTCGAAGAGGGGAACACTATCGACGTGGCCTCGGGCCTCTGATAGAAGCCGCTACGAATCGCGCGGCCCCGGGATTTCCGGGGCCGCCGGTCTTTTGCGGAATCTGATTTCGCATGTCACCGGGGATCTTCGGAGCCCTTCAACCGCGCGAAAGCGACCTGAAAGCCGCAAGGACCGAGGGGCGTTATGCGCAAGCTAACGGAAGACAGAAAGCATGGCACTCAAGTCGTATAAACCGACGACGCCTGGCCAGCGTGGGCTGGTTCTGATCGACCGTTCGGAGCTGTTCAAAGGCCGTCCGGTCAAAGCCCTCACCGAGGGTCTGACCAAGACGGGTGGCCGTAACAACACCGGACGCGTCACGATGTGGCACAAGGGTGGTGGCGCGAAGCGTCTCTACCGCGTCGTTGACTTCAAGCGTCGCAAGTTCGACGTTCCGGCGGTCGTCGAGCGGATCGAATACGATCCGAACCGCACCGCCTTCATCGCTCTCGTGAAATACAACGATGGCGAACTGGCCTACATCCTCGCTCCGCAGCGTCTGGCCGTGGGTGACACCGTTGTCGCCGGCGCCAAGACCGACGTGAAGCCGGGCAATGCGATGCCCTTCTCGGGCATGCCGATCGGTACGATCGTCCACAACGTCGAGCTGAAGCCCGGCAAGGGCGGCCAGCTGGCCCGCGCTGCCGGCACCTATGCCCAGTTCGTCGGTCGTGACGGTGGCTATGCCCAGATCCGCCTGTCCTCGGGCGAGCTGCGCATGGTGCGTCAGGAATGCATGGCGACCGTCGGTGCCGTGTCGAACCCGGACAACTCGAACCAGAACTTCGGTAAAGCCGGTCGTATGCGCCACAAGGGCGTGCGTCCGACCGTCCGCGGCGTCGCGATGAACCCGATCGACCACCCGCACGGCGGTGGTGAAGGCCGGACCTCGGGCGGCCGTCACCCGGTTACTCCGTGGGGCAAGGGCACCAAGGGCAACCGCACCCGTTCGAACAAGCAGACCGACAAGTATATCGTCCGGTCGCGCCACGCGAAGAAGAAGGGACGCTAATCCATGGCACGTTCTATCTGGAAAGGCCCCTTCGTCGATGCCTACCTGCTGAAGAAAGCAGAGAAGGCGCGCGAGTCGGGCAAGAACGAAGTGATCAAGATCTGGTCGCGTCGCTCGACGATCCTGCCGCAATTCGTGGGTCTGACCTTTGCCGTCTACAACGGCAAGAAGCACATCCCCGTCGCGGTGACCGAAGAAATGATCGGCCAGAAGTTCGGTGAATATTCGCCGACGCGGACCTACTACGGTCACGCGGCCGACAAGAAAGCCAAGAGGAAGTAAGCCATGGGTAAGGAAAAGAATCCGCGCCGCGTGGCGGACAACGAAGCGATGGCGAAAGCCCGCATGCTTCGCACCTCGCCGCAGAAGCTCAATCTGGTTGCCGGCCTGATCCGCGGCAAGAAGGTGGACAAGGCGATTGCCGACCTCACCTTCTCGAAGAAGCGGATTGCGCAGGACGTTCTGAAGTGCCTTCAGTCGGCTGTTGCCAATGCTGAAAACAACCATGGTCTCGACGTTGACGAACTGGTGGTTGCCGAAGCCTGGTGCGGCAAGAACCTGGTGATGAAACGTGGCCGTCCGCGTGCGCGTGGCCGGTTCGGCAAGATCATGAAGCCGTTCTCGGAAATCACCATCAAGGTGCGTCAGAAAGGGGAGACTGCGTAATGGGTCAGAAGGTCAACCCTATCGGGATGCGTCTTCAGGTCAACCGGACCTGGGACAGCCGCTGGTTCGCCGATTCGAAAGATTACGGCGATCTGCTGCTCGAAGATCTCAAGATGCGCGACTTCATCCATGAGGAAGTCAAGCAGGCCGGGATCTCGAAAGTGATCATCGAACGTCCGCACAAGAAGTGCCGCGTGACCATTCACGCTGCGCGTCCGGGCGTCATCATCGGCAAGAAAGGCGCGGACATCGAGACGCTTCGCAAGAAGCTGTCGAAGTTCACGGCTTCGGAACTGCACCTGAACATCGTCGAAGTCCGCAAGCCGGAGCTCGACGCGCAACTGGTGGCCGAATCGATCGCTCAGCAGATGGAACGTCGCGTTTCCTTCCGTCGCGCCATGAAGCGTGGCGTGCAGAACGCGATGCGTCTGGGTGCCCTCGGCATCCGTGTGAACGTCTCGGGCCGTCTGGGCGGCGCGGAAATCGCGCGGACCGAATGGTATCGTGAAGGCCGCGTGCCGCTGCACACCCTGCGCGCCGACATCGACTATGCGCTGTCGGAAGCCAAGACCCCTTACGGGATCATCGGTGTGAAGGTCTGGGTCTTCAAAGGCGAGATCCTTGAGCACGACCCGCAAGCGCATGACCGTCGTCTGTCGGAAGAGACCCCGTCTCCGCGTCCGCAGCGCCGCGACCGCGAGCGCGCGTAAGGGAGTAGAGAAAGATGCTGCAACCGAAACGGACGAAGTTCCGCAAACAGCACAAGGGCCGGATCCACGGCGAAGCCAAGGGCGGTTTCGCCCTGAACTTCGGCACCTTCGGCCTGAAGGCAACCGAGCCGGAGCGTGTGACCGCGCGCCAGATCGAAGCTGCCCGTCGTGCGATCACCCGCCACATGAAGCGTCAGGGTCGCGTCTGGATCCGCATTTTCCCGGATGTTCCGGTTTCGTCGAAACCGACCGAAGTGCGGATGGGTAAAGGCAAGGGCTCGATCGACTACTGGGCGTGCAAGGTGAAGCCGGGCCGCGTGATGTTCGAGATCGACGGCGTGTCCGAAGTCATCGCCCGCGAGGCCCTGCGCCTCGGCGCGATGAAGCTGCCGGTCACCTCGCGCATCGTGGTTCGCGAAGACTGGTAATCCCGGTCTGACCCGAAAGATTGAAAGCCCCCGGTCCGAAAGGCCGGGGGCTTTTGCTTGCGGCAAAGTTTCCCTTGCCCTTGCAGGCCCCCTCCGGTAAGGAACCGCATCCTGCGGATTCCGGGTGACCGGAGATTCGCGGATTTGTCATTGATCCGCCAGGGTAACGGTTACCCCATAAAACAGGGGCCGTCTGGCGATTGTGAAAAGGAACAGGCGTATGACCGCCAAGGAACTGAAGGCCAAGGCGCCTGCCGAGCTGCGCGAGCAGCTCGTGGCGCTGAAGAAGGAAGCGTTCAACCTGCGCTTCCAGCAGGCGACCGGCCAGCTTGAGAACACCGCCCGCATGCGTGCCGTCCGCAAGGAAGTCGCCCGCATCATGACGGTTCTGAACCAGCAAGCTGCTGAAGCTGCGAACTGAGGAGTAGGCACATGCCCAAGCGTATCCTGCAAGGTGTCGTCACCTCGGACAAGAACGAACAGACCATCACCGTTCTGGTTGAGCGTCGCTTCAAGCACCCGCTTCTGCAAAAGACCGTGCGGAAGTCGAAGAAATATCGCGCTCACGACGCGGATAACAAGTTCAAGGTCGGTGACACCGTGCGCATTGAAGAATGCGCGCCGATCTCGAAGACGAAGCGCTGGACGGTGGTGGCCGAGGCCTGAGAAGGCTCCGGTCCCATCGTTCAGTCATCTGAACGAAACCCTGGGGCGGTGCTGATCAGCCGCTCCAAAGGTCGGGAGAAACCAAATGATCCAGATGCAGACCAATCTGGATGTTGCTGACAACTCCGGCGCTCGCCGGGTTCAGTGCATCAAGGTTCTGGGCGGCTCGCACCGCCGCTACGCATCCGTGGGCGACATCATCGTGGTGTCGGTCAAGGAGGCGATTCCGAAGGGTCGCGTGAAGAAGGGTGACGTCCGCAAGGCCGTCGTCGTTCGCACCGCCAAGGAAGTCCGTCGTGAAGACGGCACCTCGATCCGCTTCGACCGCAATGCCGCCGTCATCCTGAACAACCAGGGCGAACCGGTCGGCACCCGTATCTTCGGGCCGGTCGTGCGCGAACTGCGTGCCAAGAACTTCATGAAGATCATCTCGCTGGCGCCGGAGGTGCTGTGATATGGCTGCGAAGCTGAAAAAAGGCGACACGGTTGTCGTGCTGACTGGCAAGGACAAGGGCAAGCAGGGCGAGATCACCTCGGTGAACCCGTCGGCGAACAAGGCCGTTGTCGAGGGCGTGAACATCGCCATCCGCCACACCAAGCAATCGGCCTCGTCGCAGGGCGGCCGCATCGCCAAGGCGATGCCGATCGACCTGTCGAACCTCGCCATCGTTGACAAGAACGGCAAGGCCACCCGCGTCGGCTTCCGCATGGAAGACGGCAAGAAAGTGCGCTTCGCCAAGACCACGGGGGACGTGATCTGATGCTTGACGCTGCCGAATACACCCCGCGTCTGAAGGCCGAGTTCAAAACCCGAATCCGCGCCGCGCTGAAAGAAGAATTCAGCTACAAGAACGACATGCAGATCCCGCGTCTGGACAAGATCGTGATCAACATGGGCGTTGGCGAAGCGGTGAAGGACACCAAGAAGGTGAAAGCCGCCGCCGAGCAGTTGACGGCGATTGCCGGTCAGAAGGCTGTCATCACCCACGCCAAGAAGTCGATCGCCGGCTTCCGTGTTCGGGAAGAGATGCCGCTGGGCTGCAAGGTGACCCTGCGCGGTGACCGCATGTATGAATTCCTCGACCGTCTCATCAACGTCGCGCTGCCGCGCGTCCGCGACTTCCGCGGCGTCAAGGGCACGTCGTTCGATGGCCGTGGCAACTATGCCATGGGGCTGAAAGAGCAGATCGTGTTCCCCGAAATCGAGTTCGACAAGATCGACGACGTTCTGGGCATGGACATCATCATCTGCACCAACGCCAAGACCGACGCTGAAGCGAAGTCGCTGCTCAAGCACTTCAACATGCCGTTCTCCAGCTGATCGCGCGAGGAAATCATTATGGCTAAAAAATCCATGATCGAACGCGAGAAGAAGCGTCAGCATCTGGTGGACGTCTACGCCGCCAAGCGCGCTGCTCTCAAAGAGATCATCTCGAACCAGGACCTGCCCGTTGCCGAGCGTTTCGCAGCGGCACAGAAGCTGGCCCAACTGCCCCGCAACTCGTCGGCGACCCGGCTGCACAACCGCTGCCAGCTCACCGGCCGTCCCCATGCTTACTATCGTAAGCTGAAACTGTCGCGGATCATGCTGCGCGAGCTGGCCTCCTTCGGCCAGATCCCGGGCATGGTCAAGTCGAGCTGGTAAGGAGGAGCGACCATGTCTGTGAACGATCCTCTCGGCGATATGCTGACCCGCATCCGCAACGCTCAGGCGCGCGGTAAATCGACTGTCTCGACCCCGGCCTCGAAGCTTCGCGCCTGGGTTCTGGATGTGCTGGCCTCGGAAGGTTACATCCGTGGTTACGAGCGTGCCTCGACCGACAATGGTCAGGGCGAGCTGGTGATCTCGCTGAAGTATTTCGAAGGCGAGCCGGTCATCCGTGAACTGAAGCGCGTGTCGAAACCCGGCCGTCGCGTCTACATGGGCGTCAAGGAAATCCCGTCGGTCCGCAATGGCCTGGGCGTTTCCATCGTGTCGACCCCCAAGGGCGTGATGTCCGATGCAGCTGCACGTTCCGCCAATGTTGGCGGCGAAGTGCTCTGCACCGTGTTCTGAGGAGGGTTAGATGTCTCGTATCGGCAAAAAACCCGTCGCGCTTCCCAAGGGCGTCTCGGCCGAAATCAAAGGCCAGTCGATCGAAGTGAAGGGGCCGAAAGGCACCCGTTCCTTCACCGCGACCGACGATGTGACCCTGTCGCTGGAAGACGGCGCTGTGAAGGTGACCCCGCGCGGCACCTCCAAGCGTGCGCGCCAGCAGTGGGGCATGGCCCGCTCGATGGTCGAAAACCTCGTCATCGGCGTGACCGACGGCTTCAAGAAAGAGCTCGAAATTCAGGGCGTGGGTTACCGCGCCGCGATGCAGGGCAATATCCTGAAACTGTCGCTTGGCTATTCGCATGAAGTGAACTTCGAAGTGCCTCAGGGCGTGACCGTCACGTCCCCGAAGCAGACCGAAATCGTTGTGGAAGGCATCGACCAGCAACTCGTTGGCCAGGTCGCTGCGAACATCCGTGAGTGGAAACGTCCCGAGCCCTACAAGGGCAAAGGCATCCGCTACAAGGGTGAGTTCATCTTCCGCAAGGAAGGCAAGAAGAAGTAAGGGTGGCGAAAATGGCGAACAACAAAAGAGAGCTGTTCCTCAAGCGCCGCCTGCGCGTCCGGAACAAACTGAAGGCGATGTCCGCTGGACGCGCCCGCCTGTCTGTGCACCGCTCGTCGAAGAACATCAGCGTTCAGCTGATCGACGACGTGCGCGGCGTGACGCTCGCTTCGGCTTCGACGCTGGAGAAAGAGCTGGGCTTCGTGGGCAAGAACAACGTGGAGGCCGCCGCGAAGGTGGGCGCCACGATTGCGGAACGTGCCAAGGCGGCCGGTGTCGAAGAGTGCTACTTCGACCGCGGTGGTTTCCTCTTTCACGGGAAGATCAAGGCCTTGGCCGATGCTGCCCGTGAAGGCGGCCTGAAGTTCTAAGGAGACGATGATGGCAGAACGTGAAAACCGCCGGGAACGCCGCGCCGAGCGCGAGGAAACCCCGGAATTCGCCGATCGTCTCGTGGCGATCAACCGCGTGTCGAAAACCGTGAAAGGCGGCAAACGCTTCGGCTTTGCTGCACTCGTGGTTGTCGGCGACCAGCGCGGCCGTGTGGGCTTCGGCAAGGGCAAGGCGAAAGAAGTGCCCGAGGCGATCCGCAAGGCGACCGAGCAGGCCAAGCGCTCGCTCGTTCGCGTGCCGCTGAAGGACTCGCGCACCCTGCACCACGACATGGAAGGCCGTCATGGCGCCGGTCGTGTTGTGATGCGCGCGGCTGTTCCCGGTACCGGGATCATCGCCGGTGGTCCGATGCGCGCCGTGTTCGAGATGCTGGGCATCCAGGACGTGGTGGCGAAGTCGCTGGGTTCGCAGAACCCCTACAACATGATCCGCGCGACCATCGACGGTCTGAAGCAGGAATCGAGCCCCCGTCAGGTCGCGCAGCGTCGCGGCAAGAAAGTGGCCGACATCCTGAAGAAGCCCGAAGATGAAGCTGTCGAGGCGTAAGGAGTAGACCATGGCCAAGAAAACCATCGTCGTGCAGCAAGTGGCTTCGGCCGCGCGCCGCCCCGCCATCCAGACCGCGACGCTGAAGGGCCTCGGCCTGAACAAGCTGCGCCGCACCCGTGAACTGGAGGACACTCCGGCGGTTCGCGGCATGGTCAACAAGATCTCGCATCTTGTGAAAATCATCGAAGAGCGCGGCTGATCGTTACGCATCCGAGATCGGAAACGCCCCGCCCAACCGGCGGGGCGTTTTCATTGCGCGCCATGTGGTGCCAGTGCCATTCCAAGGGCAAAGAGACCAAGCCACAGTGCCGAGCTGAACAGATAAAGCCGCTCCAGCAGTCCAAAGATCCTGTGGCGCAGCGCGTGAACGAGGCAGACCGCGACCCCGAGCAGCGATGCCGTCACGACCCAGTAAAGCGCGCCAAGCAGGTGGCGGAACGCAGCGGGCGGCAGGCTTTCCGCATCGGGAAACAGGTCGTCGATGGCGATATACGCCAGCGCGAAATTGGCAACTGCGAAGGCCAGGTGCAGCCTGCCCGTGCGGCTTGACGGCTCGCCCTCGATATCCGTCGGATAGGCCACCACGCCCAGCGGCAGAGCGGCCATGCCCAGAAGGCACAGACCGGCGCGCAGGGTGAAGCGGCCGTCTTCCAGCACGGCAGCGGCGAGCAGACTGCTCGCGGCGATCCCCGCCACCGCATAGCCGACAAACAACGGATGCGACGGCCCGATACCATAATCGCTGAGGGCCTGCCGGATCGGGCTGTAATCGCCGCGCAGATGCAGCGCCGAAAACAGGATGATGACGGCCAGATAAGCCAGAGCTGATGCAAGGTAGAGACTGGACATCCGGCCCTCCCGCGTCCGTCCTGTCTCATAGAAAGGGCAGGGGCGGCCAAGGTCAAGTTTCGGGCGCGAAAGCTTGCGTGACGCAGGAATGACGTCTATACGCCCCCGGTGGCGTCCACGCCACGAGAATCACCATCATATGCCGTGTGTGCCCCTCTGTCGCTTGTGGGGGCATTTCCGGCCAAGGAGAAGCGACATGAAACTGAATGAACTGCGCGACAACGAAGGCGCGGCCCGCAAGCAGAAGCGCGTTGCGCGCGGCCCGGGTTCGGGCAAGGGCAAGACCGCCGGTCGTGGTATCAAGGGTCAGAAATCGCGTTCGGGCGTTGCTCTGGGCGGCTACGAAGGCGGCCAGATGCCGCTTTACCGTCGTCTGCCGAAGCGCGGCTTCAACAAGCCGAACGCCAAGCACTATGCCGTTGTGAACCTCGGTCTGATCGAGAAGTTCATCGAGGCTGGCAAGCTGGACGCCAAGGCCGAGATCACCGAAGACATGCTGGTTGCTGCCGGCGTCACCTCGCGCAAGCGTGACGGTATCCGCGTTCTGGCCAAGGGCGAGATCAAGTCGAAAGTCACGCTGACCGTCACCGGCGCCTCGCAGGCTGCCATCGACGCGGTCGCCAAGGCTGGCGGCAAGCTCAGCGTGGCGGAAGCTGCGGCGGCTGCGGCGGAATAAAGGTTGTGAGCGGTCGCCAGACCGCTTACATCGGTGCAGAGTTTTCCCGCGCCGCCGACCGGAAAACCCCGGTTCGGCGGCGCAATCATGAAAGACACGGGCATGGCATCTGCTGCAGAGCAAATGGCGGCGAACCTCAGCTGGGGCGCCCTTGGCAAGGCCACGGACCTTCGCCAACGCATCTTCTTCACCATCGGCCTTCTGATCGTCTATCGTCTGGGCACCTACATCCCCGTGCCGGGGATCGACGGTCAGGCGCTGCGCGAGTTCATGTCGGGAGTTTCGGCCGGTCTGGGCGGCATTCTGAACATGTTCACCGGCGGCGCGATCAGCCGTATGGGCATCTTTGCGCTTGGCATCATGCCCTATATCTCGGCCTCGATCATCGTTCAGCTTCTGGCGGCCATGGTGCCCGCGCTGGAGCAGCTGAAGAAAGAGGGCGAGCAAGGCCGCAAGAAGATGAACCAGTATACGCGCTACGGCACCGTGGCGCTGGCGCTGTTTCAGGCCTGGGGGATTGCGGTCAGTCTTGAGGCCGGGGATCTCGCGCATGATCCGGGGCTGTTCTTCAAGCTGTCGGTCGTGGTGACGCTGGTAGGCGGCACGATGTTCCTGATGTGGCTGGGCGAGCAGATCACCGCGCGCGGCATCGGCAACGGCACCTCGCTCATCATCTTCGTCGGCATCGTGGCCGAAATTCCCGCTGCGCTGGCACAATTCTTCAGCCAGGGCCGTTCGGGTGCGATCTCGCCCGGCGTCATCATCGGTGTGATCGTGATGGTCGTCGTCGTGATCGCCTTTGTGGTGTTCATGGAACGCGCCCTGCGCAAGATCCATATCCAGTATCCGCGCCGTCAGGTCGGGATGAAGATTTATGACGGCGGCTCGTCGCACCTGCCGGTCAAGGTCAACCCGGCGGGCGTGATCCCGGCGATCTTTGCCTCGTCGCTGCTGCTGCTGCCGACCACCATCGCCGCCTTCTCGGGGCAGGGGACGGGGCCGGTGATGTCGACCATCCTCGCCTATTTCGGGCCGGGGCAGCCGCTGTATCTGCTGTTCTTCACGTCGATGATCGTGTTCTTCGCCTATTTCTACACCTTCAACGTGTCGTTCAAGGTGGATGACGTGGCCGAGAACCTGAAGAACCAGAACGGTTTCGTGCCCGGAATCCGCCCCGGCAAGAAGACCGAGGAATATCTGGAATATGTCGTGAACCGGGTTCTCGTGCTCGGTGCCGCCTATCTGGCCTTCGTCTGCCTGCTGCCCGAGATCATCCGCCATCAGCTTTCGATCCCCTTCTACTTTGGTGGGACTTCCGTGCTGATCGTGGTTTCGGTGACGATGGATACGATCAACCAGATCCAGTCGCATCTGCTGGCGCACCAGTATGAAGGGCTGATCGAAAAATCGCAGCTTCGCGGCCGAAAGCGCAGCGGGGCCAAGACGCCGACGCGTCGCTAAAATACACGAGGGACAGCACACCATGGTCAATATCATCCTTCTGGGACCGCCGGGCGCAGGCAAGGGTACGCAAGCCAAGCGGCTGGTGGACGAACGGAACATGGTGCAGCTGTCGACCGGCGACATGCTGCGCGAGGCCAAGACCTCGGGCACCGAGATGGGCCGTCGCGTCGCCGAAGTGATGGACAAGGGGCAACTGGTGACGGACGAGATCGTCATCGGGCTGATCGAGGAGAAGATGGCGGGCCCGGCGGGCGGCGGCTTCATCTTCGACGGCTTCCCGCGCACCCTCGCGCAGGCCGATGCCTTGGGTGCGCTGCTGGCGCGCACCGGGCAGAAGCTGGACGCGGTGATCGAGCTGGTGGTGGATGATGAGGCACTGGTTGCCCGTATCGTCCGCCGGGCCGAGGAAGCGGCGGCGGCGGGTCAGCCCGTCCGCGCCGACGATAACCCCGAGGTTTTTGCTGGTCGTCTGCGCGAGTATTATAAGAAGACCGCGCCGCTTCTGGGCTACTACTATGCCAAGGGCGACCTGAAGCAGGTGGATGGCATGGCCCCGATGGCGGATGTCGGCGTGGCAATTGCGAAACTGCTTGACAGCAAGTGAAACTTTCCTCCGACGCCTTGACGGGCGTCTGAAAACCCCCTAAGCCACGGCGTCCCGAAAGGGAATCGTCCGTGGCTTTCGTTTTCCGTATAGGAGAATCGGTCAGGGGCTCTCGAACCGGGCGGCTGTTAATGCACTCCTCAGGCCGCACCGGAGTTGTGAAAAAAGGTTCTGGCATTACGGAACCGCAACAATGAAGGAAGATACGCGTGGCACGTATTGCTGGCGTCAACATCCCGACCGGGAAGCGCGTCCCGATCGCACTCCAATACATCCATGGCATCGGCGCTTTCTATGCCGAGCAGATCTGCGAAGCCCTGAAGATCGACCGCGCCCGTCGCGTGAACGAACTGACGGATGCCGAAGTTCTGGCCATCCGTGAATACATCGACGCCAACTTCACCGTTGAAGGCGACCTGCGCCGTGAAGTGTCGATGAACATCAAGCGCCTGATGGACCTCGGCTGCTACCGCGGCCTGCGTCACCGTCGGAACCTGCCGGTTCGCGGTCAGCGCACCCACACCAACGCCCGTACCCGCAAGGGCCCGGCGAAGCCGATCGCCGGCAAGAAGAAGTAAGGGGAGGGTGAGACATGGCTCGTGACAAGACCCGCATGAAGCGGAAAGAGCGCAAGAACATCGCTGCTGGCGTTGTTCATGTGAACTCCTCGTTCAACAACACCAAAATCCTGATCTCTGACGTCCAGGGCAACGCGATCTCGTGGTCGTCCTCGGGCACCATGGGCTTCAAGGGTTCGCGCAAATCGACCCCCTACGCCGCCCAGATGGCCGCTGAGGACGCTGCCCGCAAGGCGCAGGAACATGGCATGAAGACCGTCGAGGTTGAAGTGCAGGGTCCGGGTTCGGGCCGCGAATCGGCGCTGCGCGCGCTGGCCGCGGTTGGCCTGACCATCACCTCGATCCGCGACGTGACCCCGCTGGCGCACAACGGTTGCCGCCCGCCCAAGCGTCGTCGCGTCTGACGCATGAGTTTCGATCGGGCCGCGCCATGTTTGCGCGGCCCGGTTTCGTATTTCTGAACCTCGGGCGTTTTCCGCTTCTTGGTCATGGGCGGAAAACAGGAATGGAGGCGAAAGCATGATCCACAAGAATTGGGCGGAACTGATCAAGCCGACGCAGCTTGTCGTGAAGCCGGGGCCTGATGCCTCGCGCACCGCGACGGTTGTCGCGGAACCGCTGGAACGTGGCTTCGGCCTGACGCTGGGCAATGCGCTGCGCCGCGTGCTGATGTCGTCGCTGCAGGGCGGCGCGATCACCGCCGTCCAGATCGACAATGTTCTGCACGAGTTTTCCAGCGTTGCGGGCGTTCGTGAGGACGTCACCGACATCGTGCTGAACCTCAAGGGCGTGTCGCTGAAGATGGAAGTCGAGGGGCCGAAGCGCCTGTCGATCTCGGCCAAGGGGCCGGGCGTCGTGACCGCTGCCGATATTTCGGAGTCGAATGGCATCGAAGTCCTGAACAAGGACCATGTGATCTGCCACCTCGACGACGGTGCCGATGTCTACATGGAACTGACGGTGAATACCGGCAAGGGTTATGTCTCGGCCGACAAGAACAAGCCGGAAGACGCGCCGATCGGCCTCATCGCCATCGACGCCATCTTCTCTCCGGTCAAGAAAGTCAGCTACGAAGTGCAGCCGACCCGCGAAGGTCAGGTGCTGGACTATGACAAGCTGACCATGAAGATCGAAACCAACGGCGGCCTGACCCCCGAGGATGCCGTGGCTTATGCCGCGCGTATTCTTCAGGATCAGCTGGCCATCTTCGTGAACTTCGACGAGCCGGAATCGGCTTCGCGGAGCGAAGTGGAAGACGGGCTGGAATTCAACCCGCTGCTGCTGAAGAAGGTCGACGAGCTGGAGCTGTCGGTCCGTTCGGCGAACTGCCTGAAGAACGACAACATCGTCTATATCGGCGATCTGATCCAGAAAACCGAAGCCGAGATGCTGCGCACCCCGAACTTCGGCCGCAAGTCGCTGAACGAGATCAAGGAAGTGCTCTCGGGCATGGGTCTGCACCTTGGCATGGATGTCGAGGACTGGCCGCCGGAGAACATCGAAGATCTGGCCAAGCGCTTCGAAGACCAGTTCTGAGGTTAAAGGGGGGCGGTAACGCCCTCCTGCAATGCCCGCACTGGCGGGGAACCCTGGGCAATTCCGCCCCAACGACGCGGCCCCAACGCAGGGCTGCAACACAAAGCAAAACCGTAGGAGACCACCATGCGTCACGCTCGCGGCTACCGCCGTCTGAACCGCACCCACGAACACCGCAAGGCGCTGTTCGCCAATATGTCCGGCTCGCTCATCGAGCACGAGCAGATCAAGACCACCCTTCCGAAAGCGAAGGAACTGCGTCCGATCATCGAGAAGCTGATCACGCTGGCGAAGCGCGGCGATCTGCACGCCCGTCGTCAGGCTGCTGCCCAGCTGAAAGAAGACAAGCACGTTGCGCGCCTGTTCGACATCCTCGGCCCGCGCTACAAGGACCGCCAGGGCGGCTACGTCCGTATCCTGAAAGCCGGTTTCCGCTATGGCGACATGGCACCGATGGCGATCATCGAATTCGTGGATCGTGACCCCTCGGCCAAAGGCGCTGCCGACCGCGCCCGCGCTGAGGCCGAAGAGGCTGCGGAGGACTGATCCTCCCGCC
>NZ_LJSC01000028.1:0-44844 GCF_001303875.1 Gemmobacter sp. LW-1 | reverse complement strand
CGGGCCTTTTGCATTTGCTGGGGGGCGGTCCCGGTTTTGTGAGGCCGCGCGCCTTGCACCTTCGGCGGGCATCGCGCCATATCGGGATGAACAGCCTGAAGCCGGAGCCTTTTGATGCCTCGTTTGCCAGTCGCCCTCGCCGCCTGCCTGATGCTGCTTCCCGTCACCGCACCCGCCGATACCGTGCCTGGCTCGCAGGCGGAGATCACCATGAGCTTCGCGCCCGTGGTGAAGGCCGCGACCCCGGCGGTGGTGAATATCTATGCAACAGTCGTGGTGCAGCGGCGCGAGACGCCATTTGCTGGCGATCCGTTCTTCGAGCAGTTCTTTCAGGATTTCGGCCGTGTTACCCCGCGCGTGCAGAACTCGCTCGGTTCGGGGGTGATCGTCAGCCCCGAGGGGATCGTGGTCTCCAATTACCACGTTGTCGGGCAGGCCACCGAGATCCGGGTGGAGCTGTCGGACCGCCGTGAATATCGCGCGCATGTGCTGCTGGCGGATGAGCAGGCCGATCTTGCGGTGCTGCAACTTGAAGGCGCGGCCGATCTGCCCTCGCTGCTGTTGCGCAATTCCGATGATCTGGAGGTGGGCGATCTGGTTCTGGCCATCGGCAACCCGTTCGGCGTCGGGCAGACGGTGTCTTCGGGCATCGTCTCGGGGCTTGGCCGGTCGTCGCTGGCGGTGGGCGGCGGGCGCAGCTATTTCGTGCAGACAGATGCGGCCATCAACCCCGGCAATTCGGGGGGTGCGCTGGTCGATATGAAAGGGCAGCTTGTCGGCATCAATACCGCCATCGTCACCAAGGGCGGCGGGTCCAACGGGATCGGGTTTGCGATTCCCGCCAATCTGGTGCGTAACTTCATTGATCAGGCCAAGGCGGGCGAGACGCGGTTCAAACGGCCCTGGGCCGGGGTGACCGGGCAGGCGATGGATTCGGCCATGGCCGAGGCGCTGGGTCTGCCGCGGCCCGAAGGGGTAGTTCTGTCGGCACTGCACCCGGACAGCCCGTTCAGGGCGGCGGGGCTGGAGGTCGGTGACATCATCCTGTCGGTCGATGGCGAGGCGACGGATACGCCGCAGGGTGTGATGTTCCGGCTGGCGGCGCTTGGGGTGGGTCGTGAGATTACGGTGGATTACCTGCATCGGGGCAAGGCGCGTCAGGCGAGGGTTGCGCTGGTCGCGCCGCCCGACAGCCCGCCGCGCGAGGCGATGACGCTGGGCGAAAGCAGTGTGTTGCAGGGGCTGGAGGTGGCACGCATCAATCCGGCGGTGCTGGACGAACTGGAACTGAGCGACAGCCCAACCGACGGTGTGATCGTGACGAATGCGGAAGGGCTTGCGGCACGCACCGGGTTGCGGCCGGGCGATGTGCTGCGGACGATCAATGGCGAGGCGGTCAAGGTGCCCGGCGATGTGGTGCGGCTGACCGCGCCTGGTCCGCGCCGCTGGGGTATCGAGGTGCAGCGCGGCGGGCAGCAGCTTTTGCTGCGTTTCCGCATCTGATCTTTCGCCGCCCGTGCGGGCGGCGTAATCTTGCACCATGGCCGATCTGTTCGACTCCCCCTTTGCTGCCCCGAAGCCCGAGGCGCCGCGCCCTCTGGCGGACCGGCTGCGTCCGCGCAGTCTGGACGAGGTGATCGGGCAGGGTCATGTGCTTGGTCCTGACGGGCCACTGGGCGCCATGCTGGCGGCGGGCAGTCTGTCGTCGCTGATCCTCTGGGGGCCGCCGGGGGTGGGCAAGACCACCATCGCGCGGCTGCTGGCCGATCAGACCAATCTGGCCTTCGTGCAGATCAGCGCGATCTTCACCGGGGTGCCGGAGCTGCGCAAGGTATTCGAGCAAGCGAAGATCCGGCGCGGCAACGGGCAGGTGACGCTGCTGTTCGTGGATGAGATCCACCGCTTCAACAAGGCGCAGCAAGACGGGTTTCTGCCACATATGGAAGACGGCACCATCCTTCTGGTCGGTGCTACCACTGAAAACCCGTCCTTCGAGTTGAATGCCGCATTGCTCAGCCGGGCGCAGGTGATCGTGCTGGAACGGCTGAGCCTTGCCGATCTGGAGCGTCTCGCACAGCGGGCCGAGAAAGAGCTGGGCCGCGCGCTGCCGCTGACCGGCGAGGCGCGCGAGACGCTGCTGGAGATGGCCGATGGGGATGGCCGGGCGCTGCTGAACCTGATCGAGCAGGTGGCGGCCCACAAGGGCGGCACGCTGACGCCGGAACAGCTTGGCCAACGCCTGATGCGACGGGCGACGAAATACGACAAGTCGGGCGAAGAGCATTACAACCTCATCTCGGCCCTGCACAAATCGGTGCGCGGCAGTGACCCGGATGCCGCGCTTTACTGGTTTGCCCGCATGCTGGAAGGTGGCGAAGACCCGCGCTTTCTGGCTCGCCGCCTGACCCGTATGGCGGTGGAGGATATTGGCCTCGCCGATCCGCAGGCGCAGGCGGTCTGCATTGATGCCTGGCAGACGTATGAGCGTCTGGGCAGTCCCGAGGGGGAACTGGCGCTCGCCAATGCTGTGGTCTATCTGGCGCTGGCACCGAAATCGAACGGGGTTTACGTCGCCTACAAGGCGGCGCGGGCGGCTGCGCGTGAAACGGGCAGTCTGCCGCCACCGCTGCACATCCGCAACGCGCCGACCAAGCTCATGAAAGAGATCGGCTATGGTGCAGGATATGCCTATGATCACGATGCTGAGGACGGCTTTTCAGGGCAGGATTATTTCCCCGAAGGCATGAAACGCCCCGTGTTCTACGCGCCACCAGAACGTGGCTTCGAACGCGAGCTGAAAAAGCGGGTGGATTATTTTGCGAAGCTGCGCGCCCGGCGCAACGGGGTGTGACAGCAGGCGGGCTTGTGGCGGCTGGTGCTGCATGACACATTCAGGATGTGACATGTGAGGACAAGATGAGCCTTCCCTACCAATCTGCCCATGAAGAACTGCATTTCATCAACCGCTCCGGCTGGCTGCGCGCGGCCGTTCTGGGGGCGAATGATGGCATCGTTTCCGTAGCTTCGCTGATCGTGGGGGTGGCGGCGGCCGATCCCTCGCCCTCGGCCGTGCTGATCGCAGGCGCCGCCGGACTTGCCGCAGGTGCCATGTCGATGGCGGCAGGCGAATATGTCTCGGTCAGTTCGCAGTCCGATATCGAGCGTGCCGATATCGCGCGCGAACGGCAGGCACAGATCGACATGCCCGAAGAGGAAGAGCGTGAACTGGCCTCGATCTACGAAGCGCGGGGGCTTTCACCGGCGACTGCGGCGCTTGTGGCGCGCGAGTTGACCGAGAAGGATGCGCTTGGCGCCCATGTGCGCGAGGAGCTGGGGTTAAGCGAGGTGCATGCCGCCAACCCCTTGCAGGCGGCCTTCGCTTCGGGCCTGACCTTCTCGATTGCGGCGGCGATGCCGTTGCTGGCGGCGATTCTGGCCCCGGAAGGGCTGGTGATCCCCGTGGTGGTGATCGCGACGCTGGTCTGCCTTGCGGTGCTGGGTGCGCTGGGGGCGCAGGCGGGCGGCGCGCCGAAACTGCGGGCGACTTTGCGGGTGCTGTTCTGGGGGGCGGCGGCCATGGCGATTACCGCCGGGGTTGGCCATGTCTTCGGTATTGCTGTCTGAGGCAGCGGGCCGGAAAGAGGAACGGCGCGCCAGGGGCGCGCCGTTTTTGGTTCAGCGGGTGAACTTCTTGTATTTCACACGCTTGGGGTTCACGGAATCCGGGCCGAGGCGGCGGATCTTATCCTGTTCGTAATCGTCGAAGTTGCCTTCGAAGAACTCCACATGCGCATCGCCTTCAAAGGCGAGGATATGGGTGCAGAGGCGGTCAAGGAAGAAACGGTCGTGCGAGATGATAACCGCGCAGCCCGCGAATTCTTCGATTGCCGCTTCAAGCGCCTGAAGGGTTTCAACGTCAAGGTCGTTGGTCGGTTCGTCAAGCAGCAGGACGTTGCCGCCCGATTTCAGCAGCTTGGCCATGTGAACGCGGTTGCGCTCACCGCCCGACAGGATGCCGACCTTCTTCTGCTGGTCAGACCCCTTGAAGTTGAAGGAGGAGCAATAGGCGCGGCTGTTCACCTCGGCATCACCCAGAACCACGATGTCGAGGCTGTCGGTGATTTCCTCCCAGACGTTCTTGTTCGGGTCGAGGCTGTCGCGTGACTGATCGACATAGGACAGTTGCACGGTATCGCCCAGCGTGATGGTGCCGCTGTCGGGCTGTTCCTGCCCGGTGATCATCTTCATCAGCGTGGATTTCCCCGCGCCGTTGGGACCGATCACACCGATGATGCCGCCGGGCGGCAGCATGAAGGACAGGTTTTCAATCAGCTGCTTGTCGCCCATCGCCTTGGAGACGTTTTCGAATTCGATGACCTTGGAGCCAAGGCGCGGGCCGTGCGGAATGATGATCTGGGCGCGGCCGACCAGTTCCTTGACCGACTCGTCGGCCATCTTTTCATAGGCCTGAATACGGGCTTTCGATTTCGCCTGACGGGCCTTGGCCCCGGCCCTGATCCATTCCAGTTCCTTTTCAAGAACTTTCTGCTTGGCCTTGTCCTCACGGGCTTCCTGCGCGAGGCGCTTGGCCTTTGCGTCGAGCCACGAGGAGTAGTTGCCCTCATGCGGGATGCCGCGGCCGCGTTCCAGTTCCAGAATCCAAGTGGTGATGTCATCCAGGAAGTAACGGTCGTGGGTGACAGTCAGGATGGTGCCTTTGTATTCGATCAGGTGCTTTTGAAGCCAGGCGATCGTTTCGGCATCCAGGTGGTTGGTCGGTTCGTCCAGCAGCAGCATGTCGGGCGCTTCAAGCAGCAGCTTGCACAGCGCGACCCGGCGGCGCTCGCCCCCCGAGAGCGTTGCGACATTGGCGTCGTCCGGCGGACAGCGCAGGGCTTCCATCGCGATGTCGATCTGGCTGTCCAGATCCCACAGGTTTTCGGCGTCGATCTCGTCCTGCAACCGCGACATCTCGTCGGCGGTTTCATCCGAGTAGTTCATGGCGAGTTCGTTGTAGCGGTCGAGCTTGGCCTGCTTCGCGGCGACGCCCAGCTTCACATTCTCGCGCACAGACAGCGCTTCGTCGAGCTGCGGCTCCTGCGGCAGATAGCCCACGGTCGCGCCCTTGGCGGCCCAGGCCTCGCCGGTGAAATCCTTGTCCCAGCCGGCCATGACGCGCAGCAGGGTGGATTTACCGGCGCCGTTGACGCCGACCACACCGATCTTCACGCCGGGGAGGAAGTTCAGGCGGATGTTCTCGAACACCTTCTTGCCGCCGGGATAGGTCTTGGAGACGCCATCCATGTGGTAAACGTATTGATAGCTGGCCATTGCGGATCTCCGTATCGCGGGTTGGCGCGTATGTAGCGGAGAAGCAGCCGAAGGGCAACGCGCGCGCGTCAGGTCAGGCGCAGGCTGCCGGACGGTGCGGGCAAAAGGTTTCGGGGAACCTTTTGCGAATTTCTTTCAGGAAATCTGCGCCGGACCCAGCTGTTTCTCGAACCAGTGATCGGCGTAGGGATTGCTGTTGTAGCGCGGGATCCCGGTCCAGCCATCGCGCAGGTAAAGCGCCTGCGCTTCGGGCAGATGGCGGCTGGTATCGAGCCGCAGGTGGCTCAGCCCCATGCCGCGTGCGGCGGTTTCCACCTCTGCCATCAGGCGGCGGGCAAGGCCCTGCCCACGCGCGGCAGGTGCCACCCAGAGACGTTTTACCTCTCCCGTGCCGGGGGGCAGGCCCTCGGCGCCGGTGCGCAGGGCGACGCAGCCCATGGGCGTCCCGGTTCCTGCGATCAGGAACAGCCCGCGCGGCGGTTGCAGCGCGGCGGGGTCGGCATCGGCATAGGGGTCGAAGGTCTGGCCGAACCGCGCGCTGAGTTCGGCGAAATAGGCGACGAGGCAGGCGGTTGCCTCGGGCGCGTCAACAGGAAAAGGACGGATCGGTATCATACCGTGTTGTTACCCGCGCATCGGCCCTTGGCAAGTCTGTGCCTGCGTGGTTTGAACGCGAAAGGGGGAGACAGGGATGCGCCAGGGGTTTCCGATCGCGACGCGCGGCATGACCGTGGGGCTTCTGGGTGGATCTTTCGATCCGGCCCATGAGGGGCATGTGCATATCACGCGCGAGGCGCTGCGCCGGTTCGGGCTGGACCGGGTCTGGTGGCTGGTGACGCCGGGCAACCCGCTGAAGGCGCGTCAGCCGGCGCCAATGGCCGAGCGGCTGGCGCGGGCGCGGGCCCTGATGCGGCATCCGCGCGTCGTGGTCACCGATCTGGAGGCGCATCTGGGCACCCGCTACACGGCGGCGACGATCCGGCGATTGCAGGCGATCTATCCGGGGGTAAACTTCGTCTGGCTGATGGGCGCGGACAATCTGGTGCAGTTCCATCGCTGGGACCGCTGGGAGCAGATCATGCAGGCGGTGCCCGTGGGGGTGCTGGCGCGGCCCGGCTGGGGCGTGAAGGGCCGGATGGGGCGGGCTGCCCGCGTGTATGCCCGCGAGCGCGTGACCGAAGGTGCAGCGGGCGATCTGGGTCTGCTCAGGCCGCCGGTCTGGGTGCTGGCCGATGTGCCGCTGAACGACATGTCCTCAAGCGCGATCCGGGCGCGCGGGGAATGGGGGCGCGGCGGCAACGCGCCGCCGGGCTGAGCACGGGGTTTCGTGCGGATCGCGCTGGCGCTATGGCTATGAGCGTTGAACAGGAGTGAGTCCCCATGTCCCGCCCTCCCTTTTCCCCGACGCGGCGATTTGTGCTTGGCGGGCTTCTGGCCGGGGCGGCGACGCCGCTCTGGGCCGAAGCGCCTGCCACCTCGCTGTTGCCGCGTCGCCGGGGGGATGGTGGCGCGGTCCGGGCCCAGCCGCAAAGCGCCGGGCAGCTGGTGGAAGCGGCGAAGCTGGGCGGGGCGGTGGGCTTCATCGTGGCCGATGCCGTGACCGGCGCGGTGATCGAGGCGCGGGACGCCGATCAGGCGATGCCGCCTGCCAGTGTGCTGAAATCGGTGACGGCGGCCTTCGCGCTGGACCGGCTGGGGCCGGTGCATCGCTTCCAGACCCGTGTGCTGCGGCGCGGGCCGGTGGTGCAGGGGGTGGTGCAGGGCGATCTGATCCTCGCGGGGGGCGGTGATCCGGTACTGGATACCGACATGCTGGGGGATCTGGCGGCGAAGCTGGCGGCGCAGGGGATCAGGGGCGCGACGGGCCGGCTTCTGGTCTGGGGCGGCGCGCTGCCGCTTTTGCCGCGCATCGACGGCGAGCAGCCCGATTTCGTCGGCTACAATCCCGCCGTGGCCGGGCTGAACCTCAATTTCAACCGCGTGCATTTCGAATGGCGCCGGGCCGGGGCTGACTGGCGGCTGACCATGGATGCACGGGCCGAGCGTTTCGTGCCCGAGGTCCATATGGCCAGCGTCCGTATCGCCACGCGGGCGCGCCCGCTGTTCACTTACGAGGGCGATGGCGGGGCCGACCGCTGGACCGTGGCCTCCGAGGCTTTGGGCAAGGGCGGTGCGCGGTGGCTGCCGGTCCGTCATCCGGCGCTTTATGCGGGCGATGTGTTCCGCACCCTTGTAGCGGCGCAGGGTATTGCCCTGCCTGCGCCCGAGGTGATCGAGAGCCTGCCTGACGGTGCCGAACTGCTGGCGCGCCATGACAGCCCTGTGCTGGAAGGCATCCTGAAAGACATGCTGAAGCATTCGACGAACCTTACTGCCGAGGTGGCCGGGATGTCGGCCTCGCAGGCGGCCAGCCTGCGGGCTTCGGCGCTGGCGATGCAGGAATGGGCGCGGTTGCGGCATGGCATGTCGGCGCATTTCGTCGACCATTCGGGTCTTGGCGGGCAAAGCAGAATCTCGCCCGCAGATATGGTGCGGCTGCTTGGAGATGTTCAGGCCAGCGCGCTGCCGGGCCTGCTGAAAAACCACGGCATGCGCGATGACAAGGGACAGATCATCAAGGGGCACCCGGTGCAGGTTCACGCCAAGACCGGGACGCTCAACTTCGTTTCGTCACTGGCGGGCTATATCGCGCCGCCGGGGGGGCGCCGTCTTGCCTTTGCGATCTTCGCCGCCGATACGGCCCGGCGCGCAGCCCTGCCGCCCGAGGCGCGGGAGCAGCCTGCGGGCGGGCTGGACTATCAGAAGCGCGCGCGGCGGCTGCAAGCGACGCTGATCACCCGCTGGGCGACTTTGCACGGCTGATCTGTGACATTTTGCGCCGCCTTCCCCCTTGATCACGGGGGGCGGGCGGTCAAGACTGCCGCGGTCTTGAGGTGGAGGTCGGCTTGCGCAAGGTTCTGGGGATCGGGGTGATGCTTCTGGGCGTCGCGGTGCTGGGGCTTTGGGCGAACAGTCACGAAGCGCCCGCCCTCCAAAGCCGGATCGCGGCGGGGGCGGCGCAGGTGGCTGGCGGATCGGTGCATGGTATTTCAACCATGGTCTCGGGGCGCGATATCAATATTGCCGGGCTGGCCGACAGCGCGGCCGAGCGGGATGCGCTGATGGCCGCTCTCAACGACGTGCCGGGCCGTCGTGTGGTGCGGGGCGAGTTGCAACTGCTGCCTGCCGTCTCGCCCTTTGAAACGGCTGTGTTCAAATCGGCGGAGGGCGGGCTTTCTGCCAGCGGGCATGTCCCGACCGAGAAGGCCCGCGCCCTGCTGACGCCGGCACTGGGCGAGGCGGCTTCGGCACTGGTCCTTGCTTCGGGCGCACCGGAGGGGCAGATGCCTGCCGTGATCGCGGGGATCGCGGCGCTTGGCCCGATGATTTCCGGCGCGGCGGAGGTCAGTGACGGCAAGCTGCACGTCTCGGGCGATGTTCTTGGGCCGGGGGAGCGGGGCGCTGTTCTGCTGGCGCTTGCGGGATTGCCGGAGGGCGCGGTTTCTCTGGATCTGACGCTGCGTGATGATGGCACGCCGCCCGACTGGACGCTGGATTATTCGGCGATGCAGGGCGCGGTCCTGACCGGCAAGCTGCCCAAGGGGCTGGAGGTCGCGGCAGTTGCGGGGGCGCTGGGGCTGGCGCGGATAGATAACGAGGCGAAATCTGCCCTGATCGGAGAGCCGATGCCTGAGGTCCCGGCAATTTTCGGGATCCTGAAGGGGTGGATGGCGGATTTTGAGCGGTTGCGTGTGCGAATCGGGCCGGGCGGCAGCCGCATCGAGGCCGGGTTTGGTGCCGGGGCCGACCGCGAGCTGATCTCCGGTCGGCTGGCCGAGGCGCTGGGGCCGGATGTGGCGCTGGATATCGACGTGGTGGAAAGTGAGGCACCGGAGGGGGCGGAGCGTATGAATGCCGCGACCGGGCAGGCGGAGCGGCTGTCGGCGGGCTATTGGCTGCCGGTTGCCAGTTTCGCGGCCGACCGGGCGAGTTGTCAGGCGCAGGCCGAAAACGTGCTGGAGGGGACGACGGTGAACTTCGTCACCGGCTCTGACCGGCTGGATGCCGACGCGCAACGGGTGCTGAACCGGCTTGCTGCGGTGATTGCCCCTTGTGCGGCGGTCGGGCTGAAGGCGGAAATCGGCGGGCATACCGATGCCTCGGGCGATCCGCTGGGCAATATCGCGCTGAGCCAGCGGCGGGCCGAGGCTGTGCGGGCCGCACTGGTGGCGCGTGGTGTGCCTGCGGCGATGTTGCGGGCCTGGGGCTACGGGGCCTCGCGCCCGGTGGCAGACAACGCGACGGATGAAGGCCGGGCCAGAAACCGGCGCACCACAGTGCTGTGGTCTGAGTGATCGGGACAGAGGAGAGCGGGTATGTTCAGGAACTGGGGGTTCCTTGTCGGTGAAATCTGGGTGCTGTTGCTGCTGGCCACTCTGGTTGGGCTGCTGGCGGGCTGGATCATCTGGGGGCGCCGCGCGCCGGTCACGGTGACCGTGGATGACGGCGCGGCCGACCGGCTGCGCCACAGCCTTGCCGCCTGCGAGGCGCAGGGGCGTGACCAGGCTTCACGCATCGCAGCCTTGACGGCAGATCTTGAGGCCGCGCGCCAGGCGACGATCAGGGCCGAGGCTTCTGCCATGGCCGCGCCTGCTGCGATGGCCGACCCGGTTCCGGCGGAGGCCAAGCGCCCCGAGGCGCTGTCGGCCCCCCGAAACGGCGCGGCAGATGATCTGAAGCTGATCAAGGGCGTCGGGCCGAAGCTGGAGGCGCTGCTGCACCGGCTGGGCTTCTATCACTTTGACCAGATCGCCAACTGGACGGCGGCGGAAATTGCCTGGGTGGACGAGAACCTTGAAGGCTTCAGGGGTCGCGTTACCCGCGATCAATGGGTGATTCAGGCGCGCGATCTGGCGGCTGGCCTGCCGCCGCGCCCCGGCGGCGAGGGATAAGATGAAAGGCCCGGATCTTTCTTCCGGGCCTTTACGATTTCAGGGTTTCAGATGCCGAACCCGCGCGCTCCATTCGATCGCCACGGCATGCAGGCGGTCTATGGACAGCTCGTTGCGTACTTCTTCCAGCATGCGCAGCTCAACTTCATTGAGCTGGCCGTCGGCGGCGGCCACGTCACAGGCCAGTGCATAGGCGGTTTCAAACAGCCGGTCGGGCAGGGCGTCGCGGATCAGGCCGAACAGCGCATCCAGCCCGTCCTCTTCCTCGAACAGGTCGAAGACAGTCTGCGCGACGGGGCGCAGGCGGTCGGTATCGTAGTCGGCGAAGACCGGCATGTGATTCACCATGCGTTGAATCGCCACCAGCTCGGAGGTGCGCATGTTCTCGTCCGAGGCGGAAACCGCGATCATCACGGCGACAAGAGCATCCTGCGGGGAAAGAGAGGCCGGTGTATCGGGCACGGGAGTCGTCCTTTGAACTGTATCGGCCCTGAGAATATTGACGCGGGGCAGGGGCGGCAATAGGACAGGCGGGTTCTGCGCGGGCATGGGGCCCGCAGTATGAAAGGATCCGCCGATGTCCGCCCTTCGTGACGCCGCGATGAAATCGAAAGCCTGGCCCTTTGAAGAGGCCCGCAAGATTCTCAAGCGGTATGAAAAGAAGGCGCCGGAAAAGGGCTACGTCCTGTTCGAGACGGGTTATGGCCCCTCGGGCCTGCCGCATATCGGCACCTTCGGCGAAGTGGCGCGCACCACGATGATCCGACGCGCGTTTGAGGTGATCAGCGACATTCCGACGCGGCTGATCTGCTTTTCCGACGATGTGGACGGTATGCGCAAGGTGCCGGAAAACGTGCCGAACCAGGAGATGCTGCACGCCAATATCCAGAAGCCGCTGACCTCGGTCCCTGATCCGTTCGGGGAATATGAGAGCTTTGGCCACCACAACAACGCGATGCTGCGGCGGTTCCTCGATACTTTCGGCTTCGAATACGAGTTCATCAGCGCGACCGAGTTCTATAAGTCCGGCCGCTTTGACGACACTCTGAAGCTGGCGACGGAACGCTATGACGCGATCATGGCGATCATGCTGAAATCGCTGCGCGAGGAGCGTCAGCAGACCTACAGCTGCTTCCTGCCGATCCACCCGGAAACGGGGCGGGTGCTCTATGTGCCGATGAAGAACGTCGATCCGGTGAACCACACCATCACCTTCGACGACGAGGATGGCCGCGAATGGACGCTGCCGGTGACGGGCGGCCATGTGAAACTGCAATGGAAGCCCGATTTCGGCGCCCGCTGGGCGGCGCTGGATGTGGACTTCGAGATGTATGGCAAGGACCACTCCACCAATACCCCGATCTATGACGGGATTTGCGAAGTGCTGGGTGGCAAGAAGCCGGAACACTTCACCTATGAGCTGTTCCTGGATGAGCACGGCCAGAAGATTTCGAAGTCCAAGGGCAACGGGTTGACCATCGACGAATGGCTGACCTATGCCTCGGCCGAAAGCCTGAGCTATTTCATGTATCAGAAGCCCAAGACGGCCAAGCGGCTGTGGTGGGATGTGATCCCGCGCGCGGTGGATGAATACCACCAGCAACTGCGCGCCTATCCGACGCAGGATGTGGACCAGCAGGTGAACAATCCGGTCTGGCACATCCATGGCGGCAACCCGCCGGAATCGAAGATGGTGGTGCCGTTCTCGATGCTGCTCAATCTCGCGAGCGTGGCCGGGGCGACGGATGCCAAGGGGCTGTGGGGCTTCATCAAGCGTTATGCGCCGGAGGCCAGCCCCGAGGGCAACCCGGATCTGGATGCGGCGGCGGGCTTCGCAGTGCGCTATTTCACCGACAAGATCGCGCCGACCCGTGTGTTCCGTCTGCCGACAGATCAGGAACGCGCGGCGATCATGGATCTGCGGGCGCGTCTGGTGGCGTGGGAAGGCGGGCTGGACGACGAGGCGCTGCAAAGCATGGTCTTTGCCGTCGGCAAGGAGCACGGGTTCGAGCCGCTGCGCGACTGGTTCAAGGCCCTTTACGAGGTCTTGCTGGGCGCCTCGGACGGGCCGCGCTTTGGGGGTTTCGTCGCACTTTACGGTGTCGGGGAGACCGTCGCGCTGATCGACCGCGGTCTTGCGGGCGAACTGGTGGCCTGAGGACGCGGTTTATCAAACGGGAAGGGCACGCCTTGGCGTGCCCTTTTGCATTCAGGCGACCTGCGCCCGCCAGAGCCGCCACCATTTGACCCAGAGCGCTGCCATTTCCTCGGGATCGCCGGCAAACAGGCGGGCGCCCAGCGGATAGGCTTCGACTTCGATACCAAGCTGCGCCTCGCGGCAGCGGGTCGCCACGGTCTCGCGCGCCTCGGGCTTGACGTCGCCCTCGGGCATGGCCGCGACATGTTCGGCCAGAACCTCGAAATCATGGTGCTGGCCCAGCATTTCCCCCAGCATATCGGCGGAGGTGACGAAAGGGCGCATGACATCGCGCCAGACCGGCTGGAACAGCCGCGCCTGATACCAGAAATCCTTGGCCCGTTTGCGCCAGTCGTGCAGCGCCTCGGCCCCGCCGCTGTCACGGGCCTCGCGCATCGCCTGGCGGGCGCGTTCGCGTGTGTCAGCCAGCCCTGTGGTCAGGATGCTGCGATCTGAACCCGAAAGCTCCCAGTTTTCGACGCGCAAGGACAGCGACGCGAAGAATTCACCCAGATCCGGGGGCGGGGCGGTGGCGACGGCGGCTTCGGCCACCAGTTGCGCGCGCAGCGCCCCCAGCGCCGGGGACGGATCATCGCCCGCGATCATGTCGAAGGTCTTCAGCCGGGTTGCGGCATCGCGCTGGGCCGCAAGCTGTCGCGCGGCGTCCCGCAGCAGCACATTCTCGGCCGGTTGCACGCGGCGCAGGCCGCTGCGGGTCAGCCGCAGCAGGGCGCGCAACTTCTTGATCCGCTTGCGGATGTCGTGCACTGCCTTGGGGTCAAGCGGCTCCGCGCTGTCCAGATGGCTGCGCAGGGGCGCGATCTCGGCCAGGGCGATGCGGCGCAGGCTGTCCTGCAACGATCCGTCGGCGAGATCGAATTGATAGGTCGTCATGGGGGCTCCGGTCCGGCAGAACTGCCTTGTCGCCCCGACCTAACCGGCAGTTGTAACCATGATATGACGGTTTTGTAACGGCGGCGGAACCCTGCCGATGCAGGCTGTTGCGCGCGGGGTGCCTGCTACGCGCGGCGGTCACAGCCCGGATTAACCCCGTCTTGCTACCCCTGTGCCCGGTATGCGCGGCAGGCGCGGGAACAAAGGCGAGGGTCTGAGATGAACAAGGCGATTACCGATGGTCTGGTGCTGATGCCGCCGCCGTTTTCGGCCGGGCTGAACCAGTGGTCGCGCGAGGATGGCACGCCGGGCACTGCGACCTATGCCGGGCAGCCCAACGCGGCGCTGGTGCCGTCCGATCAGGATTTCGCAGGCTGTCTGGAATTGCAGAAGGCCGAAACGGTTCAGCGTCTGCGCTACATGGGGCAGACGCCCATCGAGCCGGGGCTGTATCTGCGGGTCACCGCGCGGGTGAAAGCGGTGGCGGGCAGCATGCCCTCGGTGCGGATCGCGGCCTATGCCGGGCGGGCGAACGGCAGTGCGGTCGGGGTGCCGTTGACCGGCCCCTCGGTCGCGCTGACCAGCTATGGTCAGGTTGTGACGGTCAGTGCAATCATCGGATCAGGCAACCGGCAGGGGGTCGACATGGTCTGGGGCGTCGAGCCTGTCTATGGCCATTTCGGCCTGGACCTGACCGGCGCCAGTGGCGGTGTGGTGCGGATTGACGATCTGGTCATCGAGGATGTCACGGATGTCTTTCATCGCAAGATGATCGACGTTGTGGATGTGCGGGATTACGGCGCCATCGGCGATGGCAGCACGAATGACGCGGCGGCTTTCGGCGCTGCGGATGCGGCGGCGAACGGGCGCACCGTTCTGGTATCCGAGGGCACCTACCGCCTCACTGGCAATTTTACCTTCAACAGTCCGGTGCGGTTCGACGGCAAGCTGTCGATGCCTGCCAATGCGAGGCTGACCTGTACGCAGAACTATGATCTGAATACCTACGCTGCCGCTTTCGGTGGCGAGCTGGAGGGGTTCAGGCGCGGTCTTCAGACCCTGTTCTATTTCACCGATCATGTCGTATTCGACCTGTCAGGCCGTAAGGTGGATGTGACCGGCCCCATCGACGTCGCGGCGCTCTGCGGTCTGACCAGCCTGTCGAGCCGCCGTGTCCTGACCAATGGTCAGCTTTCGGCGACGAGTTCGGCAAACTGGGACAGTGATACCGTGACCTCGGTCGCCACCTACAACAGCAGCAATTCGACCCGGCTGACCAATGTGGCCAATGTGGCGAACATTCCGGTGGGCGCGCGGGTTTCGGGCACCGGGGTCGGGCGCGAGGTCTATGTGACCTCCCGGAATGTCGGGGGCGGCACGGTTACACTGTCGTCGTCTCTGTGGGGGGCGGATGGCACGCGCACTTTCACCTTCGAGCGTTACAAGTACCTGCTGGATTTCTCGGGGTTCGAAAATCTCTCGCGGTTCGAGATTACCGATATCGACTTCGCCTGTTCCGGTCGGTCCAGCGCGATCATGCTGCCTTCGGGCGGGCTGACCTTCCGCATCGCGGATTGTGTTTTCACCGGGCCGAAGGATCGCGGGATCACTTCGATCGGGGATGGCTGTTCCGGGCTGATCGTGGAGCAATGCCAGTTCCTGTCAAACGAACAGGGGATGGCGGCACAGAACCGCAGCAGCATCGCGCTGAACGCCAATGCCAATGATGTGAAGCTGCGCTACAACCGCGTGGTGCGCTTTGCGCATTTCGCCGTGTTGGGCGGTGGTGGCAACATGGTGTTGGGCAATCACTTCTTTCAGGGCGACGACCAGACCAACGGGCTGCGTCAGGCCGGGATCGTCTTTACCAACACCAACTGCCGGTCGATTGTCTCGGACAATTACATCGACAATTGCTGGATCGAATGGTCGAACGAGCATGACCCGGCGCCGGAATTCAGTGGGGAATACTCGTTCGGCGGGCTGTCCATCACGTCGAACACCTTCATGTGCATCGACGTGGCGCCGTCCTTCCGATGGGTCGTGGTGCGGCCGCGCGGGCCGGGGCATTTCCTGAACGGGTTTTCGATGACCGGCAATGTGTTCCGCGCGGTGAACGGCAGTATCGACCGGGTGGAGAAGGTCGATACCACGCAAGCGGGGCTGGACCATGACCGTGCGGTCAATGTGGCTGTGACCGGCAATGTGTTTCACGGCATCAGCCAGCCCTGCCACAATCCGGTGATCCTGAGCCATAACGAGAACACCGCCGCACGGACCTGGACCGTCGCGGCGAAGGACTGGTTTCCCTTCGGCGGCAAGGCGCTGCGGGCTCTGGCGGTCATGGCGGACGGGCCGTTGCGCGACAGCGGCAACAGCATCACCTACGCGGCACCCTATGCCGAGACGGCGCAGGGGTCCGGTGGTGGCAGTGTCGATCTGAAATGGGCCGAGCCGCTGAAAGGGACCGTGGTCGTCACCTTGCGCAGCGACCGGCCGATGTGACGCGGCCTCAGCGCAGATCCTCGGGCGACAGGCGGAAGGCGCGGGCGAAGCCACCGTTCAGCAACGCGCCTTCCGGTTCCAGCCGCAGAAAGGCGAAATCGGGAAAGTCGATGTAAAGTTTCGCCTTGGGATGCACCGCCAGCCAGTGATCGCGCAGCGCCGGGTAATCGGCACCTGCGCGATCCACCGGGCGGGCGGTGATGCGCAGCATCAGGCGCGGGTGGGTCAGCGGGTCGCCCTTGTCGCCCGGCTCGCCCACCATCACGGCGGCCTGCGGATTCTGTTCCAGTGCGGGGCGATGCGCGGCAAGCGAAGATACCAGCGTCAGCGGGCAGCCATCGGGCGCAAGGCCAAAGGCGATGCGGCTGATCCCCGGCGTTCCGGTCGCCGGATCAGTATAGGCCAGCGCGGCGTGACGGGCGTTGGCCAGCAAGTCACGCGCAAGGGCGCGGGCATCGTCATCGGCGGGCTGCACGGGATCTGGACGGGGTTGCGACATAGAGCCTCCGGGGAACTGGGCAGGTGTTGACAGGGACCGGGTCGCGGGCGTTTGCTGGCTGCATCCTTCGCTACAGGCCCGAGATGCACAGTTCAAGCCAGCCCGATGTCGCGGGCCCCAATCCGTTTCTTCCGAAGATCGTGACTGTCCTGCGCGAGGGGTATGGCCCTGCCAATCTGCGCGCCGATGCGCTGGCCGGGCTGACCGTGGCCATTGTGGCGCTGCCGCTCTCCATGGCCATTGCCATCGCCAGCGGTGTGGGGCCGGAGCGTGGGCTGTATACCGCGATTGTCGGTGGTTTCCTCGTCTCGGCGCTGGGCGGGTCGCGGCACCAGATCGGTGGGCCGGCAGGGGCGTTTATCGTGCTGGTATCTGCCTGCGTGGCGACAACCGGACTTTCGGGCCTGATCCTCGCCACCATCCTTTCCGGTGTGATCCTCGCGGCGGCGGGGCTGCTGCGGCTGGGCACCTATATTCGCTTCATTCCCTACCCGGTCACCGTGGGCTTTACCGCGGGGATCGCCGTCATCATCTTTTCCAGCCAGATCAAGGATCTGTTCGGGCTTGCCCTGACCGGGCCGGAACCGGCCGAGATCCTGCACAAGCTGGCTGCGCTATGGGAGGCGCGGGGCAGCCTGAGCGGCGCGGCGGTGGCGGTCAGCCTTGGCACCATCGCGGTGATCGAAGGGATCAAGCGGTTCGCGCCGCGCCTGCCCGGCATGTTGATCGCGGTGGCGCTGGCCAGTGTGGCCGCAGCGGCAGGCCTGCCGGTTGAAACCATTGCCGAGCGGTTTGGCGAGTTGCCGCGCGTGCTGCCGGTGCCAGCGTTGCCGACGATCAATTCTGACACTGTGATGGCTGCGCTGCCCTGGGCGGCCAGTTTCGCGCTGCTGGGGGCAATTGAATCGCTGCTGTCCGCCGTGGTGGCCGACGGGATGACCGGTCGCCAGCACCGCGCCAATGCAGAGCTTCTGGCGCAGGGCATGGCCAATATCGGGGCGGGGCTGTTTGGTGGCTTCTGCGTCACCGGGACCATTGCGCGCACTGCAACCAATGTGCGCGCGGGATCGCGTGGCCCGGTGTCGGGGATGCTGCATGCGCTGTTCCTGCTGTTGTTCCTGATGATCGCGGCGCCACTGGCCGGATATATCCCCCTGGCCGCGCTCGCCGGAGTTCTGGCGGTTGTGGCGTGGAACATGGCAGAGAAGCATGAGTTCGCCGCCCTGGTGCGGGGATCGCGGGCCGATGCGGCCATCGTTCTCGTCACTTTCCTGCTGGTGGTGTTCCGCGACCTGACCGAAGGCATCGTCGTTGGCTTTGCCATGGCGGGGCTCGTCTTCGTGAAGCGCATGTCCGATATGGCGGGCGTTCATCCGCTGGCCGATGCCCCGGTGGATGCGGCGCGCGACGATTTGCTGGTTTATCGCCTTTCAGGTCCGTTCTTCTTTGGCGCCGCCGCGCAGCTTGGCTCGGTGCTGGACCGGATTGCCGATGTGCCGCGCAGCATCGTGGTCGATTTTACCGCTGTTCCGCTGATAGACAGTTCAGGTGCCCGCTCGCTGGGTTTGCTGGCGCGCAAGGTGGCGCGGCGGGGCGGACGACTGTGGTTCACCGGAACCAGCCCCGAAATCCGCCGCGTGCTGCTGGCACAGGGGTTGGACGCCCCCGAGGTGGAGTATCTGCCCGACATGGCCGGCGTCGAGGCGGTTCTGGCGCAGGACGCCCCGCAGCCCTGATTCGTTCTTCCCGCTGCTTGTTTTTGCGACCTGCCGCATCCTGTGGCGGGACGTTACGTCACGTCGTCTGACGTATCACGGAGCTGTGAAGGGATAGATTGTTGAAACCTAATGGCAAATTCCCGTCGCCCTCTGGTTGATTTACAGATTTCAGAATGATCAAGTTAAATAATTTACACAAAAAACTAATACACAAAAGGGGTTACGCGAATGTGCTGCTTTGGTTTACAATGGCCGAAGGGATGGAGGTGCCCCGCAGGCCAGGTGGGGTGACCGGCTTTATGCAAGAGGGGGAGAGCCCATGACCCAGCAGCCCGCCGATATCGCGCAAATCGTGCGCGAGGTGCCCACGGATTTTGACAAGGCGCACGCCGACACTGCCAGGTATCGGGCGATGTACGCCGAATCCATTGATGACCCGGATGCGTTCTGGGGGCGCGAGGGGCAGCGGCTCGACTGGATCAAGCCCTATACCAAGGTGAAGAATACCGATTTCACCTTTGGCAAGGTCAATATCAAGTGGTTCGAGGACGGCGTGCTGAACGCCTCGGTCAACTGCATCGACCGTCACCTGAAAGACCGTGCGCTGCAAACCGCGATCATCTGGGAGCCCGATGATCCGAAAACCCCGGCGCTGCACATCACCTACAAGGAACTGTCCGAAAAGGTGAACCGCATGGCCAACGTTCTGCTGTCGCAGGGCGTGATGCGCGGTGACCGTGTGGTGATCTATCTGCCGATGATCCCCGAGGCCGCCTATGCCATGCTGGCCTGCGCCCGGATCGGGGCCATCCACTCCATCGTCTTTGCCGGGTTCTCGCCCGATGCACTTGCGAACCGCATCAACGATTGCGGCGCCAAGCTGGTGATCACCGCCGATACCGCGCCGCGCGGCGGCAAGCGCACGCCGCTGAAATCCAATACCGATGCGGCACTGCTGCACTGTTCTGACAAGGTGCGCTGCCTGGTGGTCAAGCATACCGGCGACCAGATCACCTGGATTCAGGGCCGCGATGTCGACGTCAAGCTGATGATGGATATGGTGAGCCCGGAATGCCCGCCGCGGCCGATGGGGGCGGAAGATCCGCTGTTCATCCTTTACACCTCCGGCTCGACCGGGAAGCCGAAGGGCGTGGTGCATACGACGGGTGGCTATCTCGTCTATGCTTCGATGACGCATCAATACACTTTCGACTATCAGGAAGGTGACGTGTTCTGGTGTACGGCCGATGTGGGCTGGGTCACCGGGCACAGCTACATCGTCTATGGCCCGCTGGCCAATGGCGCGACGACCGTGATGTTCGAGGGCGTGCCGACCTTCCCCGATGCCGGACGGTTCTGGGAAGTCTGCGAAAAGCATGCGGTGACGCAGTTCTACACCGCGCCGACCGCCATCCGCTCGCTGATGGGCATGGGCGCGGAATGGGTTGAGAAGTATGACCTGTCGAAGCTGCGTATTCTTGGTTCGGTGGGCGAGCCGATCAACCCCGAGGCCTGGGCCTGGTATGACGCCCATGTCGGCAAGGGAAAATGCCCCATCGTCGACACCTTCTGGCAGACGGAAACCGGCGGTCACATGATCACCCCGCTGCCCTATGCCACCGCGACCAAGCCGGGTTCGGCGACGCTGCCCTTCTTCGGGGTGAAGCCGGTGGTTCTGGATTCCGCAACCGCCAAACGTCAGGACGAGGTGGAAACCGAGGGCGTCCTGTGCATCTCGGACAGCTGGCCGGGACAGATGCGCACGCTCTGGGGCGACCATGACCGCTTCCAGGAAGCCTATTTCGCCCAGTATCGCGGCTATTACTTCACGGGCGACGGCTGCCGCCGCGACAAGGACGGCTATATCTGGATCACCGGCCGGGTGGATGACGTGATCAACGTCTCCGGTCATCGGATGGGCACCGCAGAAGTGGAAAGCGCGCTGGTGGCCCATGCCGCCGTGGCCGAGGCCGCCGTGGTCGGCTTCCCGCATGACATCAAGGGGCAGGGCATCTACGCCTATGTCACCCTGATGAACGGAATCGAACCGTCCGAGGATCTGCGCAAGGATCTGGTGAAATGGGTCCGCACCGAGATCGGCCCCATCGCCTCGCCCGATATCATCCAGTGGGCGCCGGGCCTGCCGAAAACCCGCTCGGGCAAGATCATGCGCCGCATCCTGCGCAAGATCGCCGAAAACGACTTCGGCGCGCTGGGGGATACCTCGACGCTGGCCGATCCGTCGGTCGTTGACGATCTGATCGCCAACCGCGGCAACAAGGGCTGATACGCATGACCGACGCCACGACCCTGACGCGCCCCGCCGTCCTGATCCTTCTTGGGCCTCCGGGGGCCGGGAAGGGCACGCAGGCCCGCATGCTGGAAGAGGATTTCGGGCTGGTGCAGCTTTCGACCGGCGATCTTCTGCGTGCCGCCGTTGCGGCGGGCACCGAGGCGGGCAAGCGTGCCAAGGCGGTGATGGAGGCGGGACAGCTCGTGTCTGACGAGATCGTGCTGGCGATCCTGAAGGACCGCATGGCGCAGCCCGATGTGGCGCGCGGCATCATCCTTGACGGCTTTCCCCGCACTGCGGGGCAGGCCGCCGCGCTGGACGATCTGCTGGGCGCAACCGGCCAGAAGGTTACTGCCGCCATCAGCCTTGATGTCGATGACGAGGCGATGGTGGGCCGGGTTTCCGGCCGCTACACCTGCGCCGGCTGCGGCGAGGGGTATCACGACGAATTCAAGCAGCCCGCCGTTGTGGGCACTTGCGACAAATGCGGCGGCACGGCGTTCAAGCGCCGGGCCGACGACAATGCCGAGACGGTGCGCGAGAGGCTGTCCGCCTATCATGCCCAGACGGCGCCGCTGATCGCCTATTACGATGACCGGGGGGTTCTGGAACGGATCGACGCGATGGGTGCCATCGACCAGATCCGCGGAACGCTTTCGGCCATCGTGACGCGCGTTTCGGCATAAGGGAGGCCCGCATCCCTCGGGGAAGGGGGGCGGGACGGATAAACACTCAGGGAGTAGCACTCATGGCGGACAAGTCCTCGTCGAATGCCTACTGGGCCGCGAACATCCGCACGATCATGATCTATCTGGTCGTCTGGTTCGTCTGCTCGTTCGGCTTCGGCATCCTTCTGCGTCCGATGCTCGCGGGCATCAAGATCGGCGGCACCGATCTGGGCTTCTGGTTTGCCCAGCAAGGATCGATCCTCGTCTTTCTGGTTCTCATCTTCGCCTATGCCGCGCGGATGAACAAACTCGACCGCCAGTACGGCGTGGAAGAATAAGGGAGCACCGGGAAACATGGATCAGTTTACCCTCAACCTCCTGGTGGTGGGCGCGACCTTCGTGCTCTACTTCGGGATCGCGATCTGGGCCCGTGCCGGCTCGACCGCCGAATTCTACGCAGCGGGCGGCGGCGTTCACCCGATCGCCAACGGCATGGCAACCGGCGCTGACTGGATGTCGGCGGCCTCGTTCATCTCGATGGCCGGGATCATCGCCTTCGGTGGCTACGATACTTCGGCCTATCTGATGGGCTGGACCGGCGGCTATGTGCTGCTTGCGATGCTGCTCGCGCCCTACCTGCGCAAGTTCGGCAAGTTCACCGTGCCGGAATTCATCGGTGACCGTTTCTATTCGGGCTCCGCGCGGTTCATCGGCGTGCTTTGCCTTCTCATCATCTCGATCACCTATGTGATCGGGCAGATGTCGGGTGTGGGTGTTGCCTTCTCGCGCTTCCTCGAAGTGTCCAACGCGACCGGCCTCTACATCGGCGCCGCCGTGGTGTTCGCCTATGCCGTGCTTGGCGGCATGAAGGGCATCACCTACACGCAGGTTGCGCAGTACATCGTGCTGATCATCGCCTATACCATTCCGGCGATCTTCATCTCGCTGCAACTGACCGGCAACCCGATCCCGGCGCTGGGCCTGTTCTCGAACGAGGTTCACACCGGCCAGCCGCTGCTGCAAACCCTGGACCAGATCGTGACCGACCTGGGCTTCAAGTCCTATACCGAACAGTCCGACACCACGCTGAACATGTTCCTGTTCACCATGTCGCTGATGATCGGTACCGCGGGCCTTCCGCACGTCATCGTCCGCTTCTTCACCGTGCCGAAGGTTTCGGACGCGCGGTCGTCGGCGGGCTGGGCGCTGGTGTTCATCGCGCTGCTGTATCTCACCGCCCCGGCGGTTGCGGCCATGGCGCGTCTGAACCTGATCAACACCTTCTACCCGAACGGCCTGACCTCGGCCCCGGTCTCGATGGCCGATGTCGAAACCAAGGAAGAGCTGAAGTGGGTGAAGAACTGGGCCACGACCGGGCTGCTGAAGGTCACCGACCTGAACGGCGACGGGCTGATCCAGTACTACAATGACGGCGCCACCGCGCTGGCCACCAAACTGGCCGACGCGAAGAAAGCCGGGAACGAGGCCGCCATCGCCGAGGCGCAGGCCGCCTTCGACGCCAAGGTTGCCGAAACCGCCGCCAAGATGGCCGAGAAGAACCCGCAAGCTGCCGACTGGAAGGGCAACGAGCTGACCGTGAACAACGACATCATGGTGCTCGCCAACCCGGAAATCGCCAACCTGCCGGGCTGGGTCATCGCGCTGGTTGCTGCCGGTGGTCTGGCTGCCGCGCTGTCGACCGCTGCGGGTCTGCTGATGGCCATTTCCTCGGCCGTGTCGCATGACCTGATCAAGGGTCAGCTCAACCCCGGCATCTCGGAAAAGGGCGAGCTTCTGGCAGCCCGTATCTCGATGGCTGTCGCGATCGCTGTGGCGACCTGGCTGGGCCTGAATCCGCCCGGCTTTGCGGCGCAGACCGTGGCGCTGGCCTTCGGTGTGGCCGCCGCAACGATCTTCCCGGCGCTGATGATGGGTATTTTCTCCAAGCGCATCAACGCGCAAGGGGCCATCGCGGGTATGCTGGTGGGTCTGATCGTGACTGTGGTCTACATCTTCCTGCACAAAGGCTGGTTCTTCGTCGCCGATACCGCGTCCTATTCGGACAGCGCGCCGATGATCCTGTCGATCAAATCGACCTCCTTCGGTGCGGTGGGTGCCCTGATCAACTTCATCGTAGCCTTCGCGGTGTCGAAAGCAACGGCGGCCCCGCCCGCCCATGTGCAGGATCTGGTGGAATCGATCCGCATTCCGAAAGGCGCCGGTGTGGCCCAGTCGCACTGAGCAGGCAAGGTTCTGCGGGCTTGATCTGGCGCATTGCGCGCCGGGTGGACAGGCCCGCAGGCTCTGACCGAACGCCAACCGGCACGTCCCCGACAGGGGGCGTGCCACCCCCGAAAGGACGACGGTCATGCCCCATTCCCCCGACGAGGCCGTTCTGGCCTTTCTCGAAACCGTCCATCCCTATGACAGCCTGCCGCGGGACGAGATGGCGCGTGTCGCCGTTTCCTTCAGCCGCAGGGAGTTTTCGGCCGGGGAAGAGATCTATCAGGCGGGCGAGCCGCTGAAGGGTCTGTATCTGGTGAAACGCGGTGCGGTCGAGGTGCTGGATGCCTCGGGGATGCAGGTCTCGCTGCTGGGTCCGCGCAACAGCTTTGGCGAACGCGGGCTGATGCGTGACGGTCTGGCCGTCACCACGGCACGGGTCATCGAGGATTCGGTGCTGCTGCTGCTGCCCACCGCCGAGTTCCGCCGCCTGATCGCCAATTTTCCCGCCTTCGACCGTTTCTTCCATCGCGGCCGGTCCGCCGCCGAGGCGCGGCGTGCCGATCTGACGGTGCAGAAGGTGGGCGACCTGATGGCGCGCAAGCCGATCACCGTGGCGCCCGCCGACAGCATCCGCCTTGCCGCCGAAAAGATGCGCGACGCGCATGTCTCGTCGCTGGGTATTGTCGAGAACGGGCGGTTTCTGGGCATCGTCACCACGCGGGACATGACGAACAAGGTGCTGGCGGGCGGGATCGACCCCGCGACGCCGGTCGTGCAGGTGATGACGGCCGATCCGGTCAGCCTGAAGCCTGACGATCTGGGCTCGGACATCCTGCATGTCATGCTGGAGCGCCGCATCGGCCATCTGCCAGTGGTCGAGGACGGCAGGCTGGTCGGCATGATCACGCAGACCGACCTGACCCGGTTTCAGGCCGTCAGCTCAGCGCAATTGGTGCGCGATGTCGCTGCGGCTGATATGGTTGCGGAAATGGCGGCGGTCACCGCGCGCATTCCCAAGCTGCTGGTCCAGCTGGTCGGCGGCAATAATGCGCATGAGGTGGTGACCCGTCTGATCACCGACATAGCCGATACCGTGACACGCCGCCTGCTGGCGCTGGCCGAGGCCGAGCTTGGCCCGGCGCCGGTGCCCTATGTCTGGGCTGCCTGCGGCAGCCAGGGGCGGCAGGAACAGACAGGTGTGTCGGATCAGGACAATTGCCTGATCATCGACGACCGTGCCACCGATGCGGATATGGGCTATTTCGCCCGGCTGGCACGCTTCGTCTGCGACGGGCTGGATGCCTGCGGCTATGTCTATTGCCCCGGCGACATGATGGCGACCAACCCGCGCTGGTGCGCACGGCAATCCACATGGCGCGGCTATTTCGACGGCTGGATCGCCACGCCCGATCCGATGGCGCAGATGCTGGCCAGCGTCATGTTCGACCTGCGCCCCATCGGCGGGCAGGCATCGCTTTACCGTGACTTGCAGGCCGAGACGCTGGAACGGGCGGCGCAGAATTCGATCTTCGTGGCGCATATGATTTCGAACAGCCTGAAACACACGCCGCCTCTTGGCCTGTTGCGTGGCTTCGCCACCATCCGCTCGGGCGAGCACAAGAACCACATCGACATGAAACACAACGGCGTGGTGCCGGTGACGGACCTTGGCAGGGTCTATGCGCTGATCGGCAAGCTGGAGCCCGCCAATACCCGCGCCCGGCTGGACGCGGCGGAACATGCCGGGGTGATTTCCGTCTCCGGCGCGCGCGACCTGATCGAGGCTTATGACCTGATCGCCCAGACCCGGCTTGAAAATCAGGCCCGGCTCATCCGTTCGGGCCGCAAGCCCGACAATTTCCTCGCCCCCTACGACCTGTCGGATTTCGAGCGCAGCCACCTGCGCGACGCTTTCGTCGTGGTGCGCACAATGCAATCCGCCATCGGGTCCGCCCGTGGCGCAAGAAGCTGAGGCCAGATGCAGCTCTTCGAATTCCTCGCCGCCATCATCGCCGCTGCGACCTGTGCGGGCATCGTCTGGGGCCTGCGCAAGCTGATGCCGCACCGCATTCCCAAGATCGCGGTGCCGCTGGCAACGGGGCTGGGGCTGATCGGCACCACGATCGCGCTGGAATACGGTTGGTATGGCAATCAGGTGGCCAACCTGCCCGAAGGGGTGGTGGTGGTCGAACATGGTTCGGGCAAGCAGATGATGCGCCCCTGGACCTACCTTGTGCCGATGACGACCGAGTTTACCGCCATCGACACCCGCACCATCGCCCCGCATCCGGCCAATCCGGCGCTGCGGCTGGTGCATATCTATCAATTTGCCCGCTGGCGGCCCGTGGAGGACGGGTTTCTGGCGGTGGACTGCGCCGCCGGGCGGCGCGTGCGGATCACTGAGGGGATGGAGGTTTTGCCGGACGGTACGCTTTCGGGTGCCGAATGGCAGACCACCGCCGCCGATGATCCGCTGACGAAGGCGGCCTGCCGGGAGGGATGATATGGCCGAGGACGGGAGGAAACACCGCATCCTTGTCGTCGAGGACGAGGATAACATCGCCATCGCGCTGGATTTCCTGATGACGCGCGAGGGCTATGCCCATGATCGCGTCGCCAGCGGCGCCGAGGCGATGCCGCGCATCCGTGAGACGCATCCCGATCTGGTGCTGCTGGATGTCATGCTGCCCGAGGTTTCGGGATACGAGATCTGCCAGTCGGTTCGGCTTGACCCCGCGCTGGCGGATGTGAAGATCCTGATGATGACCGCGCGCGGTTCGGCCATCGAGCGCCAGAAGGGCATCGCGCTGGGCGCCGACGGGTTCATCTCGAAACCCTTTGAACTGAAGGAGTTGCGACAGGAGGTCCGTCGCCTTCTGCAAGGCGAGGGTTGAGCGATGCTGCACAGACTGAGCCTGCGTCTGCGTATCTTCCTGATCTTCGCGGCCCTTGCCTTTGGCGCGCTGGTCGCGCTGGCGGCAGGGCTGGTGTTCGGCTTTCAGCGGCTGGGCAGCCCCGAAACCCTGTCGGCCTTCGTGCAGGTGGGGGTGATTGCCGGGCTGGTGATCCTCGGGCTGGTCACCTGGGTCTGGTATCTGTTTGACGTGAACGTGGCCAAGCCCATAGACATCCTCGCCGGCGCGCTGCGCGCCCGCGCCCATTCCGATGTCAGCGGCGAGATGGATACCGCCATTGCCCGCTATCTGGGTGATCTGGCGCCCGCTGCCACGGCCGCCGCCTCCTCGCTGGCCGAGACGCGGAACGCGCTGGCCGAAGCCGTCGCGCGTGAAACGACGCGGCTGGCGGATGAAAAATCGCGGCTGGAGGCGCTCTTGTCCGACGTGCCGGTGGGGGTGCTGCTGTGTTCGGGGGAACATCAGATCGCCTTCTACAACACGCCCGCCGCCGGGCTTCTGGGCGGTGATACCGCGCCGGGGCTGGATCGTTACCTGTTCGACTATCTGCGCGAGGGGCCGGTGCGCCATGCTCATCGCCGTCTGATCGAGGCGGGGGATGCCGATGCGGCCTCGGATATCCTCTGTTCCACGCGCAGCGGCGGGCAGGTGCTGGCCGCGCGGATGCGTCTGATCGAGGGTGCGGGCGGTCCGCCGGGCTATGTGCTGACGCTGCGCGACGTAACCGCCGATCTGACGACCCGCGCGCGGCGCGATGCGGCGCTGTCGGTCGCGCTGGATCGTATCCGCAGACCGACCGCCAATCTGATGACGCTGTTCGGCGTGCTGCCCGAGGGTGAGCCGGTGCCTGCCCGCATGGAAACCGCGATGCGACAGGAGGTGACGGGACTGTCGGCGGCAGTGAATGACCTGAGCCGCCACCATGACGAGGATCGCGCCGAGGGGCTGCCGCTGGCCCCCGCCCGCGCGCTTGACCTGCTGGACGGGATGCGCGCCCGGCTGGAGGGGTTGGGCCTGACGGTGGAGACGGCAGAGGCCGCGCCGCTTCTCATGCGGTGCAACGGGTTCGAACTGATCGCGCTGATCGGCCATCTGGGTCAGCGGCTTGCGGCGTCCGGGCATCCGGCGCCTTTTCACCTGCGGCTGGACGAGGCCGGGGCCGATGCCCGTGTGGTGCTGGGCTGGCAGGGTGCGGCCCTGTCACTGGCCACGCTGGATGGGTGGCTGGCCGAGCCGTTGGGCGAGGATCTGCCCGATATCACCGGCCGCAGTGTGCTGGCCGCCCATGCCACCGACCTCTGGCCCGAGGGCACCAATGGCCGCCAGAGTCTTGTGCTGCCACTGCGCGCCGCGCGGCGCGCTGGTCCGCGCCCGACCCCGGTGCCGCGTGCGGTGGTCTATGATTTCGACCTGATGTCGAAGGCGCGCAACGCGCCGGTGGCCGATACGCGGCTGGAAGGCCTGACCTTCGTGGTGTTCGACACCGAAACCACCGGCCTTCTGCCCGCGCAGGGAGACCAGATCGTACAGATCGCTGCCGTCCGCATCGTCAACGGCAAGCGGGTGGCGGGCGAGGTGTTCGACACGCTGGTCAACCCGGGCCGCCCGATCCCGCCCGGCTCGACCACCGTTCATGGCATCACCGACGCCATGGTGGCCGAGGCGCCGGGCATTGCAGAGGTTGGCCGTGCCTTCCACAAATTCGCCGAAGGTGCGGTGCTGATTGCCCATAACGCGCCCTTCGACATGGAATTCCTGCGCCGGCAGGAGGCGGCTATCGGTGCCCGCTTCGATCATCCGGTGCTGGATACCGTGCTGCTGTCGGCGGTGATCTATGGCCAGCATGAGGTGCATAGCCTCGATGCGCTGACCCATCGGCTTGGCATCACCATCCCCGAAGAGGCGCGCCATACCGCGCTGGGTGATACCGTCGCCACGGCGGATGCCTTCCTGAAGCTTTTGCCGATGCTGAAGGGGCGGGGGCTGGACACGTTCGGCGCAGTGGTGGCCGAGGTGCGCCGCCATGGCCGGTTGCTGAAGGATCTGAACTAGGGCTCAGGCCGCGAAAGGATCGTCGGGGTAACCCACGCCTGTCAGATACAGCCCCTGCGGCGGGCAGACCGGGCCGCAGGCGGCGCGGTCGCGTGCCTCCAGCGCCTGCCTGACGGCCTCGGGCGCCCAGGACCCGGCGCCCACCCGCTCCAGCGTGCCGACGATCGAACGCACCTGGTTGTGCAGGAAGCTGCGGGCACGCAGATGAAAGCGGATTTCCTGACCGCCGGGGTAATCCAGTGTCTCCAGCCGGATTTCGTCCAGCGTCTTGACCGGCGAGGCCGCCTGACACATCGACGACCGGAAGGTGGTGAAATCATGCAGGCCGGTCAGGAAGGCGGCCCCTTCGCGCATCGCATTGGCATCCAGCGGGTTCAGCACCTGCCAGACCCGGCCACGATCATGCGTCACCGGCGCGCGGCGCTGTACGAGCCGGAAGGTATAGTGCCGCTCCATCGCCGAAAACCGGGCATGAAAGTCATCGGCCACCCGCACCGCCCGCAGGATCGACACCGGCGCGGGCTTGAGGTGGAAGTTCAGCGCCTCGGACAGGCGGAACGGATCCCAGTCGCGCGCCAGATCGCAGGTCGCCACCTGGCCCGTGGCATGGACGCCCGCATCGGTGCGCCCGGCGGCGGCGATGGTGTGCTGCCCCGGCTCCAGCTTTGCCAGCGCGGCCTCCACCGCACCCTGAACGGACACCTGCCCCTGCGACTGGCGCTGCCAGCCCGCGAAGGGCGTGCCGTCATATTCGATTTTCAGGGCATATCTGGGCATGTCGCCGGGTTAGCGCAGTGCCCTGTTGCTGTCCAGCCGGACGCAGGGTCGTCAGGCCCCACCCCTTCACCTGCCTGCATGCAGGGCATATGTTCAGCAGGAGAGGCAAGGACGCGGGTTCCGGAGGGCAGGTTTGGCAATCGACATAAGCGATCTGGTGACCGGCTCGGTGGAAGTGGTGGCGCGTTCCTTCGGCTCGGCGGCGGATACCGTGATCCGGCTGGGCGTGACCGGCCTGTCGCGGGCGGGCAAGACCGTGTTCATCACGGGACTGGTGGCCAATCTGCTGGATCGCGGGCGCATGCCGCAATTGCGGGCAGAGGCCGAGGGCCGGATTGAGGCGGTCTGGCTGCAACCCCAGCCCGACGACACCATTCCGCGCTTCGATATCGAAGGGCATCTGGCGCAGATGACCGGCGATGTGCCGGAATGGCCGGAAAGCACGCGGGCGATTTCGGAGCTTCGGCTGTCGTTCCGGGTGCGTCCGACGGGGTTCCTGTCGGGGGTGCGCGGCACAAGGAACGTGCATCTGGATATCGTGGATTACCCCGGCGAATGGCTGCTGGATCTGGGCCTGCTGGACAAGACCTATGCGCAATGGGCTGAGGATACGCTGTCACGCATGGCGCGGCGGCCGCAGGGTGCGGGGTTTCTGGCAACCGCGCGGGCCGAGGACGGGTCACTGAAACATGACGAGGCGCGGGCGCAGGCGCTTGCAGCCGAATTCACCGCTTATCTGCATGCTGCGCGGGCGGCAGGCTGGTCCGATTGCACGCCGGGGCGGTTCCTGCTGCCGGGGGAGCTTGCGGGCAGCCCGGTCCTGACCTTCGCGCCGCTGCCAGAGCCGTCCAGCGCCGGACGGCAGAGCCTCTGGCACGAGATGGAGCGGCGCTATGACGCCTATCGCGTCAAGGTGGTGCAACCCTTCTTCTACGACCATTTCGCCCGGATCGACCGGCAGGTGGTGTTGGTCGATGTGCTGGGCGCGGTGCATGCCGGACCACAGGCGCTGGAGGATCTGCGCCGCACCATGGCCGATATCCTGACGGCGTTCCGTCCGGGGCGGAACAGCCTGCTGTCGCGGCTGTTCCGGGGGCGTCGGGTCGAGAAGATCCTTTTCGCCGCCACCAAGGCCGATCATCTGCACCACGGCCAGCACCCGCAACTGACCGCCATTACCGAGGCGCTGGTGCGTGAGGCGCGCGACCGGGCGGCTTTTTCGGGGGCCGAGGTCAGCGCAATGTCGCTGGCAGGCTTTCGCGCCACGGTCGAGGATAAGGTGGAGCGTGACGGCCAGATGCTGGATGTGGTGCGCGGGCGTCTGATGGGCACGGGCAGGCAGGCGGCGATGTATCCGGGTGAATTGCCCACCGATCCCGCGCGTCTGCTCTCGCCCGCCCGGCAGGGGGCGGAACGCTGGCTGGATGCCGATTTTGCGCTGATGAGCTTTGCGCCCGCGCGCAGCAGTCTGAAACCCGGCGAGGGGCCGCCGCATATCCGGCTGGACCGCGCCACCGAATTCCTGATCGGAGACCGGCTGTGAGTGATGACGATATTCCCCCGCCGCGCCGCCCGCTGCTGATCGAACTGGACGAAGCCGCGCCCGCCGATCCGGGCCTGGCTCCGCCTGTGCCCGAGGCTGGTGTCTCCGCCGATCTGGTGCCGCTGCCTGCGCGACAGCAGGGCCTGACGCTGGCGCGCGCGCTGATCTGGGCGCTGGGTGCACTGTTCAGCTTTGCGCTTTCGGTTGCCGCCTATGATTTTGTCGCCAGCCTGATGGCCAGTTCCCCATGGCTGGGATGGGTGGCGCTGGTGCTTACGGGGGTTGCCACCGGGCTGGCGCTGGTTTTCGCCGCCCGCGAATGGATCGCCTATCTTCGGCTGTCCCTGCTGGACAAGCTGCGCGCGCGGGCGATTACCGCGCGCCAGAAGGCCGATCTGCATGCCGCGCGCATCGCCTGCGCCGAGGTCGCCTCGCTCTATCGTCACCGCCCCGAGGCCGAACCGGCACTGCAACGGCTGCGTGATCGGCAGAGCGATGTGCTGGATGCCGATGCGCTGATTGACCTGACGGAGCAGGAGCTTCTCGCGCCGCTGGACCTTGCCGCCCGGCGCGAGATCGAGACCGCAGCGCGGCAGGTCGCCACCATCACCGCGCTGGTGCCGATGGCGCTTGCGGATGTGGCAACGGCGCTGTTTGCTAATCTGCGCATGATCCGCCGCATCGCGCAGCTTTACGGTGGCCGCTCGGGTCGCTTCGCCAGCTTCGGCCTGCTGCGGCGCGTCTTCACCTATCTGGTGGCGACCGGCGCCGTGGCGCTGACGGACGATCTGATCGGCTCGGTTGCCGGGGGCGGCGTACTGTCGAAAATCTCGCGCCGCTTTGGCGAGGGGGTGGTGAATGGCGCGCTGACCGCGCGGATTGGTGTGGCCGCGATGGAATTGTGCCGCCCCTTGCCCTTCCATGCCCTGCGCCGCCCGCAGGTCACCAATCTCATGGGCCGCGCGCTGGCCGGGGTGTTTGACCGCAGCCCCGCCGCGCGGGCCGCAACGGGCCAGGCGGAATCCTGATTTCCGTTTGTGCCTCACCGGGTTAAGATCGCCCGGAGGATATGAGGGGTGCCTTATGGATGCGATCATCGCCTTGGTGGTTCTTGTAGCTCTGGCCTTGCCGGTGGGGGTGATCGTCCTGTTCATCACCCAATCCGGCTTGCGCCGCAGGTTGCAAAGTGCCGAAGCGCGACTGGCCCTGCTTGAGGCGGCCAGAGAGGCCGCGCCGCCGGTGGTCGAAAGCCTGACGCCGGAACCTGCGCCCGCCTCTGGGCCCGATCCGGTTTCCGAGGGCCGGATTGCGGCCGTCACCCCTTGGGAGCGCGCCCTGGGCACACCTTCTGCGCCACTGTCCGCCGTCGATGCGCCGCCCGCCCCGCAGGAGGCCGGGCAGGACCGCCCGCTCGTGCTGCGCGCCGACCGTTTTGCCGCGCTTGCGGGCTGGCTGCGCGAGAACTGGGTCTATGCCGTCTCGGCGCTGTCGCTGGCCCTGGCCGGTGTTTTCTTCGTGCAATACGGGGTCGAGAAGGGCCTGTTGCCGCCGCCGGTGCGGGTGGTGCTGGCGGTGCTGTTCGGTGCCGGGCTGATCGTGGCCGGAGAATGGGTGCGCCGGCGCTGGGGCGATGATACCGGCGCGGCAACCGCCTATCTTCCCTCCGTCTTCAGCGGGGCGGGGATCGTTGCGATCTTCGCGGGTGTGACGGCGGGGCGGCTGATGTACGGGCTTTACGGCCCCGGCCCGACCTTCGCAGGCCTGTTCCTGACCTCGGCGCTCGCGATCTGGCTGGGGTGGCGCCACGGTCCCTTCCTGGCGGCGATCGGCCTGATCGGTGCGGCGGCAGCTCCCTTTCTGGTGGACGGCGGCGCCGCACCCACCCCGATCCTTTACGCGCATTACCTGCTGGTCGCCGCAACCGGGCTTGCCATCGACGCCTGGCGTCGCTGGGCCTGGATCTCGGTTCTGGCGCTGGTGCTGGCTCAGGTCGGCCTGTGGCTGATGGCTATGGGCGGCGCCGGGCTGGCGGCCTGGGGCTGGAGTCTTGTAGCGCTGGTGGTGCTGAGCATCATCATCCCCGAACGCGCGCTGATCCCGGGGCATGAGGGACCTTCGACCCTGCGCATTCTGGTGAAGCGGCTGAAGGTCTGGCCCACCTTCCCGGTGCGGCTGGCGTTGGGCAATCTGGTGGCCTCGACCCTGTTCCTCGTGCTTCTGGTCTCCGGCTGGGGGGCAGAGGGGCTGCTGCCCTTCTTCCTGCTGGCCGGGCTGGCGGTGCTTTTGCTGATCTGGGCCGGGCGCGCGCCGGGGCTGGAGGATTTGCCGCTGCTGCCCGCCGCCGGATTTCTGGCGAAACTGGTGCTGGCGCCGGGGCAGATCTATGCGTGGCAATCGCTGGCCATTGACCAGCGTCCGCCGGAAAGCTCCGCGCCCTGGACGGTCAGCCTCCTGATCGTGGCGGCGGGGGCCATCACGCTGGCCGCAGCGCTGCGCAGCCTGCGCGGCGGCGGGCTGTTGCCCGCGCTGATTGCGACGCTGGCCGCCCCGGTTGCGATTCTGCTGCTGGAATTCTTCTGGGCGCCCTCTGCCGTACTGGGCACGGGCCTCTGGGCGGCACATGCCATGGCTTTGGCCGTGGGCATGACCCTGCTTGCAGCGGTGTTCGCGAAGGCTGATGGGCAGCCGGGACGGCGCAGCGCCTGGGCCGTGCTGTCCGCGCTGTCGCTGATTGCGCTGGCGCTGTTCCTCCTGACCACCGCTGCGGCGCTGACGCTGGCTCTGGCTGTGCTGCTGCTGGTGGCCGTGGCGCTGGATCGCCGGTTCACCCTGCCGGAAATGGGCTGGTTCGTGCAGGTTGGCGCGGCGGTTCTGTCATGGCGGCTGGTGGTGGACCCCGGACTGGACTGGGGTATGCAGGCACCGCTGTCACAGGTGGCGCTGGCCTATCTGGGGGTCGCTGCGGCCTGTCTTGCCGGGCTGCGATTGCTGCCAGCGGGGCGGGCCTTGCCCAAGGCAGTGCTGGAAAGCCTCGGGCTGGCGGCGCCGGTCCTGCTGGTCAATCTGGTGCTGACCCGCGCCATGATCCCGGATGACCCGACCACGGGCATCGACTGGACGATGAGCCATTGGGGTCTGATCCTGAACGCGACACCCTGGGCGGTGCTGGCGGGGACGCAGCTTTGGCGGGCGGGCGCGTCAGCCGGACTGACCCGCTGGTTGCGGCTGGGTCTGGCCAGCGTCGCGGCGCTGATCGCGCTGGGCGGTCTGGCGATGGCGCTGGGCCCCGCGAACCCGCTGTTTGCATGGTCGGAAAATCCGGCCGGCCGCATTCTGGGCCTGCCGCTGCTGGATACGCTGGTGCTGGCCTATGGCCTGCCCGGGCTGGCGCTGCTGCTTCTGGCGCCGCGCCTCGTGGCGCTGCCCGCGCGGGGGCGCCTGATTCTGCGTGGCGCGGGGGCGGCGCTTTTGTTGGTCTGGGCGGTGCTGGAGATCCGGCGGCTCTGGTGGGGCGACTGGATTGGCGCGCAGGATGTGATGCAGGGTGAGCTTTACAGCTATACGCTGGCCATGCTGGCACTGGGCGCGGCGCTTTTGTGGCAGGCGCTGGCGCGGCGGTCGCTGCACTTGCAGCGGCTGGCGATGGCCGTCATCGCACTGACGGTGGCGAAGGTGTTCCTGTGGGATGCCTCCGGGCTCAGTGGGCTGACGCGGGTTCTCAGCTTCGCGGGGCTGGGCCTGTCACTGGCGGGGCTGGCCTGGCTGAACCGTTGGGCGCGGGGAGCGATGGCACAGGGCTCAGAACCGCGGGACTGAGCCTTCGGGCCGTCGCGCCTCGGTCACGCCCATCGACAGCGCGCGGCCGATGCGATGCGCCATGGCCGACCATGCCGCCGCTGCCTCCGGGGGCAGGGTGCGGGCCAGCGTAGTGTCGAAAAGGTCGAGCCAGACCGGGAAATGATCCGGCGTCACATCGCCCGCCTGCCGGTGGGCCAGCATGGGTGAGCCGTCATAGACCCCCTCGCGCAGGATGGCGTTGCGCCAGAACCGGCCGATCTTTTCTTCATGCGCCGGCCAGTCGGTGACGTGCCGCGCAAAGAGCGGGCCAAGCTGCGGGTGCTGCCGCACGGCGGCGTAGAAAGCCGCGACCTGCTCGTCGATCTGTTCGGGCGTGACGAAGAAGCGGGGCGGGAAGGCGGTCATAGTGGCACCTGTAAAACTTGCACCATCGTTGCGGGTTTTCCGGTGCGGCTCAAGGTGGCGCTTTGACACGGGGGCCTTCCTCGGGGGCATTGCCATGGCCTGCGGCATCGGGGCGCCCTGATCTGGCCGGGACAGGGCGTCGGGCGGGGAGGTGAGTATTTTTGCAAGAAGCAAAAGGGAAGGGGTTTCTTAACCTTTACCGGCGCAGTCTGCGGTTGCGGTACAGGGAGGAGTCCCGATGACCGTCAAGGAGCAAGGCCATCCCGGCGCGGGTGAATCCGGATGCACGGATATCACGCGTTCATCTGTGCCGGGATGCGCTCTGGCCCCTGCTTCTTGCCCAAATACTCATGCGACGGCGGGGCCGGGGGATGCGGCCTGTTTCGCTGGACCCGCGCGCGGGGCTTGCGTATAAGGCCGCCATGATGACCCGACCCGTGCAAGCGGCCCCCGCGCATCTGGTTCTGCAGGCCTCTGCGGGGCCGTGGAAGATGCCGCATCGAATTACTTGCCCGGCGCTCTGATCGAGCTGCCGGGTTATACCGCTTTCCCTTCGGCCCGCGCAGCGGGCTGCCCCCGATACCTGCCGTTCAAGGATCGTCCGCGATGTGCGCCGACACGCCTGATACTTCCGACCTGAAATATCCCGTTTTCCTGCCCGAAACCGATTTCCCGATGCGCGGCGGCCTGCCGCAGCGCGAGCCGGGCTGGCTGGCCCGCTGGGCCGAGATCGGCATCTATGATCGTCTGCGCGAAAAGACGGGCCGCACGCCCTTCACGCTGCACGACGGCCCGCCCTATGCCAACGGGCATCTGCACATCGGTCATGCGCTGAACAAGATCCTGAAGGATTTCATCGTGCGCAGCCAGCAGATGCTGGGCCATGATGCGCGCTATGTGCCGGGCTGGGATTGCCATGGGCTGCCGATCGAATGGAAGATCGAGGAGCAGTATCGCGCCAAGGGGCTGAACAAGGACGATGTGGACATCGTGGCCTTCCGGCAGGAGTGCCGGAAGTTCGCCGAGGGCTGGATAGACATCCAGCGCGAGGAGTTCAAGCGGCTGGGCATCACCGGCAACTGGGCCGATCCTTACCTCACGATGGATTTCCATGCCGAGGCGGTGATCGCCGAGGAGTTCATGAAATTCCTCATGAACGGGGCGCTGTATCAGGGATCGAAGCCTGTCATGTGGTCGCCGGTCGAGAAGACTGCGCTGGCCGAGGCGGAGGTGGAGTATCACGACCATACCTCGCACACGATCTGGGTGCGGTTTAAGGTTGTCGCTGGCGCAATCGAGCCAGGCGCCCACTACAAAGGTGAATTGGATTCCAATTGGAATGAGAAGGTTGCTTCTGCCTCGATCGTGATCTGGACTACAACGCCTTGGACGATCCCGCAGAACAGGGCGGTCGCGTTCAATCCTGCGATTGCTTACAAAGCAATCGAGGTGACATCGGTAGCCGATAATAGCTTGGCCAAATTGGGCGAAGTGCTAATCGTTGCGAGTAATCTGGCCGACGAAGTTGCCAAAGCGGGCCGTATCGAAGCCTATCAAGACCTTGGCGAAGTGCATGGGCTAGAAAGCGTAGCACTGGCCCACCCCTACCGTGGCCTCGCCGACAACAAGGAATGGGACTACGACGTCCCCATGCTGCCGGGCGATCATGTCACCGATGATGCGGGCACTGGGTTTGTGCATACGGCGCCCTCGCATGGGGATGACGACTATCAGCTTGGGCTGAAGTTCGGCCTGCCGATGACCTATAACGTCGAGGCGGATGGCAGCTATCGCGCCGATCTGCCGCTGTTCGGCGGGCAGGCGATCATCAATCCCGATGGCAAGGAAGGTCCGGCCAATGTCAGCAATATCAAGGCGCTGCATGGCGCCGGGGCGCTGCTGGCCAAGGGCAAGCTGAAGCACAGCTACCCGCATTCGTGGCGGTCCAAGGCGCCGCTGATCTATCGCAACACGCCGCAATGGTTTGCCGCCATTGACCGCAAGCTGGACGACGGCATGTCCACCTATGGCGAGACGATCCGCACCCGCGCGCTGCATTCGATCAACCAGCTTGTGCAGTTCACGCCTGTCTCGGGGCGCAACCGGCTGTATTCCATGATCGAGGCGCGGCCCGACTGGGTGCTGAGCCGCCAGCGTGCCTGGGGTGTGCCGCTGACCTGCTTTACCAAGGTGGGGGCGAAGCCGACGGATGCCGATTTCCTGCTGCGCGACCCGCAGGTGAATGCCCGCATCATCGCGGCGTTTGAAAAGGACGGCGCCGATGTCTGGTATCAGCCGGGCTTCAAGGAGCAGGTGCTGGACGGCATCGTGAACCCGGCGGACTATACGCAGGTGTTTGACGTGCTGGATGTGTGGTTCGACTCCGGCTCGACCCATGCTTTCGTGCTGCGCGACCGGCCGGATGGCACGGCAGACGGGCTGGCGGACCTGTATCTGGAAGGCACCGACCAGCATCGCGGCTGGTTCCATTCCTCGATGCTGCAAGCCTGCGGCACCAAGGGCCGTGCGCCTTATCGCGGTGTGCTGACCCATGGCTTCACGCTCGACGAGAAGGGCATGAAGATGTCCAAGTCGCTGGGCAATACCGTGGCGCCGCAAGAGGTGATCGACCAGTATGGCGCCGATATCCTGCGGCTCTGGGTGGCGCTGAGCGATTACACCGTCGACCTGCGCATCGGGAAAGAGATCCTGAAAGGCGTGGCCGACAGCTATCGCCGGCTGCGCAATACCATGCGCTATGTCCTTGGCAACCTTGACGGGTTCACCGAAGCCGAGCGTCTGGACCCGGCGCAGATGCCTGAGCTGGAGCAATGGGTGCTGCACCGTCTGACGGAACTGGATACCGAGGTGCGCAAGGGCTATGCCGCCTATGATTTCCAGGGGGTGTTCCAGAAGCTGTTCACCTTCTGCACGGTCGATCTGTCCTCGGTCTATTTCGACATCCGCAAGGATGTTCTTTATTGCGATGGGCCGGACAGCATCCGCCGCCGGGCCGCGCGCACGGTGCTGGACATCCTGTTCCACCGGCTGACCGCATGGCTGGCGCCGATCCTGGTGTTCACCATGGAGGAAGTCTGGCTGTGCCGCTTCCCCGAGGAAGGTTCGTCCATCCATCTGCAAGACATGCCCGAGACGCCGAAAGACTGGCTGAACGAGCCGCTGGCGGCGAAATGGGCGCAGGTCCGGCAGGTCCGGCGCGTGGTGACGGCGGCGCTGGAGGTGCAGCGCACCGCCAAGGTGATCGGTGCCTCGCTGGAAGCCGCGCCTGTGGTCCATGTGGAGGATGCCGCGGTTCTGGCCGCGCTGAAATCGGTGGATTTCGCGCAGGTCTGCATCACCTCGGCCATTCAGGTAACGGGCGATCCGGCGCCGGGCGAGGCGTTCCGCCTGCCCGAGGTGCCGGGTGTCGCGGTGGTATTCGAAACGGCGGAGGGCGAGAAATGCGCCCGCTGCTGGCAGATCCTGCCAGATGTGGGCAGCCACAAACACCCGCAGACCTGTGCCCGCTGTGACGAGGCTTTGGGTTGACGATCCGCACCCCCGCCACCGTGCGGGGGTGTTTGCTTCCGGGGGGATGCGATGCTGAAGGTGGACCTCAATTCCGACATCGGTGAAGGTTTCGGCCCGTGGAAGATGGGTGACGATGCGGCGCTGATGGAGGTGATCAGTTCGGCCAATATCGCCTGTGGCTTCCACGCCGGCGACCCGGATGTGATGGCCGCGACCATGGCGCTGGCGCAGCGGCACGGGGTGGGGATCGGGGCGCATCCGGGCTTTGCCGATCTTCAGGGTTTCGGGCGGCGGCGGCTGGCGCTGTCGGCGGCCGAGGTCGCCAATCTGGTGACCTATCAACTGGGCGCCGCGCAGGCGATGGCGCGGGCGGCGGGGGGGCGGGTGCGGCACCTTAAGCTGCATGGGGCGTTGTCCAACATGGCTTCGGAAGATGCCACTCTGGCGCGGGTCTGCTATGAGGCGGCGCTGAAGGTGCAGCCCGATCTTGTCATCATGGTGCTGGCCGCCACGGCGATGGAACAGGTGGTGCGTGACCTTGGTTGCGCCTGGGCGGGCGAAATCTTTGCCGACAGGGCCTATGCCGATGACGCCACGCTGGTGGATCGCCGCGAACCCGGCGCGGTGCTGCATGATCCGGCGGTCATTTCCGACCGCATCCTGTCTATGCTGCGTGAAGGCGCCATCATCGCGGAATCGGGCAGGCGCATTCCCTGCCGGATCGACACGATCTGCCTGCACGGCGATACCGCAGGTGCGCTGGCCATTGCGCGCGGCCTGCGCCGCGATCTGGAGGCGGCGGGCGTGACGATCGCGCCGCTTTAACCCGGCAGACGGATGCGCAGGGTGCAGCCCTGTGTATCGGGGCGCACCTCGGCGCTGCCACCGTGGCTTTGGGCGATGTCGCGCACAATGGCGAGGCCAAGGCCGCAGCCCGCCACCGTGTCATGGTCCAGCCGGTAGAAACGGTCGAACACCCTTTCATGCAGATGTGGCGGGATGCCGGGGCCGTTGTCGGCCACTTCAATCATCGCGGCATCCGGCGTGAACTCCACCCGCACCGCGATCTGTGCCTTCGGGCCTGCATAGATCTGGGCATTGTCCAGAAGATTGGCCAGCATTTCGCGCAGGAGTACGGTATCCGCCTGTATCGGGCGGGCCGTGCCGATGACATCAAAAGTGACCTCACCGCCCCCCGCCAGGAAACGCGCGGCGAAGTCTCGGGTGACGTCGCCGGTCAATGCCACCAGATCGACCGTCTCGGACAGTGAGCGCAGATCGCGGCCCCGGACCCGCTCCATCGACAGAAGCTGGTTGGTCAGGCGTCCGGTGCTGCGCGCCGTGGTGACGACCTCGGCCAGTCGGCGCCGCAGGGTGGCCTCGTCAGGGGCGCTTTGGGCGGCTTCGGCCTGGGCCTGAAGGGCGGCGATGGGATTGCGGACCTGATGCGCGGCATCCGAGATGAAGGCGTCGCGCAGGGCAAAGGCGCGGGTCAGCCGCTGGAACAACGAATTGGTGGCCCCGACCAGCGTGCGCAATTCGGGCGGCACCCAGCGGCGGATCGGGCGCAGGTCATCCGGGCTGCGGGCGAGGATCGCCTCTTCCAACTCGCGCAGGGGGCGCAGGCCGAAGGTGATGCCGAACCAGACGAGCGAGGCCGCCGCGAGCACGATTAGTGAGAAATGCGCGATGGTCTGCGCAATCAGCTCGCGGCTGAAGGTATTGCGCTGCTCAACCGTCTGCCAGACTTCGATGGTGACAACGCCGGGCGTATCGGGGTCGGTGCCCGTGTCGATCAGCGTCAGCGCCCGTCCGGGCAGGCCATTCACCGTCGTGTCGAAATACAGTGGCACGCCGGGTTCGGGTTCCTTCCCTTCGGGGCGTCGGGGGGCGGCGGAATAGCCGGTGATATAGGCGCCGTCCGGCCCGGTGATCCGGTAATAGATCCGGTCGCCCAGCGATTGCGTCAGCGCTGCCAGCAACTGATCGGCCAGCATGTCGCCTTCGCTGAGCATCACATCGCGCGAAATGGTCAGGGCGACGGTGTAAAGCGTGTTGTCGTAGATTTGCCGGGAGAGGTGCGAGAATTGCACGAAGCGCGAAATGCTCAGCACCGTGGCCAGCACGACAAGCGGGGTGACCAGCAGCAGGAACAGCCGCCCGCGCAGCGACAGGCGCGACAGCGGGCGCTTCACGCGTTGTCCTCGTCCAGCATGTAGCCCAGCCCGCGCGCGGTGCGGATCGCCACGCCGGTATCCCCCAGTTTGCGGCGCAGGCGCGAGACCAGAAGTTCGATGGCATTCGGCTCCACTTCGGTGCCGGTGCCATAAAGCGTATCCGAGATATGTTCGCGCGCGACGATGCGACCGCGGTTTTCCAGAAGGCAGGCAAACAGCGCCATTTCGCGACGGGGCAGGTCAATGGGGCCGGCCGGCCCGCTGAGGACGCGGGCCTCCCGGTCGAAGGACAGACTGCCGACGCTTTCTTCGCGTGCCTGAAGCATCGGTCGCCGCCGGGCGAGCGCACGCAGGCGGGCAATCAGCTCTGCCATCTCGAATGGTTTTACCAGATAATCGTCGGCCCCGGCCTCAAGACCCGTCACCCGCTCGGATGTTTTGCCCATGGCCGTCAGAATCAGTACGGGCGTGGCATTGCCGGACCGCCGCATGGCGCGGACGATGGACAGGCCGTCCAGACCCGGAAGATTGACATCAATGATGGCTACATCAACCCGGGATTGAGCAAGGAAGGCTTCCCCGTCCAGGCCATTCGCCAGATGGTCTACGCCAAGCCCATGATCTTGCAGGCTGTTTTTGATCGCATCCGCAAGTGGGGCGTTATCTTCGATAAGTGCGATTCGCATTTTCCGGCCGGACAGGTTCTGGACAGGTAGGGGCGCTAATAAGATGCCATCAAGCCGTGCCTCGGAGGAGAAGGCAAGGGCGGTAGGGCATGCGTAAAGCTGCCTGCCACGTCATGGGGAGGACAGAATGACCGATTTTACCACTTTTACCCGGCGCAGGGCGCTTGGTCTGGCACTGGCGGCGGCGATGCTTCCGGCTGGTGCGGGCGCGGCCTGGGCCGAAACCGATTTCTCGGGCAAGACGATCGAATGGATCATTCCGTTTTCGGCCGGCGGCGGTTCGGATACCTGGGCGCGCTTTAACGCGCCGCTGCTGGGCAAGTATCTGCCGGGCAATCCCACCGTTGTGGTGGTGAACGAGCCCGGCGGTGGCTCCACCAAGGGTGCCAACCTGTTTGCCGCCCGCGCCAAGCCCGACGGGCTGACGCTGCTGGGCACTTCGGGCTCGACCCAGTTTCCCTATCTGCTGGGCGATCCGCGCGTGAAATATGAATACAAGGACTGGAAGGTCGCCATGGCCTCGCCGACCGGCGGCGTTGTCTATGGGGCGCCGGGCCTTGGCATTGCCGCGCCCGCCGACATCGCCAAGCTGAAAGACCAGAAGCTGACCTATGCAAGTCAGGGCGCGACCTCGCTTGACCTCGTGCCGCTGCTGGGGTTCCGTCTGCTCGGGCTGGAAGTCCAGCATGTCTTCGGCTTCAAAGGGCGTGGCGATGGCCGTCTGGCCTTCGAGCGCGGTGAGACGAACATTGACTACCAGACCTCGTCGGCTTTCATCACCAACGTGACCCCGCTGGTCGAGGCCGGTCAGGCGGTTCCGCTGTTCTCCTGGGGGGTGCTGGACGAGGCGGGCAATATCGTGCGCGACCCGAACTTCCCCGACCTGCCGAGCTTCCCCGAAGCCTATGAAATGATGACCGGGCAAAAGCCGTCGGGTGCCGATTACGACGCCTATGTTGCCTTCTTCACCGCAGGCTTCCCGGCGCAGAAGATGGCTTTCCTGCCCAAAGATACGCCGGATGACATCGTTGCCACCTATCAGGCGGCCTTTGAGGCCATGAAGTCCGACGCGGACTATCAGGCCAACAAGGAAGCGGTGCTGGGCAATTACGAACAGGTGACGGGCGCGCTGGCGCAGGCCCTGTTTGAAAAGGGCACCACCATTTCGCCCGAGAACCGCAAGAATGTCGTCGACATGCTGGCGGCGGATTACGGGGTCCGGCTGGGCGAATGAGCCCTCTGCCATCCGGCTGACCCCTGGGGTGGCTTCGTGAGGCGGCCACCCCGTCCGACCTTTCCCCATTCCTGACCTGACCCAACCTCGGAGGACTTTCCGTGGCCGATACCCTATTTGCCGCGCTGCATGCGCTGCTGACCTTCGACCATCTGCTTTACATGTTTCTTGGCGTTGCCGTCGGGCTGGTGATCGGGGTGATCCCCGGCCTTGGCGGGATTGCGGGTCTGTCGCTGCTGATGCCGTTTCTTTACGGAATGGATGAAATCTCGGCGCTGGCCATGCTGATCGGCCTTGTCGCGGTGATCCCGACTTCGGACACGTTCTCGTCGGTGCTGATGGGGATTCCGGGGTCGTCGGCCAGTCAGGCGACGGTGCTGGACGGCTTTCCGCTCGCCCGGCAGGGGCAGGCCGCACGGGCACTGTCGGCGGCGTTCATTTCCTCGATGTTCGGCGGGATTTTCGGCGCAGTCGTGCTGACCGGCTTCGTCGTGGTGGCACGGCCGCTGATCCTGATGTTCGGCTCGGCCGAACTGTTCATGCTGGCCCTGTTCGGCCTGTCGATGGTGGCGGTTCTGGCCGGTCGCAGCCTGCCCAAGGGGCTGGCGGCCTGTGCGGTGGGTCTGCTGATCGGCTCGATCGGCGGGGCACCCGCAACGGGCGAGTTCCGCATGACCTTCGGGCTGGACTATCTCTATGACGGCATTCCGCTGGTCATCGTCGGCCTTGGCCTGTTCGCCATTCCCGAGATTTCGGATCTGCTCCGCCGCAATGCCGCGATTTCCGACCAGCCTGCGCTGGGCAAGGGCTGGGGCGCGGGCTTCCGCGACTGGTACAGCAATATCTGGCTGTCGCTGCGCTGCTCTGGCATGGGCTGCATGATCGGGGCCATTCCCGGTCTGGGCGGATCGGTTGTCGACTGGATTGCCTATGGCCATGCGGTGCAGACCTCGAAAAACCCCGAGACCTTCGGCACCGGCGATCCGCGCGGTGTGGTTGCGCCGGAAAGCGCCAACAATGCGATGCAGGGGGGCGCGCTGCTGCCCACCATGCTGTTCGGCATTCCCGGCTCCGGCTCCATGGCGGTGTTTCTGGGCGGTATGGTCCTGCTGGGGATCGAGCCGGGCCCTTCGATGGTGCAGGCCAACCTGAACGTCACCTATTCGGTGATCTGGTCGCTGGCCGTCGCCAATATCATGGGGGCAGGCATCTGCCTTCTGCTGGCAGTGCCGATCTCGCGCCTGACGCAGATCCGCTTCCCGCTGCTGGCGCCCTTCATGATCTCGCTGATCTGCTTTGCCGCCTTCCAGGCAACGCGCGATATCGGCGACCTGCTGGCGCTGCTATTCGTCGGCGTGGTGGGCGTTCTGATGAAGCGCTTCGGCTGGCCGCGTCCGGCCTTGCTGATCGGCTTCGTTCTGGCCCCGCAGGCCGAGACCTACTTCTATCAGGCGCTGCAATTCTACGACTGGGGCTTCCTCACCCGTCCGGGCGTCATCGTGATCGGCCTGATGGCGCTGGCTTCGGTGATCTTCGGCCTGCGCAACCGGGTTGATGATCAGGGGCATGTGGTTTCGGCAGATGCCGACACGCCGGAGCATGAAGGCCGCTGGACCTCGCGCGCGCCGCAGATCGTCTTTGCGGCACTGATGCTGGGCTTCCTGGCACTGGGGCTGACCGATGCGCTGGGGCAAAGCTTCCTTGCGCTGGTCTTCCCCGCTTCCGCTGCCGTTGTCGGGATCGCCATGGTCCTGTGGCTGCTGCCGGAACTGGTGGCAGGGCACCGCGGCCATGTTGCCCATTTCGACAGCGAACTGGATGGCGAGCTTGTCGGGCAACCCGGTTATGGGCGGCTCTGGGGGGGGCTGGGCTGGATCGGCGGGCTGGTGCTCGTGTCGGCTCTGGTCGGGTTCTACGCCGCCATGATCGCCTTCTTCCTGGCGTTCCTGCGTATCCGTGCCCGCGCAGGCTGGGTGCAGAGCGTGATCCTGACCGCCGCCGCCGCCGGTTTCATCCTGGGCATCGCCTACATGCTGAACCTGAACTTCCCGGCAGGGCTGCTGCAAGCGCAGCTTGATCTGCCGTGGCCGTTCCGCTGAGGGGGCCACCCATGAAGCTGCTGCTGCTTCCCGGTGACGGGATCGGGCCAGAGATCGCGGCCGCCACCGAAACTGTCCTGCGCGCCGTTGAGGCGCGCTACGGGCTGGGTCTGAGTCTCACGCGCCGCGATATCGGCTTTCCCGCGCTGGAGGCTGAGGGCACGACCATCCCCGATGCGGTGATCGCCGAGGCGCGCGGCGCAGACGGAGTGGTACTGGGGCCGGTGTCCCATAACGCCTACCCGCCGACAGCGGGTCACGCTGGGCATAGCCACGGAAGCCCACGACCGAGCGCAGATGTTCCA
>NZ_LJSC01000027.1:76395-77222 GCF_001303875.1 Gemmobacter sp. LW-1 | reverse complement strand
GGCATGTCGCCGAGAATGGCGCGACGAAAGGTCCGTTCACCGAGGCAGAGTTGCAAGCCATGGCGCTGTCGGGCGGGCTGTCGCGCGACAGCATGGTCTGGACCGCCGGTCAGGACGGCTGGAAAACCGCCGCCGACACCGAACTCAGCCGGCTTTTCGCGCAGGTGCCCCCCCCGCCGCCGCCCGGAGCCTGAGCCTTGGACGGAACCGAACGGCATTTCCCGTGCGAATCCTGCGGGGCGGATCTGCGATTCGCCCCCGGACAGACGCAATTGCGCTGCGATCATTGTGGCCATGTACAGTCCATCCCCGAGGCCGCGCTGGAAGGCCGGACGCGGGCCCTGGGAGAACATGACCTGACCGCTGCCCTGCGTGATGCCCTGCCCCCCGGCGCGATGGAGGAGGTGCGCACCACCCCCTGCCCCTCCTGCGGCGCGCTGGTCGAGTTTCGCGGCGCCGAACATGCCACCGAATGCCCGTTCTGTGCCACGCCCGTGGTCATCGGCACCGGCACCAACCGGCAGATCAAGCCGCAGGCGCTGATCCCGTTCCAACTGGATGAACGTACGGCCCGTTCAGCCATGGGCAAATGGCTGGGCAGCCTGTGGTTCGCCCCGAACGGTCTTGTGGAATATGCCCGGAAGGGCCGGGCGCTGAACGGGCTTTATGTGCCCTACTGGACGTTCGATGCCGAAACCCGCAGCGCCTATACCGGGCAACGCGGCGAATATTACTATGAAACCCGCACTGTCACCGTCGATGGCAAAAGCCGTCAGGAACAGGTGCGCAAGACACGCTGGTATCACGCAAGCGGCCGGGTACGGCGG
>NZ_LJSC01000027.1:0-76359 GCF_001303875.1 Gemmobacter sp. LW-1 | reverse complement strand
CCCCGCCGCTATACCGATGCGCTCGCCCCTTGGGATCTGGGTCGTCTGGAACCCTACCGCGAGGATTACCTCGCCGGGTTCACCGCCGAAGGCTACACCGTCGGGCTGGAGGAAGGCTGGGCTCGCGCGCGTGAGGAGATGGCGCAGGTCATCGCGCAGGATGTGCGCCGCGACATCGGCGGTGACGAACAGCGCATCACATCGGTCGACACCGATTATTCGGCGGAAACCTTCAAACATGTGCTCCTGCCGATCTGGATGGCGGCCTATAAATACAACGGCAAGAGCTATCGCTTCGTCGTCAACGGCCAGACCGGCAAGGTGCAGGGCGAACGGCCGTACAGCGCCTGGAAGATCGCCTTTGCCATCCTGATGGCGCTGATCGTAGCCGGGGCCTTCGCCTGGGCCAACCAGAAAGGCTATCTGGGATGAGGGGGCACAAGGTTGACAGCCCCCCGCCCGCGCGCGATAGGCAGCCAACCCGCGACCGGAGGCCCCCATGCGTGTTCTGACCGAAGCCCGTATCCCGGAACTGCCCAGCCCCTATTTCGGCAAGGTCCGCGATTGCTATGACCTGCCGCCGACGCCCGACTTCCCCGAGGGCCGCCGCATCCTGATCTCGTCTGACCGGATCTCGGCCTTCGACCGGATTCTGGCGGCGATCCCCTACAAGGGGCAGGTGCTGACGCAGGTCGCGCGCTGGTGGTTCGACCGCACCGCCGATATCTGCGGCAATCACGTCGTGGCCTACCCGGATGCCAATGTGGTGATCGGCAAGCGGCTGACCATCCTGCCGGTGGAGATCGTGGTGCGCGGCTATCTGGCGGGCACCACCGGCACCTCGGTGCTGACGCTTTACAAAAAGGGGCAGCGGCAGATGTATGGCCATACCCTGCCCGACGGGCTGCGCGACAACGAGGCGTTGCCGCAGGCAATCATCACGCCGACGTCGAAAGCCTTCGACGGTGGCCATGACGAGCCGCTGACGGCCACAGAGATCGTGGAACAGGGCCTGCTGAGCCAGGCACAATGGGACGAGGTTTCCACCAAGGCGCTGGCGCTGTTCGCGCGCGGACAGCAGATGGCGGCCGAACGCGGGCTGATCCTTGTCGATACGAAATACGAATTCGGTGTGGATCTGGACGGCAATATCCTGATCGCGGACGAGATCCATACCCCGGACAGCAGCCGCTATTGGCTGGCCAACGGCTATGAAACCGCCCTGCGTGACGGGACGCGGCCGCCGAGCTTTGACAAGGATGTTATCCGCGCCTGGGTCGCGGCGCGCTGTGACCCCTACAAGGATGCCATCCCCGAGATCCCCGCAGAGATGATCGAGGCGACGAGCGCCGTCTATATTCAGGCTTTCGAGGCGATCACCGGCGAGACTTTCGTGCCCGATCTGGAAGGCGCCACCGTGCTGGACCGGGTGCGCGCCCATCTCTCGCCGTATTTCGGGGCGTGAGGCGCCGAGGGGAGGCTGCCTGCCTCCCCCGCCCGTTCCGGGCGTCCCCTCCGGGAGTATTTTGCAAGGAGCAAAGACGATGTTTGCGCTAACATCGCTTTTTCGGATATAAGCGCCGAAACTTCGGGAGGTTGCGATGATTCTGAGCTGTGGCGAGGCGCTGATCGATATGTTGCCGCGCGAAAGCACGGCGGGCGAGCCCTGTTTCGCACCCTATGCCGGGGGGGCGGTGTTCAATACCGCCATCGCGCTGGGGCGGCTGGGCGCGGCCTCAGCCTTCTTTTCAGGCGTCTCGACCGACATGCTGGGCGAGATTCTGGCCGAGACGCTGGAAGCCTCGAATGTGGATACGCGGTTTCTGGCGCGGTCAGGACGGCCGACGACGGTGGCGTTCGTCAAGCTGGTGAACGGTCAGGCGACCTATGCCTTCTATGACGAGGGTACGGCGGGGCGCATGCTGTCGGTCGATCAACTGCCCGAATTGCCGACCGACGCGGCCGCGTTGTTCTTTGGCGGTATCAGCCTGGTAAACGACCCTGCCGCAAGCACCTATGAGGCATTGCAGGCGCGCGAGGCCCGCATGCGGGTGACGATGATCGACCCCAATATCCGGCCCGGTTTCATTGCCGGCAAAGAAGCGGAATATCGCGCGCGGATCGAGCGGATGATCGCGCGGGCCGATATCGTGAAACTGTCGGACGAGGATCTGCACTGGCTGCTGGGTCCGGGCGAGGTTTCGGCGCTCGCGCGGGGGATTGTCGCGCAGGGGCCGAAGCTGGTGTTCATCACCGAGGGCGCGGCGGGTGCGCGGGCGGTGACGGCAACGCAGGATCGCTTCGTTGCGGCAACCAAGGTGACTGTGGCTGATACGGTAGGCGCGGGCGATACGTTCAACGCGGGCGTTCTGGCGGCGCTGGACGAGGCGGGTGTGCTGACGAAGCAGGCTCTGGTCACCCTGCCCGATACGGTGCTGGACGCGGCGCTGAGCCTTGGCACGCGCGCGGCGGCCGTGACCGTTTCGCGCGCGGGCGCCAATCCGCCCTGGCGGTCCGAGTTGTGAGGGCCATCGTCCAGCGCGTTTCGCGCGCGAAGGTCACTGTGGACGGCAGTGTGACAGGGGAGATCGGCGCCGGGCTGATGATCCTCGTCTGTGCCATGCAGGGCGATACAGAAGCCGATGCGGATAAGCTGGCGACGAAGATCGCCAGGCTGCGCATTTTCCGCGATGACAAGGACAAGATGAACCTGTCGGTGCGCGACATCGGCGGCGCCTGTCTGATCGTCAGCCAGTTCACGCTGGCCGCCGATCTGCGCGGCAACCGCCCCGGATTTTCGACCGCCGCACCCCCGTCTGAAGGGAAGCGGCTTTATGAGTACTTCACTGCGCGGATGCAGGCGGAGGGTCTACCCACCTCCAATGGCATCTTCGGCGCCGATATGGATGTGGAACTGGTCAATCAGGGGCCGGTGACGATCTGGATCGACACCGACAATTGACAGCCCTCAGCCCTGCCAGTCCCAGGCGGTTGCGAAATTGCCCAGCACCTGCGCCACGCGATCCCCCTCGGCCTTCGGCGCGAGTTTCGCGGTGAGGCCACGCTTCTTGTCCTCGACCACCTCGACCACGCGCGCTTCCAGACCTTCGGCGGCGAGCGCGGCATCCAGAACCCGCCGGATTGCCATGCGGCGCAGATCGGGTTTGAACACCTTGCCCACGGCAGTCTTGGGCAGTTCGGGCAGGATTTCGACGTGTTTCGGCACGGCGGCGCGTTCGGGGATATGCTCCCTGGCAAAAGCCGCAAGCTCCGCCTCGGTCACGCTTGCCCCCTTTACCAACTCGACATAGGCGCAGGGCAGTTCACCCGCATGGGCATCGGGCTGACCGATGGCACCCACAAAGGCCACCGCCTCGTGCCGCATCAGGGTTTCCTCGATCAGCGCCGGGTCGATGTTATGGCCGCCCCGGATGATCAGATCCTTCGCCCGCCCGGTGATGAACAGATAGCCCTCGGCATCCAGCCGCCCCAGATCGCCGGTACGCAGATAGCGGCCTTCGGCAAACAGTGAGCGGTTCTTGTCGACCTCGGTATAGGTTGACCCCTCGAAGACACCGGGATTGGCCACGCAGATCTCGCCAACCTCATCGACACCGCATTCGCGGAAGCCGCCATTGCCGTCGGCATGCAGGATGCGGACATGGGTATAGGGGAACGGGATGCCGACAGAGCCGGTCTTCTTGGCCCCCGAAGGCGGGTTGCAGGACACAAGGCAGGTGCATTCCGTCAGGCCGTAACCTTCGATGATCTGCACGCCAGTCGCTTTTTCGAAGCGGTTGAACAGCTCAATGGGCAAGGGCGCCGAACCGGAGAAGGCGCCGCGCAGCGTGCTGACATCGGCATCAAGCGGGCGCTGCATCAGCGCGGCCAACGCGGTGGGCACGGTGATCAGATATGTCACCTTCCAGCGCGCGATCAGCTTCCACAGATTGTCAAACACGCCCTCGCCGCGATAACCGGCAGGCGTCGGAAAGATCACATGTGCGCCTGAGGCGATCATGGACATCAGGATCGGATAGACCGCGAAGACATGGAACAGCGGCAGCGGGCACATCACCGTATCGGTTTCGCGGAACAGCAGCCGGTGCCCCAGCCAGCCGTTATAGACCATGCCGGAGACTTTGTGCTGCGCCACCTTCGGCATGCCGGTCGTGCCGCCGGTGTGGAAATAGGCGGCCACACGATCCTCGCGCGTATCGGCAAAGGTCAGGCGGTCAGCCGGATGTTTGCGTATCTCGGCATGGAAACTTTTGACATTTGCATGATGTCCGACCGGCGATCTGGGGCGCAGGAAATGCGCGATCCATTTCTTCGGCGGCTTCAGATAGCGCAGCAGGTCGACCTCCAGCACCGTCTTGACCGAAGGCGCGTATTTCACCGCCTCGGCCACCTTGGCTGACAGGTCGGTCTTGGGGAAGGCGCGCAAAGTGACGACAACCCTGGCATTGGTCTCGCGCAGGATCGCGCTGATCTGTTCGGGTTCCAGCAGCGGATTGATCGGGTTGACGATCCCCGCGACCATTCCGCCCAGCAGCACCTGCACGGTTTCCGAGCTGTTGGGGAGCACGAAGGCCACCACATCCTTTTCGCCAACGCCCAGACTGCGGAACAGGTTGGCGGCCTGGGTGACCTTGCCGAAAAGTTCGGACCACGTCAGGGTTTCCGAAGGATCGGCAGGACCGGAAGTCAGCATGTAGGTCACAGCGGGGCGGGCTCCATGAGCCTTGGCCGCGCGGCCGATGAAGTCGTGAATGCTACGGGCCATGTCACGTTCGGCCCAGCCCATTTCGGCCTCGATCGCCTTGATGTCGGCGACATTGGCAAAGCTTCCCATCCGTCAATTCCTCCCCTGCCGCCGGTTCCGCGCGTGATGCGACGACCGGGCGGTCTCCTCTCTGCCAGAATGCGGATTTCCGGGCCTTGCCGCAAGCAAAGCGGTCTGGAGGCTACGCTACGTCCCGCCCTGACCGACGCAGCGTCAGAAACAGCGGGCGGCGGAGGGGCCGCCCGCGCGGCATCACTTCTGCGGGATACGCAGCATCTGGCCCGGATAGATCTTGTCGGGGTGGCTCAGCATCGGCTTGTTGGCCTCGAAGATTTCCATATAGCGGTTGCCGTTACCCAGCGTCGCCTTGGCGATGGCCGACAGCGTATCGCCCTTCCTGACGGTGTGGAACACCGGCGCGGGGGCATCGGGGTGATCTTCGGCCTCGACCTCGGCCACACCATCGACATTGCCCACGGCGAGGATGATCTTTTCCTGCGCTTCCGGCGTTGCGGCCTTGCCGGTCAACTTGACCTTGTCGCCCTCGACCCTGATCTGCACATCCCTGGCATCAAGGCCCAGATTCTCAACCTCTTTCTTCAGCGCCTCTTCCTTGGCGGCAGCCGCGTCCGGTGCCTCGGCAGCCTCAGCTTTCGAGCCAAACAGCGACGACCCGGCATCCTTCACGAACGACCACAGACCCATGACATTCTCCCACCTGTACCGGCCGCAGCGACATGCGCGGCCCCTTCAGGAAAAGCATGCCCCGCATCGGCACCGGGTTCCAGTGAACATTCTGCGGCAATTTTCCCCCTTGAGCGGGATCAGGCCGTACCATCGGTAAATTGCAGCCGCGCGAGACGGGCATAAAGCCCGCCTTCGGCCACCAGCGCGTCATGGCTGCCCTGCGCGACGATCTTGCCGCCCTCGAACACCACGATACGGTCGGCGCGTTTCACGGTGGCCAGACGGTGCGCCACCACAAGCGTGGTGCGCCCTTCGGCCAGACGATCCACCGCCGCCTGCACCGCACGTTCGCTTTCCGCATCCAGCGCCGAGGTCGCCTCGTCCAGCAGCAGCACCGGCGCATCGCGCAGGATGGCGCGGGCGATGGCCACACGCTGTTTCTGCCCGCCCGACAGCATCACCCCGCGCTCGCCCAGGAAGGTGTCATAGCCTTCGGGAAGCGCGGTCAGGAAATCATGCGCGGCGGCGGCGCGGGCGGCGGCCTCCACCTCGGCATCACTCGCCTCGGGGCGGCCGAAGCGGATATTGTCGCGTGCGGAGGTGGCGAAGATCACCGGGTCTTGCGGCACCAGCGCCATGACCTGCCGGAAATCGCCGCGCGCCATGTCGCGCAGGTCGATCCCGTCCAGCGTGATGCGCCCCTCCTGAGGGTCGTAGAACCGTTGCAGCAGTTGCAGGATCGTGGTCTTGCCCGCGCCGGAAGGGCCGACCAGCGCCACTGTCTCGCCCGCCCGCACATGCAGGTCCACCCCGTTCAGGGCAGAGCTTTCGGGCCGCGTCGGATAATGGAAACGCACGCCCTCAAAGGCGATTTCACCCCGCACCGGGCGCGGCAGCACCCTGGGCTCGGGCGGGTCTTGCACCGTGTCCTTGGCATGCAGCAGTTCCACCAGTCGCTCGGTCGCGCCCGCCGCGCGCTGTAACTCGCCCCAGATTTCCGACAGCGCGCCCACGGCGCCCGCCACCATCACGGCATAGATGACGAACTGCACCAGCTCGCCCGCCGTCATCGCGCCCTCGCGCACGTCGCGCGCACCGATCCACAGCACACCGACGATCCCGGCAAAGACGAGGAAGATCACGATGACCGTCATTACCGCCCGCGTGCCGATCCGCGCCTGCGCCGAAGCATAGGATTTCTCGGTCACATCGGCGAAAGCGGCGCGGGTGCGGCCCTCATGCGTATAGGCCTGCACGGTCTGAACCGCCTGCAACGCTTCAGAGGCCGATCCCGACGAAGCGGCGATCCAGTCCTGATTGTCGCGGCTGAGCCTGCGCAGCTTGCGCCCCATCACCACGATTGGCACCACCACCACCGGCACCACCAGCAGAACAAGGCCGGTCAGTTTCGGCGAGGTCCAGAACAGGAAGCCGAGCCCCCCCAGCAGCAGCAGCACATTGCGCAGCGCGACCGAGACGGAAGAGCCGATCACCGACAGGATCAGCGTCGTGTCGGTGGTCAGCCGCGACAGAACCTCGCCGGTCAGGATACGTTCGAAGAAGGCGGGCGACAGGCTCGAAACGCGGTTGAACAACGCGCTGCGGATATCGGCCACAACCCGCTCGCCCAGCCGGGTGACAAGGTAATAGCGTGCCCCGGTGCCCAGCGCCAAAGCGGCGGCGATCAGCAGCGCCGCCCCGAAATACTGATCCAGCAGCCCGGCGGCAGAGTTGAAATTGTCGACGACACGCCGCACCGCCAGCGGCAGGATCAGGCTGACCGTGGCGGTCAGCGTCAGCGCGGCAAGCGCGCCGATCACCATGAACCGATAGGGCGCAAGGAAGGGTTTCAGCCCGGCCAGCGCGCCCACACGTTTCGATGCGGCGCGGTCGGGAAGGGGTTCAGTGCCACGGGCCATCGCGCTTCTCCTGTCTCGCGCCGACGGGTTTAGGGGCTGGATCGGCGCGGGGCAAGCGTGACGAACCGCCGCTGCCCCCCTTTCGTCTGCCCTGCCCCTGTGCCAGTTTGGCGCCCGGAGGTGCGTGATGCAGGTTTCAGTGGTGGTTTTCGATGCCTACGGCACGCTGTTCGACGTGGCGGGTGCGGCACGCGCGGCGGCGGCCAGCGATACCCGGCTGGCCGGGCTCTGGCCCCGGTTGGCCGATGACTGGCGGCGTAAACAGCTTGAATACACCTGGCTCCGCAGTCTGATGCGCGACCATGCCGATTTTGCCTCGGTCACCGCCGAGGCGCTGGACTGGGCGATGGAGGCGGCAGGGCTGGAAGAGGCGGCGCTGCGCGCCCGTCTGCTGGCGCTTTACGACGAACTGCCCGCCTATCCGGAGGTGCCCGCGATGCTGAAGGCGGTGCAGACGCGCGGCCTGCCCCGCGCAATCCTGTCGAACGGCACGCCCGCCATGCTGTCCTCTGCCACCCGTGCCGCCGGTGTCGCGCCCCTGCTGGACGCCGTGCTTTCGGTCGAGGATCTGGGCATCTACAAGCCGGACCCGTCGGTCTATGCGCTAGTGACCGCACACTTTGACGTACCCCCGCCCGAGGTGCTCTTCGTTTCCTCGAACGGCTGGGACGTGGCAGGCGCCAGCGCCTTCGGCTTCCGCACGCTCTGGGTCAACCGCATCGGCGCGCCGGTCGACCGCCTGCCCGGACGGCCCGACCATATCGCCCGCGACCTTTCCTCATTGACGGATCTTCTGCCATGACCGCCTTCTTCACCGCCACAGACGGCGCCCGCCTTGCCTACAAGGACGAAGGCGCGGGGCTTCCGGTTCTTTGCCTGCCCGGCCTTACCCGCACCATGGGCGATTTCGCCTATATGATCCCGCATCTGCCGCCCGTCCGGCTGATCCGCATGGATTATCGCGGACGCGGAGAAAGCCAGTGGACCGGCGCCGAGACCTACACCGTGCCGCAGGAGGCGCAGGATGCGCTGCGCCTGCTGGATCATCTGGAAATCGACAAAGCCGCTGTTCTGGGCACTTCGCGCGGCGGGCTCATTGCCATGTTCCTTGCCGCCACCGCAAAGGATCGTCTGCGCGGCGTCGCGCTGAACGACATCGGCCCGGTGATCGAACGTCCGGGGCTGGAGCGGATCTTCGACTACATCGGCCATAATCCCCGCGCCAAAAGTTACGAAGCGCTGGCCGAGGCCCTGCCCCGCAACATGCCGGGCTTCGCCAATGTGCCCGCAACCCGCTGGCTGGAGGAAGCACGACTGCATTATCAGCCCACTGAGCGCGGGCTTGGCATCACCTATGACCCGGCGCTGCGCGACGCTTTCCTTGCCGCCTTCAAGGGCGATCTGCCGGAAGCCTGGCCGCTGTTCGACGCGCTGGCAGACCTGCCGGTTGCGCTGATCCGGGGCGCCAATTCCGATCTGTTGTCCGAGGCCACCGCGACAGAGATGCGCCGCCGCCGCCCCGACATGATCTTTGCCGATGTGCCGGACCGCGCCCATATCCCCTTCCTCGACGAAACCGAAGCCGTCGATGCCCTGCATCGCTGGATCAGGAGCATGGCATGATCGACATCACCCATATCGAGGCCGCGGCCGCCCGGCTGTCCGGGCATGCGCTGCGCACGCCGCTGCTGGGATCTGCCTTCCTGAACGACATCGCCGGGCGCCGGGTCTGGGTAAAGGCCGAATGCCTGCAACATACCGGCTCTTTCAAGTTTCGCGGCGGCTGGTCAGCGGTCTCTGCCCTGTCCGCCGAACAGCGCGAGGCCGGTGTCATCGCCTATTCCTCGGGCAATCACGCGCAGGGGGTGGCGCTGGCCGCTCAGCGCCATCACGCGCCCTGTGTGATCGTCATGCCCGGCGACGCGCCGCGCCTGAAGATCGACAACACCCGCGCCCTCGGGGCTGAAGTTGTGCTGTATGATCGTGAACGGGAAAACCGTGATGCCATCGGCGCCCGGATCGCGTCAGAGCGCGGGCTGACCCTGATCAAGCCCTATGACGAGCCGGAGGTCATCGCCGGGCAAGGCACCTGCGGCCTTGAAATCGCCGAACAGGCGACGGAACACCGTATCCGGCAGGCCGATGTCATCATCCCCTGCGGCGGCGGCGGATTGACTGCCGGTGTGGGTCTTGCACTGGAAAGCCGGATGCCGGGCCTGCGCCCCCGCCCGGCCGAACCCGAAGGCTTTGACGATACGGCCCGCAGCCTTGCCAGCGGTGAGGTTTGTCGTAACGCCCGGCAGGCCGGGTCGCTCTGCGATGCCATCGTTACCCCGGCCCCCGGCGCGCTGACCTTCCCGATCAACTGCCGGCTCTGCGGCCCCGGCTTTGCCGTAACGGATGACGAGGCCTTGCACGCCGTCGCTTTGGCCTTCACGCGGTTGAAGATTGTGCTGGAGCCGGGCGGCGCCGTGGCCCTTGCCACCGCCCTGTTCCGCCCCGACGAGATCGAGGGGGATGACGTTATCGTCATCGCCTCTGGCGGCAATATAGACGCGGGCCTGTTCACTTCGGCCCTGTCCCGCTTCGGGGGCTGAGCCATGCCGCTGGCCTTCCTGCCCGATCTGCGCCTGAACTACCGCGACGAGGGCACCGGCGCGCCGGTGGTCTTTTCCCATGCGCTTGGACTTGACCTGACGATGTGGGACGCAGTGCTGCCGCTGCTGCCGCCTGGCCTGCGCCTCATCCGCTATGACCATCGTGGTCACGGCGGGTCAGACGTGCCTGCCCCACCCTATACGATGGGTGCACTGGTGCGCGATGCAGAGCGCCTGCTGGATCATCTGGGGGTAAAGGACTGCGTATTCGTCGGCCTGTCGATGGGGGGACTGGTGGCACAGGGGCTGGCCGTGAAGCGCCTGGAACTGGTGCGCGGTATGGTACTGTCGAACACCGCCGCGCGTATCGGGATCGAAAGCCAGTGGCAGGCCCGCGCCCAATCGGTATCAGATCAGGGCATGGAGGCCGTGGCCGACACCACGATGGAACGCTGGTTCAGCCGCCGCTTCCGAGCCGGGGGCCACCATCTTCCGTGGCGCGAACGGCTGCTGGCCTGTGCGCCCGAGGGTTATATCGGCGCCTGTGCCGCGATTGGCGGGACGGATTTCTATACGCCGACCGCCAGCCTCACGCTGCCGACACTGACCCTTGCGGGCAGCGAGGACGGCTCGACTCCGCCCGATCTGGTGCGCGAAACCGCCGAATTGATCGCAGGGGCAGAGTTCCGCCTGCTGCGCGGCTCCGGCCATCTGCCGCCCGTCGATGCGCCTGAGGCATTTTCCGAGGCGCTATCCGGCTTCCTGCGCCGTATCGGCCATGTATAAATCGAACAACCCAGCCCAAATGATCCGCATGAAGGAAGCCCGCTGACTCTCTGGTCTGTGTGGGATATTCCTGATGTTCTGTTGCTTTGTCCTGCAAATGTCTTGACCTTTCCCGACTTTCGGGCCGGTTTGCCGGCACAGAACTTCGTCCGGTCGCACGCCTGACATTTACGACGAAAATTGTCGCGCCTGAGCCATTCTTGTCGCACAATCACTGGTCTCACGCGCGTTGCGGGCTTAGCCTTTCCCAGTGAAACAGGGGCAACCGGCGACGGGAAGCGCAGGCCCGCGCCCTCTGCGACAGGGATACAGCGCATGAAGCTGAAGGATCTGGAACTCTTCATCGTCGCGCCTCCGGCGCCCGGCTGGGGTGGGCGCTACTGGATTTTCCCGAAGCTGACGACCGATGACGGCATTACCGGCTATGGCGAATGCTACGCCTCGACCGTGGGGCCAAAGGCCATGCAGGCGGTGATCGAGGATGTGTTCGAACGCCACATGCAGGGCGAAAACCCGGAAAACATCGAGCTGATGTTCCGCCGCGCCTATTCCTCAGGCTTCACACAACGGCCCGATCCCACCGTGATGGGGGCCTTTTCAGGGCTGGAAATCGCCTGCTGGGATATCCTCGGCAAGGCGCGCAACAGACCCGTCTGGGCGCTGCTGGGTGGGCGCATCAATGACCGCATCCGGTCTTACACCTATCTTTATCCGGAACCGGGCCGCGAAAGCGCTGAATTCTGGGTCTCGCCCGAGATGGCAGCCGAAGCAGCGGTGCGCTTCATGAATCTGGGCTTCACGGCGGTGAAGTTCGACCCCGCTGGCCCCTACACGATCCGGGGCGGACACGAACCCGCCATGTCCGATATCACCCGTTCGGTCGCCTTCTGCCGCGCCATCCGCGAGGCGGTGGGGGACCGGGTCGACCTGCTGTTCGGTACGCATGGCCAGTTCAGCACGCCCGGCGCGATCCGTCTGGGACGCGAGCTGGAGCCCTACAACCCGCTGTGGTATGAAGAGCCGATCCCCCCGGACAATCTGCTGGAATTTGCCGAAGTCGCCAAGTCGGTCCGCGTGCCGCTGGCCACGGGCGAGCGGATGACGACCAAGGCCGAATTCGGCACCCTGCTGCGTGCGGGTGGGGTGAAGATCCTGCAACCTGCGCTGGGACGGGTCGGCGGAATCTGGGAAGCAAAGAAAATCGCCGCCATGGCCGAGGTGTTCAATGCCCAGATGGCCCCGCATCTTTATGCCGGGCCGGTGGAATGGGCGGCGAACGTGCACCTTGCGGCTTCGATCACCAATCTGCTGATTGCCGAAACCATCGAGACGGGTGGCGCTTTCCACCAGAAGCTGATCCGCAATTCGATCCGCTGGGAAGATGGCTATATCCTGCCGCCAGAGGCGCCGGGCCTCGGGATCGACTTTGACGAGACGGTAGCCCGCGCCCATCCCTATACCGGCACGCAATTGCACCTCCAGATGCAGGAAGCGCCTTGTGATTACAGCCGCCCCAATCATTTTGAGGGGGGCGCCCCTTCCACCCCGACCTGAGTTGGCGCGTCAGGGCGCCTGACCGGCGCCCTGCACCATGCCTTGTGGCCGGTGCATCCGTGCGCATCCCCTGCCCGCATGTTTCGCAGCATAAAGCGCCAAATCGGAATCCTGCATCAGCACAGCCGCTTCGGGGGTCTGGTAGAACCCCGACATGGTGATGCCCACAGATGCAGCAATCCGGCAAACCTCCCCCTCGTAGATCATCGGTTCGGACACGCGGTCGATGATTCGTTGCGCAATATCGGTCAGCCGCGCCGGATCGGCCGCGCCGGGCAGAAGCAGCATGAACTCATCCCCCCCGATCCGCGCCAGCGTGTCGCCGCGACGGGTTTCGACCGTAAGGATGCGCGCAACCTCGCGCAGCACATGATCGCCCGCCGCATGGCCCAGGCTGTCATTCACCTGTTTGAAGAAATCCAGGTCCAGATGCATGAGACCGAAGGGCTGCGCCGCATCTATCATCCGGGACAAGGCCAGCTCGAACGCGCGGCGGTTGCGCAATCCTGTCAGCATGTCAGTTGCGGCCTGCTCTTCTGCCACCGATTTGGCGCCCTGAAGCCGCAGCGTCAGGCCGCGCAGCTCATCCGTGACAGCCGATTTCGCCTCGACCACATACAGAAGTTCCATCGCCAGCTCGGTCGGCGCGAAATCGGCGCTGGTCAGGGCGTGACGGCACACCGCCTCAATGATGTCGATGCCGAAGGACAGGTTGACCAGCATGTCGCCCTCCCCCGCCAGCGGCACGGCAATTGCGCGGAACTGGGTCTGCGGCAGATGCCGGGCGGCGAGGAACAGCCTTTGCCCGGCGGCTTTCTGCAAGAGGCCCATGCTGTTCAGGCCCGAAGGCCGCCGTATTTCGAACAGGCTGAAGAAATCCGCCGCGCCGGATGCCGCGCCCAACAGCCTGAATGCCGTCGGGCCGCAGGATCGGAGCCTGCCATCAGGGCCAAGATGCAAGTGCAGCGGCAAGAGCAGACCCAAGGCCCTTGCATCGAAACAGGCGACCGTCATCGGGTGGCCCCGGGCGTCGCGCGGGCAAGCTCGAACTGACGACCCGCGCTGAATCCGGCCTGGGCCAGCGTAATGGAAATCCGCTCTCCCTCCGGGCCAGAGCCGCAGTGATCAACCAGACACAATGCCCCGTAATCATCCGCCATGGCCCGCAACAGCCCCACCACGACATGCCCCGCCCCATGAATTGCAGACCGGCAGATCAGGGTGAATTCGGTGGCGGAATGATCCTGCAATTCCAGCGTCGGAAGGTCGATATCGGGCACGGCAAGGCGGGCGCGGCCGGGCAGTTCCTCCAGCGATTGCAGGAAATCCACGAAGGTGGCTCCACCGAAACGCAGCAGGCGCCGCAGGCCCTGCACGTTGGGATGCGACACCAGATAGATGCCCAGATCCTCCAGCACCGTATCGCGTGGCCGTGCCAGCAGCCGCGCGGCGGCGTCAATCACCCGGTCGGTCAGGCCCGGTTCATAAAGCAGCATCGGCTCAAACCCTTCAAGACCGGGTTGAGCCGCCTGCGCCACCGCCGACCACAGCGGGTGCCCATAGGTATCGCGCAGAAAGCACTGGATTGCCCTGTTGATCAGCCCGTGCATCGAAAACCCCTCAGATTTCCGACGAGGCTAGGGCATGGGCCTTAACAAAGCCCTTAGGGCAACAGGGGCAGCTCACCCTCGCCAAGGCGCAGGGCATTCAGCGGCACCGGCACAAACTCGGGTGTGCCTTCCGCCAGTTGCCGCATCAATGCCACCGCTGCCGCCCCTTCCGGCAGGACACCGCGCAGAGGAGTGACATACCGCCGTTCCGAAAGGCCATCAGGCCAGCCGAAGCCGGTGACATCCAGCAGCCTGCCATCGCGCAACAGCAGGACCATCGCCTCGTCCCCCGCGATATGCGGCCAGAAATCCCCGGCGATCATCAGACAGGCGGTGCCTCCCTCCCCCGGCAGGTCCTGAAGGCAGGTCTGGCGCCAGTCTGCCAGCTCGGGCGCCGCCAGTTCAGACAGCACCCGGTCGCGCAGCGCCGTGGCCGTAGCGGGCCGCATCGGCAGCAGGGTCGCGAGTTCCTCACGCAGTGCAGCGGCATCCTCGGGCAGTGCGGGGACTGTCGCAGGCTTGCGGCGGAACAGCTCTGCCAGCGCCTCCTGCCCCGGCTCCGCCGCGCGCAGTCTCAGCATTTCGACCGCATCGCGTCCTGGCCGGCCCCAGTCTCGCAGCGCGCCGAGATCGAAACGTGCAACCGGAACCCGACCATTCTCCAGCCGGGCAAGCTGGCTCCGCGTCGCGATCCTTTCGGGGTTCAGAAGCGGGGTCAGCAGGGCGGCGGAAACTGCGATGATCAGCAGCGCCATCACGATATTGGCCTGCCGCAGACGCGCCATCCAGCCACCCAGACGCAGCGCGGCAATGGCATAGAGCACACCATAGCCCAGCCCGAATCCGGCGATCACGGCGCCCAGCACGCGCTCGGGCGTCCAGCCGTATTGCGCCACGCGCAACCAGACCGCCCAGGCTCCGAGCGCCGCGGGGGCGATGATCAGCACCGCCATCGCCCGCGCGGCCCAGCGCACCAGCCTGGCGCGCGCCGCCTCTTCATCCGACTGGTCGACAGCCGATGTGACCAGCGTCGCTCCGGTGGCCGCAATAGTCAGCAGCGTCGCCGCCGCCGACAGCGCGCCGAACAGACCATCCAGCCCCTGCACCGGCAGCACCACGAGGAACAGCACCACCACAAGCAGCAACACCGGCAGCAGAAGTCGCAGCAGCCGCAGGATCAGATAGGGCGACATCACATCGGCCATCTCGTCCACCACGGCAATGCCAAGGCCCAGCGCGATGCCGGTGATGACAGGGCTGATGAACGGCGTGCTGATCAGATCACCCAGAAAGCCGATGCCCACGGTTTTCAGCAGAGCATCCGACAGGAACAAGACCGCCCAGACAATACCGACGAACAGCCAGGCCGCCGCGTAGCGGATGACGATGGTCCAGGCTTCGATGAAAAGCAGCCGGTAATCCCGCCAATGGCTGAGTTGCGCTGCGACCAGAAAGGGTTGCGGCAGGAAGGTCAGGGCCAGAGCGGCAAGGATCACCGCCGGGGTGTCAAACATCTGATCGGCAGAGACATAGCCAAGGCTGGCCCAGGCCAGCCCCAGCCCGACCACCATCGCCAGCGGCAGGGCCGTCAGCACCGACCGGCGCAGCGAAAGCGGTCCCGCCATGCCCAGAACCGCAACAAAGAACACCAGTGTGAAGCCGGTCAGCGCGAGTGCGGCGCGTTCGGGCAGCAGATTATAGTCATGAATCTGACCCAGCCCGAAGAAGGCCAGCCCCGCCAGCCCCCCGGTCGCCGCCATGGCGATACGTTGCGAAATCTGCCGGTCCATGCCTGCCTCCTGCCGTTCCGGCGCAGGTTATCCCGCGCCGGGGGCAAGGGAAAGGCGGTCAGAAATCAGTGGGCGCCCCGCCTTCCTGCTTGCGCTGCGCCACGAAGCGGGTCAGCGCCTCCAGACGGTCGCCCTCAATGGGGGGCGGAGTGAAATCGGCGAGGATCTGTTTATACATCCGGTGCGCGCGCTCTGCCGTCCAGACCGCGCCATCCTGATGCCAGGCCTCGTAATTGCGCCAGTCGGCCAGGAAGGGCGAATAAAAGGCGGTCTGGTAGCGGTCCTGCGTATGCTGGCAACCAAAATAGTGGCCCCCCGCCCCCACCTCGCGGATCGCGTCGAAGGCCAGATCGTCGTCGGTGGTGCCAAAGGTCTCCGGTTCGCAATAGCGCTGAATCATTTGCAGCACCTCGCAATCCATCACGAATTTTTCGGGGCTGGCGATCAGCCCGCCCTCCAGCCAGCCCGCCGCATGATAGACCATGTTGGACCCGGCCTGCACGGCGGCCCAGAGCGAATTGCAGGTCTCCCACATGCTCTGACCATCCGGCACGTTGGCTGCGCAGACACCGGAAGACCGCTGCGGCACGCCGTAGAACCGCACAAGCTGCCCGGTCATCTGTGTCGCCCGCATGTATTCCGGTGTGCCAAAGGCCGGGGCACCGGATTTCATGTCGACGTTGGAGGTGAAAGTGCCGATGGCCACCGGGCAACCGGGGCTGATGTATTGCAGCAGTGCAATGGCCGACAGCGCCTCGGCCAGCGACAGGGCGACTGCGCCGGACATGGTGACCGGGGCCATGGCGCCCGCAAGGGTAAAGGGCGTTACCACCACCGGCTGCCGCCGCCGCGCCAGCCGCATCGCACCATCCAGCATCGGATAGTCGTGTTTCAGGGGCGAAACCGAGTTGATGTTGGTATACATCCGCGGCTTCGCCTCGAACTCGTCATGGCTGAGCCCGCCCGCCAGACGCACCATCTCCATCACATCCTCGACCCGCTCGGCGCCAAGGCTGTAGGCGTGGCACACCTTGTCGGTGAGCGTCAGCTTCTCGAACAGGCAATCGAGATGGCGCACCGAAGGATGAATGTCGATCGGTTCTACCGGATAGCCGCCTGCGATATGGATGCAGTTGAAATACTGCGTCAGTTTCAGGAATTCCCTGAACGTCTCGAAATCGCCGGAGCGTTTGCCGCGTTCCAGATCCCAGGCATTCGGCGGCGACGAGACATTGACGAAGACCATATGCCGCCCGCCCAGAATGATCTCGCGTTCCGGGTTGCGGGGGGTGATGGTGAATTGCGACGGTGCCTTGCGCACCATCTCCATCACGAAATCCTCGTCCATCTTCACATTGGTGCCCGAAACCTTGCAACCCGCCTGTTTCAGGATCTCGCAGGCTTCGGGATTCAGCATTTCGATGCCGATTTCCCTCAGGATGCGCATGGCGGTGCGGTGGACGCGCTGCACGCCTTCGGCATCCAGCGGCTCGACCGGGGCGTCGGGCAGCACGGGGATGCGCCAGGGCATCTGGTCGATCACGGCGGTTCCGGCGCGGGCCTGATTACCCGCCCGGCCACCGGCGCGGCTGCGTTTGCGGCCCTGATCGTCGCTCATGCCCGTTCTCCATCCTGGGATTCCGCTTTCCGCCAGAATGGCCGAAAGGAACCGCCAAGGCGGACAACAAGCGCGACAGGTTTGTGTCGTTTTTGATCTAGGCGGTCAGGGCCGCGCCAGAGAGCGAGTCCAGCCAGCCCGGCAACGCACCGATGTGATCCAGCACCAGATCGGCATGCGGCGCAAGTTCGTCCTGCAAGGCGATGCCAGTCAGCACGGCAATACAGGTCATCCCGGCCGCGCGGCCAGCCTCCATGTCGTGCCGGCTGTCACCAACCATCGCAATGCGCGACGGGTCCAGCCCCATCTGCCCCGCAAAGGCCAGAAGTTGTCCCGGCGCGGGCTTGCCGCCATAGCCCGAGTCGTAACCGGCCACAAAATCGAACAGCTCCAGCACCCCATGCTTACGCAGATGCGTGCGGGCGGGGATTTCGGTATCATTGGTCGCAAGCCCGATTTTCAGCCCGCGTGCCTTCAGCGCGGTGAACAGCGGCACCAGTGGCACAGCCTCCACCGTGGGCGCCTCAGCGGCCAGCAGGTTCATGCGGTCCACAAGGCTGCTCGCGGCTTCGGGCGCCAGATGCGGCAGCATCGCTTCGGCAATTTCCGGGGCGGTGGCGGCGATCACCGGGCTGTCGGGGGCAAAATCCATCCGCGCCGCATCGAACCCGATGGACTGCGCCAGCACAGCGCGCCGGTCGGCATCCGGTTCCAGCTCAGCCAGCAGTCGCGCGGCCCAGCCACCCCAGCTTTGCCGGAAGTCGAACAGCGTGCCGTCCTTGTCGAAGATGAGCCCGTCGATCATTTCATCCCTATCCCGCGCGCCGCGCGTGGTTATGTCCAGTGTGGCAGCTCGCCGCCCGGCAGACCGGCCCGCGCCTGCATCGGCGCCTCGTAAGGCAGACCAGCCGCATCGCAGAAAGCCATGACCAGCGCATCTTCGGCCAGCAGAAAATCCATCACCGCCGCCAGAAACTCCGGCTCAGTTGCGCGGGCGGGAAGATCGGCGGGCGCGCTGCCGGTCGCCGCCAGAAAACCCGGCAACAGTTCCTCCTGGGTCACCAGCCAGCCCAGCGCACGAAGGGCCAGAGTTTCGGCAGATTCCCGCGCAGTCACCGGGAAAACTCTGATCTAGGATGCGACATTTCGGCTTTGATCCGCAAAGTGTGAACAGGTGGCAATGATTTCTTAACCATCTCGCGAAACACTGTCGATCAGGGAACGGTGACGGAGCTGGTTATGGTCGGCAAGATCCTCATTGCGGATGATGTGGCCACCAATCGCATCGTCTTCAAGGTAAAGCTGGCGGCGGCCTGCTATCATCCGCTGCTGGCGGGCGATGCGCAAACCTGTCTGGCCATGGCGCGGGCGGAGAAGCCTGATGCGATCCTGCTGGACGCAGATCTGGGAAACCGCAGGGGCCTTGCGGTGCTGGAACAATTGCGCGCCGATGCCGCCACGGCGGATATCCCGGTACTGATGCTGGCGGCATCACCGGATGCCGGGCTGCGGCTTGCCGCATTGCGGGCCGGTGCGGAGGATTGCCTGGCCAAGCCGCTGGACGACCAGTTGCTCATGGCCCGGCTGCGCAATCTGTTGCGGCTGCACGAAACCGCCGACGAACTGGGTCACCGCGAACAGGCCCTGCAGGTGCTGGGCCTGGCCGAGGCGCCTGCGGGGTTTGAGCGGCAGGGGCTGGTCGTCGTCGTCGCGCAGCGGCCGGAGCAGGCATTGCTGCTGCGTCGCCAGCTTGCGGGGCGCGCGGGGATCGAGGTGCGGACCATGGGCCGGGACGAGGCGCTGAACGCCACCGCCGCCGGGCTGGCCCCTGATATCTTTGTGCTGGATGCCGAAATCAGCGGGCCGGGCGGCGGGTTGCGGCTGATGTCCGACCTGCGCGCGCGCCGCACCGCACGGCACAGCGCCATGGTGCTGATCGGTCAGGGGCAGGTTCCCGCCGATCTTGCCATGGCCTATGATATGGGGGTGAGCGCCGCCCTGCCCGACGATCTGCCAGCCGAGGAAATGGCCTTCCGGCTTCAGGCATTGCTGCGGCGCAAACGCACCGGCGACCGGCTGCGCCATTCGGTGCAGGACGGGCTGCGCCTTGCTGTGACCGATCCGCTGACCGGGCTTTACAACCGCCGCTATGCTCAGCCCCGACTGGCCGCGATTGCCGAGCGCGCCCATGCCTGCGGCAGCGCTTTCGCGGTCATGGTAATCGACCTCGACCGTTTCAAACAGGTGAACGATCGCTGGGGCCACGCGACAGGGGATGCGGTTCTGGTCGAGGTCGCGCAGCGGTTAAGCCTGAACCTGCGTCCGGCGGATCTGGTTGCGCGCATCGGCGGCGAGGAATTTCTGGTGATCCTGCCCGAATCCGGCGCCTCCGAGGCCCGTCACATTGCCGAACGGCTGCGCCATGCCATCGAAAAGCCCCCGGTTGCCCTGCCGGGGGGGGAAACCTTGCAGATTACCGTGTCCATAGGCCTCGCCGTGCAGGACAGCGCACAAGCCGCAATTCCGGCGGCTGATCTGGTCGACATGGCCGATCAGGCCTTGCTTTGCGCGAAATCGCGCGGCCGCAATCAGGTGATCCAAAGCCGCAGCGCTGCCTGAGGCGCCTTACCTGTCGCCCTTGCGGTCCTCGGGCGGCGGGCGCTTGCGCGTGATGCGCTGTTCCAGCCGGTCGGCAAAGGCGTGGCGTTCGGCATCGCTCATCCCGGCCAGCCGCTCGCGCAGCAGGTCCTGCCCGAGTTTCAAGTGATCGGCCAGACGCGCCTGCTGGGTATCAAAAGCCCGAGAAAGCCGCCCGGCATCAAAAGGATCGGCCCGCAGGGCAGACAGCATCTCGCCCATATCCGCCCGCATCTGCGCCCGCGCCGCCCGGAAATCGGGGCGACGGTCGCGGAAGGATTTGCGCAGGGCGTCGCGATCCGCCTCGCTCAGCGCCTCGGTGAAGGGACCGAAACCAAGATCCCGCACTTCGCGCCCACGGTCATGGGGGTCTTTCAGCAGGGCACCGCCCACGATACCGGCAACCATCAGGTTGACCGCCAGCGAGGCGAAGAAGGCGATCTTCCAGCGCCGCAGGCTGCGGTGACTGGCCGGGCGTGGTTCAGGGGTCGTCGTCATGGCTTCATCCCTCCGCCAGCCAGATTTCAAGATCGGGGATCAGTTCGACCACATCCACCGCAGCGGGTTCAAGGGCCTGCGATACATCGGCGACCGGCGCGGGTTGCACGAAGCCGATCCAGACCCCTGCCAGTGTCGCAGCCACCAGGCCCGCCGCCGCGCGGTTGTTCGTGGGTGAAAACAACCCCGCCAGCCGGCCCCGGCGCGCGGCAGGCCGGCGCTGAGCCGTATGCTGCGGCAGGGCATCCTGCGCGGCATAGGCATCTGCCAGCACCCGCGCCATCAGCCCCGAAGCCTCGGGCGGCGCAGCGGCGCGCGCCTCATCAAACAGGCTGTCCAGCGCCTCGGCCGTCAGTCCCACATCATCCCGAAGCCTGACACTCATGTCCCGGTCTCCTCATCCTCATAGCCCAGCGCCGCGCGCTGGCCCGACAAGACCGCAGCAAGGGCGCGTTTGCCCCGTGCGGTCAGGCTTTCCACAGCCTCTACCCCGATGCCCATGATCCCGGCGATCTCGGGGTTCGCAAGTCCCTCAAGGTGGCGCAACACCACCGCCTGACGCTGCCGCTCCGGCAGGGCAGTCAGGGCGGTGTCGAGTGCGGCCATCCTGTCGCGTTGCATCATCGCCGCCGCCGCGCCAGGCGCATCATCCGCCACCTCAGGTGCCGTCTCCGGCAGATCCAGAGGGCGCCTGGCCCGCGCGCGCTGCCGGTCAGTCACCAGATTGGTGACCACACGATACAGCCATGTGCTGACCTGCGCCTCTTCCGCGCGCCAGTCCGGCGCAATGCGCCAGAGCCGCAACATGGCTTCCTGCGCCACATCCTCGGCCTCGGCACGGTCGCCCAGCAGACGGGTGGCATATCCCAGAACGCGCGGCGTGAACCGCAAGGTCAGAACCCGCGCAGCCGCCCGGTCACCCGCCGCATACCGGGCAAGCAGAACCGCGTCGGGCAGGTCTGAGGAAACGTCAAGGGGCATGGACATCCTGCAAGGGTGTTATCCGCGAAACGGGGGCGCGACAATCGCCGCGCCCCTGGCACTCGTCAATTCCCTGCGCCGTCTTCCGCCGCACCCTCTTCGGGCTGCGGCATCACCGGCTTGCCGCCCTGCCCCTTGGCCCCGCGACCGTCCTTGTCGTGCCAGCCCTTGCCATGCCCGCCCTTGCCGTGCTCGCCATGACCCCGGCGCTCCATGCGTGACATCATCTTCTCGCGCGCGGCATCCGCCTCGGCCTTGCTGATCGCACCATCGCCGTCCGTATCGACGCGGGCCAGCATCTTCGGCCCCGGTCCGGGCATCGCCAGAACCTCGGCCGCCGTCAGCATCCCGTCGCCATCCGCATCCAGACGCTGCATCATCTGATCGACCTGCGCGCGGATACGCTCTTCCGCACCCCGCATCCGCATCGCCACCAGTTCGTCGGCGCTGATCTTGCCATCCTTGTCGGCATCAAGTTCAGCCACCCGTGCTGCACGGGCCGCCGCGAATTCCTCGGGCGTGATCTTGCCGTCCTTGTCGGCATCCAACTTGTCAAAATCGAACATCGGGCCGTCCTGCATCATCATGCCCATCGGCCCCATACCGCCATGATCGCGCATCCGGTCTGCAAGCGCGGCAGATCCCAGACCACCGGCCAGGATCGAGGCCAGCGCTGCGGTGTAAACGAGGGTGCGTTTCTGCATCTTCAATCTCCTGTCTGTCGGGTGGGCCGCCTCTGCATGGCGCCACCGTCATGCCAGACAAACGCCCGGCGGCTGGGTTTCCGTCGCAATCACCGCTCACTTTCGGTCACGGCCCCGTGAGCACCTAAATGCGACTTTCCAGCGCATGTTTTCCGCGCCCCTTGCTCCTGCCCTGCCGCCATGACTATGCTGCGCCGATCCAGACCGCTATGCCCCCCTGATCCGAGGTTGACCGATGACCGCACTGGCGCAGACCGAAGACGACCGCCCGCTGTGGCCCGCTATTGTGCGTGGCTGGCGGCGGCGCTGCCCGAACTGCGGGGCGGGGCCGGTGCTGCGCGGCTATCTGACGGTGCGCGAAAGCTGCCCCGTCTGTCATGAGGCACTGCACCACCAGCGCGCAGATGATGGCCCGGCCTATATCACCATTCTGATCGTCGGGCACATCATGGGACCGGCGCTGCTGTGGGCCTTTGTGAAATGGCGGCCCGATCCGCTGATTCTGGTGTCGATCTTTTCGGTGATCGCGGTTGCGATGACCCTCTGGCTTCTGCCGCGCGTGAAAGGCGCCTTCGTGGCGCTGCAATGGTCGCGGCGCATGCATGGATTCGGCTCAAGTGACTGAGCGGCCAGCCGATACGCCGGTACGGCCTGCGGCAACCGTGGTGCTGACCCGCGCGCGGGCCGGTGGCCCCGAGGTACTGATGGGCCAGCGCGGCGCCGGTGCGGCCTTCATGCCTTCGAAATACGTCTTTCCTGGCGGTGCGGTGGACCGCGCCGATGCTGCCGTTCCGCTGGTCGCGCCGCTGGGTGAGCCCTGTCGCAGTCGGCTGGCCGGAACGGACATCGCACCCGACACGCTGGCCGCCGCCGCAATCCGCGAATTGTTCGAGGAAACCGGCCTGGCTTTGGGCCAGCCCGCCACCTGGGCCGATCCGCCCGCAGACTGGCAGAGCTTCGCCGCGCGCGGTCTGCGCCCCGATGCCTCGGGTTTCCGCTTCATCTTTCGCGCCATCACGCCGCCGGGCCGGCCGCGCCGCTTTGACGCGCGGTTCTTCCTTGCCGATGCCAGCGCCGTTCAGGGCGATGTCGAGGATTTCTCGGCCGCCTGTGACGAGCTTTCGCATCTGCACTGGATCTCTCTGGCCGAGGTGCGGCGGCTGGACCTGCCCTTCATCACCGAGGTCGTCCTGTCTGAAGTCGCCCTTCTGATGCGCGGCGGCCAGCAACCCGGTGTGCCGTTCTTCGACAATTCCGGCACCCGGCCCACCTTCCGGCGGATCACCTAACGCCGGAACGGCCAGAGCGGGTGCGGCACCGGATCTTTTGCCGTCACCAGATAGCGGCGAAACACCTCGGCATAGCTGCGGTAGACATAGCCATCGTTGCGTCGCTGATAATGATCCCGATGCGCGTGATAAAGCGCAGGCAGGGCATACCAGGGCACATTCGGGTGCATGTGATGCACCACATGAAGGTTGTTGTTCAGAAACAGCAGCGCCAGCGGGCCGCGATCTTCAACGATCACGGTGCGCGCGCGCGCAGCCTCATGGGCGCGGTGTTCCAGAAAGGTGCGGATCTTCAGCAGCGCATGGCCGATATAGGCCGCCATCAGATAGGCCCAGCCGCTCATCGGGGCGACCCAGATCCACCAGATCACCGGCACCAGCCCCGCCAGATGCAGCAGCCAGTCGCGGATCACCACCCGGTCGCCACGCAACGCGAGCCCGGCCTCGGTGCGCAGCCACAGCAGATTGCCGATCAGCGGCCCCAGCAGCACCCGCCCAGCGAGGGTGTTGTTCATCTCCAGCAGCCAGCGCGCCGGGCGGGACAGCCGCGCCCAGACCGCCGGGTCGAAATAGTTCGATTCAGGGTCATCATAGGGGTCAGTCAGGATCGGGTCGTGGTGATGCGCCAGATGGGTGTCGCGGAAGCGGCCATAGGGCACGGTCAGGTTCAGCGCCGGGAAGGCCAGCGCCTCGTTGACCAGACGTGAACGGAAGGGATGGCCATGCAGCATCTCATGTTGCAGCGAAGAAAACTGAGCGATGGCAAGCCCGGTCAGCACCACCCCCAGCACGGGCGACAGATCATAGGCCCAGGTCGTGCCCAACGCCCAAAGCACATAGGTCGCCGCCAGCAGCGACAGGGTGATCCATTCAACAGTGCGGGGGGTGTGGCGCATGGCGGCTCCGGTTTTTTCAATGGCTTAGCACCGGGCACGACTTGCGAGAATGCGGAAGATGCGCATGACAAAGTCATCATTATTGATTATACTCACCAATGATGGAAAAGATCGACAAACGCGACCGCGCAGCCCTGTTCCGCACCCGACTGGCCGAGGCCATGTCCGCGCGTCAGATGACGCAGGCCGCGCTGGCGCGCGCGACCGCGGCGGACCGTTCCACCATTTCGCAACTTCTGGCCGATGGGGTGCGACTGCCCAATGCCCAGCTTGCCGCCGATTGCGCGCAGGCTCTGGGGATCAGCGCAGACTGGCTTCTGGGGCTGACCGAACGGCCCGAGCCGCTGGCCGACCTGCTGGCCACGCAACTGACCATGCGCGAGGCGCCACGCGCCCTGTTCGACGAGGCGATCTTCGGCTGGCACCGCGAGGCGGCGGGCTACAAGATCCGGCATGTCCCGGCGACGCTGCCCGACATGCTGAAAACCCGCGCTCTGGTGGAATGGGAATATCGCCCGCAACTGGGCCGCACCGCCGAACAGGCGATCGGCGCCTTCGAGGATCAGCTGGCCTGGCTGCGCACCGCGCAATCGGATTACGAAATCGCCCTGCCGCTGCACGAGATGGAGGCGTTTGCCACCGGCACCGGCTATTACGCCGGGCTTCCGGTTGAGGTACGGCTGGGTCAGATCGAGCGGTTCGAGACGCTGGCGGATCAGCTTTACCCCTCGCTGAGGCTGTATCTCTTTGATGCGCGGCGGGTGTTTTCAGCGCCCGTGACGGTGTTCGGCCCGCTGCTGGCGGTGGTGTATCTCGGCCGCCATTACATCGCCTTCCGGGACCGTGCGCGGGTCGAGACCATCAGCGCGCATTTCGACTGGCTGGTGCGCGAGGCAACCCTGGGCGCCCGCGATTTTGCCGCGTATATGCGCGATCTGCGGACGCGCGTTCAGAACATCTGAAGCCCGGCAAGGCTATAGCCGTTCCAGTCGAGGATTTCGCGCGCAGCCTTCAGCCGGTCGGGCGAGGTTACGCCACCGCGTTCCAGCACAAAGCCCATGCGCCCCGACGGCGTGCCGATGACCAGCGTGCGGCTGTCGGCATCGGCCCACAGCACCCACCACGGTTCGGCCAGCGCACCTTCCGCAGCCTCGAGCTGCAAACGACCGGGCGCAACCAGCCGGGCGTTACCGCGATAGCGCGCGCGCTGCCCGTCAAGGCAAAGATCGGCTTCCACCGGCAGACCCTGCGCGCCCGACGGGCCGAAACTGACCATCCCGCCCCGGCAGCCCCCCGCCTCTGCCGCGAAGGTGCCGACCTGCTGCCAGCGACCGGCAAGACTTGCCGCATCCAGCACAGCGCTGGAATAGATCGGCACCGCCGTGTTGCGAAAGGCGCGTTCCGGCTCCGGTGTTTTGGCACAGGCGGACAGCGCCAGCAGCAGTGCAAACATCAGTCGAGACACAGCGTCACCTCGCGCCCGTCGGCCTGAAGGATGGGGTTGCAGCCGAAAAGCGGCGTGACCGGCGCGCAACTGCGCGAGCGGGCAAGACAGAATCCCTCGCAATCGCTTTCGCGGCTGCATTGCTTGCCCGCGTCCCGCGTGCGCCGCACGCAGGTCCGGGCCTGCGACAGCCCGGCAGCGGACCAGGTGCCCCCCGCCTTTTCGCAACTGATCTGCGCGGCGGTCTTCGCGGCAGGCTCAGGTTGAGGCGCCGTTACAGGCCTGGGCGGTGCGGCGGTGGGAGGCACCCCGGGTTGGGCCTCTGGCGCAGCCTTCGGCGCTGGGTCAGGCGCGGCGGCCGGTTTGACATCTGACGCCGGGGTTGCCGGGGCCAATGTCGTGGTCGTCACCGGACCGCCGGTGATCGCCCCCGGCGCGGCAGTTACCCCAGCTTCAGGCGGCGGCGCAGTCTTGCCGCCCCCAAGCCCCGCAGGCAACTGGCAGGCCGCCAGCAGGCCAATCGTCAACAGCGCTGCAATCCGGCGCATCCCGTCCCCCACTCATCCCGCCCCAATAGGCCCGAAGCCCGGCACGGGCGCAACCCGTTCAGTAAGGCGCAGGGTAAAGACGGTGCAAGGCGTCAATATCGGCCAGAACCTCGTCCGACAGCGTCAGATCTGCCGCACCGATATTGCTTTCAAGCTGCGCAAGTGTCGTGGCGCCGATGATCGGAATGCAGGCAAACGGCCTCTGACGGGTGAAGGCAATCGCCATCTGGCAAGGATCAAGCCCATGATCGCGCGCAAGGCCAAGATAGGCCGAAACGGCAGGAAACACCTGCGCGGTGACACGTCCGCCCAGATCGGGCGTTCGTTCACGCCGCGTGCCTTCGGGCACCACATCCCCGGCATATTTGCCCGACAGCAGCCCCGTTGCCAGCGGCGAATAGGCCAGCAACGGCATGTCCTCCAGCACCGAAAGCTCGGCCCAGTCGGTATCGAACTGGCGGCAGAGCAGCGAATATTCGTTCTGCACGCTGGCCATGCGCGGCAGGTTCTCCATCCCGGCCAGCCGCAGCCATTCAGCCGCGCCCCAGACGCTTTCGTTCGACAGGCCCAGCGCGCGGATCTTGCCTTCAGCCACCAGATCGCCCGCAGCGCGCAGCACTTCGGCCATGTTGTCGCGGATCGCGGCCGGGTCGTCAAAACGCGGCGCATAGCGCCACATCTGGCGGAAGTGATAGCTGCCGCGATTGGGCCAGTGCAGTTGGTAAAGGTCGATGTAATCGGTCTGCAACCGCCGCAACGAACCTTCGACCGCCGTTCGCAAGGTGGCGGCGCTAATCGGCTGATCGGCGCGCACCGTCTTGCCCTTGCCGGTGATCTTGGTCGCCAGAACCACACGCTCACGCCCGCCGCGCGCGGCGAACCAGTTGCCAATGATCGTCTCGGTCCCGCCGACGGTTTCAGCGCTGACCGGGTTGGTCGGGTACATCTCGGCGGTGTCCCAGAAGGTCACGCCGCGCTCTGTCGCCATATCCATCTGGGCAAAAGCCTCGGCCTCGGTGTTCTGGGTGCCCCAGGTCATCGTGCCGAGGCAGAGTTCCGAAACCATGAGCCCGCTGCGGCCCAGTGCAACCTGTTTCATCACGTTTCTCCTTGTCGGGCATCAGCTTAGAGCGGATCGCAGCAGTGGCAAGACCTGCGCCACCTCACGCGCTGTTACAAACTGTGATCATTTCACCCTGTCATCCGGGCGCAATCCGGGCCAACCTGCCCGCCAAGCCCTGCCGGAATGACGAGCCGATGCGCCTGCTGATCTCTTTTGCCGCCCTGTTCCTCGCTGTCGTGCTGCTGCAACTCGGTTCGGGCGGGGTCGCGCCGCTGGACGCGATTTCGGGCGCGAGCCTCGGTTTTTCCACCGAACAGCTTGGCCTGCTGGGCTCGGCCCATTTCTTCGGCTTCTTCATTGGCTGCTGGTGGGCGCCACGGCTTATGGGGTCTGTCGGACATTCGCGCGCCTTCGCGGCCTTCACGGCGGCGGGGACCATCGGCATTCTGGCGCATATGCTGATCGTCGATCCGCTGGCCTGGTCGGTGATGCGGATGGCTTCGGGCCTTTGTGTTGCAGGCTGTTACACGATCATCGAGGCATGGTTGCAGGACAAGGTGACGAACGCGACCCGCGCCCGCGCCATGGGGGTTTACCGGGTGGTGGACATCGCAGGCAGCCTTGGCGCGCAGCTTATGATCGGCGTGCTGGAGCCTGCCTCCTACGTTTCCTACAACCTGCTGGCGCTGCTGTGCTGCTGTGCCATCTTCCCGCTGACCCTGACCCGCAGCGAGGCGCCCCCTACCCCGCTGGCCCCCCGCCTGCGCCCCGGTCTTGCATGGCGCAAATCACCATTGGCCAGCATGGGGGTGGTGGTATCGGGTGTGACCGGCGCAGCCTTTCGCATGGTCGGCCCGGTCTACGGGCTGGAGGTCGGTCTGGGGGCCGATCTCATCGCGCTGTTTCTGGCGGCCTATGTGCTGGGCGGGGCCGTGGCGCAGATCCCGGTCGGCTGGCTCGCCGACCGCTATGACCGCCGGTCCGTGCTGATCTGGATATCGGTCGCGGGCATCTTCGCCTGTGGCGCCACCATCGCTCTGGCGGCCTCCGGCATTTCCGGCGTCTTTGCTGCCGCCGCGCTGTTCGGCTTTGCCACCTTGCCCGTCTATTCCATCTCGACCGCGCATGCCCATGATTATGCCGAGCCGCAGGAACGGGTGGAGCTTTCGGCGGCGCTAATGTTCCTATATGCCGTCGGCGCTATCGCCAGCCCCTATGTCGCCTCGCTGGTGATTGAACATTTCGGGCCGGAAGCGATGTTCGTGATGATCGGAATTGCGCATGCCGGACTGATCGTCTTCGGCTTCGCCCGGATGCGGGTGCGCCCGTCGCAGACCCGCACCGCCTATACCTATGAACCGCGCACGTCATTCCTGATCGGGCGCCTGTTGCGCCGCGACCGCACGGGAGAGTGATCGGCCATTTGCGCCGGATCAACGCGATCGCCCGCCGCCTGTGCCATACTGCCCCCACAAACAGCGACAGGAGGCAGAAATGCAGATTTCCTTTAGTGGCAAGACGGCCCTTGTAACCGGAGCGGGCTCCGGCATCGGCGAGGCCATCGCGCTGGAACTGGGTCGCGCCGGGGCGCGGGTCATTGTGGCCGACCTGCACCCCGATACGGCTGCGGCCGTCGCCGACCGGATCGTCGCGGCGGGTGGACAGGCCCAGCCCGGCGCGGGCGATATCTCGGACCCGGCGGTGGTGGAGCGCCTGGTGGCCGAGGCGGTGGCGGCGGACGGCAGGATCGACCTGCTGGTGAACAACGCCGGAATCGGCGGGCCGACAGCGCCTTTGGGCGAGTATCCGCTGGAGGGCTGGCGACAGGTGATGGGCGTGAACCTTGACGCCGTGTTCTACGGGTTGCGCTTCGCCATTCCCGAGATGCTGAAATCCGGTGGCGGCGCCATCGTCAACATGGCCTCGGTTCTCGGCTCGGTCGGCTTTGCCAATGCGGGCGCCTATGTGGCGGCGAAACACGCGCTGCTGGGGCTGACCCGCACCGCCGCGCTGGAATATGCGGCGAAAGGCATCCGGGTAAATGCCGTCGGCCCCGCTTTCATCGACACGCCCCTGCTGGCCAACCTGCCCAAGGGCGCGAAAGAGGCGCTGGTGGCGGCGCATCCGGTGGGGCGGCTGGGACAACCGGCGGAGGTCGCGGCGCTGACGCTGTTCCTCTTGTCGGATCAGGCGAAATTCATCAACGGATCGTATCACCTGATCGACGGCGGATACTGCGCGCAATAGGCCGAAAGCCCTTTTCCCGCCTCGTCTGCGGCGCTAAACAGCGCCGGAACGGAAAGGCCCGTGGCGCTTGGCGGCGCAGCAATGGAAAGGCCCGCGGCGCAGGATGGTGCCGCAATGGAAAAGGGGACGCGACATGGCTCGGATTCTCATCACTTCGGCTATTCCCTATATCAACGGGATCAAGCATCTGGGCAATCTGGTGGGCAGCCAGCTGCCCGCCGACCTGTTCGCCCGCTACATGCGCGCGCGCGGCAACGAGGTCATGTTCATCTGCGCGACCGATGAACATGGCACCCCGGCCGAGCTGGCCGCCGCGAAGGCGGGCAAGCCGGTCGCAGAATATTGCGCCGAGATGCACGAGGTTCAGGCCGATCTTGCGCGCGGCTTCCGGCTGTCCTTCGACCATTTCGGGCGATCCTCCAGCCAGCGGAACCACAGGCTGACCCAGCATTTCGCGGGGCAGCTGGCTGATCACGGGCTGATCCGCGAAGTTTCGGAAAAGATGATCTTTTCCATCGACGACAACCGCTTCCTGCCCGACCGCTATATCGAGGGCACCTGCCCGAACTGCGGCTATGACAGCGCGCGGGGCGACCAGTGCGACAACTGCACCAAGCAGCTTGATCCGACCGACCTGATCAACCCGCATTCCACGATTTCCGGCTCCACCAATCTGGAAGTGCGGGAAACCAAGCACCTCTATCTGATGCAGCGCGCCCTGCGCGACAGGCTGGAAGCCTGGATCGACAGCAAGGCCGACTGGCCGGTGCTGACCACTTCCATCGCGAAGAAATGGCTGAATGACGGCGACGGCTTGCAGGATCGTGGCATCACCCGCGACCTGCATTGGGGTATCCCTGTGATGAAGGGCGATCAGTCCTGGCCGGGGATGGAGGGCAAGGTCTTCTACGTCTGGTTCGATGCCCCCATCGAGTATATCGCGGGCACCGCCGAATGGGCCGATGCCAATGGCAAGCAGAACGCCGATTGGGAACGCTGGTGGCGCACCGACAAGGGCGCCGAAGACGTGACCTATTACCAGTTCATGGGCAAGGACAACGTGCCCTTTCACACCCTGTCCTTCCCCGCCACGATCCTGGGGTCGGGCGAGCCGTGGAAGCTGGTCGATTACCTCAAGTCCTTCAACTACCTGAACTATGATGGCGGCCAGTTCTCCACCTCGCGCGGGCGCGGGGTGTTCATGGATCAGGCGCTGTCGATCCTGCCTTCGGATTACTGGCGCTGGTGGCTGCTCAGCCACGCCCCTGAAAGCGCCGACAGCGAGTTTACATGGGAGAATTTCCAGGCTTCCGTGAACAAGGATCTGGCCGACGTTCTGGGCAATTTCGTCAGCCGCGTGACCAAATTCGCCAAGTCCAAGCTGGGCGAAGCGGTGCCGGAGGGCGGCGAATTCGGCCCGCAGGAAACCGCGCTGATCGCGGAACTGGGCGCGCGCATCCGCGATTACGAAGGCTATATGAACGCGATTGAGGTCCGCAAGGCGGCGGCCGAGTTGCGGGCGATCTGGGTGATCGGGAACGAATACCTGCAAGCGGCGGCACCGTGGAGCGCGATCAAGACCGATCCGGCTCGGGCCGAGGCGATGATCCGCCTCAGCCTGAACCTGATCCGGGTCTATGCGATCCTGTCGCAGCCCTTCATCCCCGATGCAGCGCAGGCCATGATGGCCGCGATGGGATCAGACGACTGGACCTGGCCCAGCGACGTGCCGGAGGCCATTCGCGCCCTGCCCGCCGGGCACGCGTTCACCGTGCCGGAGAACCTGTTCCGCAAGATCACTGATGAGGAACGCGCCGATTGGCAACAGCGCTTTGCGGGCAAGCGCGAGTGATCGGGACATCATCATCGCCGTCGCAGAAAGCTGGTCACCATCGCTAACGCGTGGTGCAGGGACCGTCAGAAATGGGCGGCCCCGATGTGCTGAGAGCTACAGTTGCCAGAGCCGCTGACCGGAGAGCCTGTTGGGACGGGCAGCAATCGGATTTCGGCGACAGACCGCAGATCAATGGCCCCCAACGTGGGGGCCATGATGGCGGCGCGAACTGGGTCAGATCACCGCGCGCAGTTTTTCCTGGGCCTCTTTCGAGAAGGGGGCAAGGTGGACCGTGGCGCGGATCGTCGTTTGGTCGTGCCGTTCGACATGGGGTTTGCGCGAGCCGCCGCCCACTTCGCCCCAGGTCAGCACGACCTCGGTGCCTGGTTCGGCAAAGGCTTCGTCGACACAGGCCAGTGACAGGAATTCGCGTTCGTTGATGTTGTAACCGCAATATTGCGACATGCCGATCAGCGCGCCATCGGCGCTGCGCAGTTCATCTGCCTGGGGCCAGCCGTAATAGGAGGTGGGCATGTCGATCGCCTTGTAGATCGGCCCGTCGCCGGTCTGAGAGGCGAAGATCCTGGCCACATCGTCATGATGCCAGCGCAGCACGCGCTTGACGCGGCGCGGGGCCTGCATCTGCGCCTCAAGCGCGGCGCGACCGATGAAATCATGGTCGAACTTGACGAAGTTCTCATATCCCAGCGCCGAGGGCGTCCAGTAATAATCCTCGATATCCCGGCTGTAGAGGCTGCCGCCCAACTGCATGTTCGCCTCCCAGCTGTCGGCCGGCAGCCATTCGCGATAGGCGCGCAGCTCGTCGCCGGTATAGATGCCGGGCAGCGGATAGGGAATCCAGCCGTCTTCAAGCGGGGTGGAGTAATAGGTCCGGGTGCCTGCCTGGCGCAGGCCGCGCTTTTCGCCCGCAGCAAGGATCGCATCGCGCACCCGGTCGAGTTCGGCGAAGGGGCCCGAGAGTTCTGCCCCGGCATGTCCGGCCATGCCATGCCGCAGCACATGCACCCGGCAGCCCGCGATGGTGACATACGCGGTGTGGAAGAACCTGATCTCGGGCCAGCCGCCCTCGCAGATCTCGTCCAGAATGTCCCGGGCATTGGGGCCTTCAAGCTGAAAGCGGTACTTCTCGCGCTGGCCGTCCCTGGCGTAGGGTGTGCTCGGATCGAAGCGCATCTGCACGTCATAGCCGCCGGTCTCGCCGTGGAAGCGGACCCAATTCAGAACCGGCATGCCAGAGATGAGTTCGAAGCCCTCTGCCTCGCCATAGTAGTTCAGCACGCAGTCGCCGACATGATGGCCGCGCGGGGTGACGCAGAAATACTGCTTCGCCCGGTCGGTCGAGAGGTTCGAGAAGGTGCAGGGGCTGAGATATTCCAGAAGCTTGCGGGCATCGCGGCCTTTGACGAACAGGACCGGCATGTGATGCGACTGATTGAACAGCACCGCCGTTTCGCGCCAGGCGCGCTGTTCTTCGCGCCAGGTCGTGTATTCGGGGGCGATCAGCGTGGCGAGGAGGCCGGTGCGCGACTTGTGATACTGCGAGATCGTGTCGTTGTAGAGGTGATCAACCAGATCGGGCGTCTGGTCGATCAGGTCCTGAAGCGTTTTCATCTTTCTGCTCCGCATGTCGGGTATGGACGGCTTTTGGGGTGAATTCGGGCATGCATCTTCGATCACACAGCGCCCTTTGGCTGCGCGGTTCGGACCCTGCGCTGCTCCTCCTCTGATCGCGCGGGTGCGGGGTTATCGTGCGGGCAGGATAAGGCAAGACGGGCGAAAACGCAACTTACAAGGAGCATTCCTTGTTTTTGAAGTAGCTGAGAGCGTGGGCAGAATCAGCGCTGCAACCATTTGTTTTTGAAAACTTAAAGCCCGGAAGCCAGCAAGGCGCGCGAGGCGTCACGCCATTGTGCGATGATCTTTTCGCGTTCGTCTCCCTGGGGCAGCCAGGTCTCGGCAAGATAGAGACCGCGCATCAGCACATGCGACAGGTCGACATAGCGCCGGGCGACGGCAGCCTCCTGACCCAGGCGGACCAGGACCTCGGTCCAGACATCGTCGAGCCGCCGCCTCGCATCAAGGACGATCGGGTGGATCACCCCGGCCAGCGCGCTGTCGGCACGGGCGGCGATGAGAAGCTCGATCTGGGCGGCATAGGCGGGGGCGAAGAAGAAGCGTTCCGAAGCGGAAAGGAAGGTGCCGACCGGATCGCCCGCCATGTCCGGGCTTGCGGCCGCTTCGCGCGCTTCGGCCACGGAACGTTCAATGGCATGGTGGCAGGCGGCGGCGATGAGGTCGATCTTCCTGGGATAATAATGCTCAAGCGCCCCGCGCGAAATACCGGCCCGCGCAGCGACCCCGCTTGAGGCGAAGGCGACGTAGCCCTCGGTCGCCAGGATCTCGAGCGCCGTGTCGAGGACCGCGGCCTGCGTCGCCTCGCGCCGTTCGCTTTGGGTACGCCGCCGGCGCGCCGGTTGTTCCGCCATCTTCCCGCCCTTCGCCGAAGCCACCTGCCCCTGCCTAGCGGGACAGGAAGCCGCCGTCGACGGGCAAGTTATGGCCGGTGATCATCGCCGCCGCATCCGAGGCAAGGAACAGGATCGCCGCCGCGACCTCGTCCGCCTCGGCCATGCGGCCAAGCGGCATCGTGGCCTGCATACGCTGCATAAGCGCCGGATCGCTCTCAAGCTTGCCGATAAAGCCGGTGCGCACCCAGGTGGGGGCGACGGCATTGACGCGGATCAGCGGCGCCCATTCATTCGCCATGGCACGGGCCATGCTGGCAACCGCGCCCTTGGTCGCGTGGTAGGACAGGTTCGGGTAGAGCCCGCCGCCCGAGAAGGCGAGGATCGAGGACAGATGCACCATGGCCGCCGGGCGGCCGCGCGCCAGCATGCCGCGTGCGACCGCGCGGGAGACCAGAAAAAGCCCGGTCTGGTTGACGGCGACGACCCGGTCCCAATCGGCCTGCGGCATCTCGGTCGCGGCCATGCGCAGCGCGATGCCAGCCGAATTGACCAGAATGTCGATGCCGTCCAAAGCCGTTTCGGCCTGCACCACGGCAGCCTCGACCTCGTCGGCCCGGGTGACATCGGCGGCAAGCGCCAAAGTCAGCCCCTCGGCCGAGCAAACGGCCCGGACCGCCGCTACGTCGCGATCCAGGATCGCCACCCGCGCGCCGGCCCGGTGAAACAGCCGCGCCGTGGCAAGGCCAATGCCACTCGCCCCGCCTGTGATCAGGGCCGCCCGACCCTCCAGCCGGAACAGGTCCATCACGCCTCGCGCAGCGCGTCGCGCACAGACCTTGCGGCGGCGACCAGCAGGCCCAGATCGACGCTGCCCGCGACGAAGGCATAGCCCCAGGACAGGTAGCGCCGCGCATCAGCCGGATTGGTGGCCAGGATGCCGCCGGGCTTGCCCAGCTTGTGCAGCCGCGCGATGGCGTCTTGCAGCGCGGCCTGCACATCGGGATGGGCCGGATTGCCCAGATGCCCCATTGAAGCCGCAAGGTCCGAGGGGCCGATGAACACGCCATCGACGCCCGGAACCGAGGCGATCTCTTCCAGACGCGCCAGCGCCTCGCCGGTCTCGATCTGCACCAGCAGGCAGATCTCGGCATTGGCGACGCTGAAATAATCCGCGGTCTGGCCATAGCGGCTGGCCCGCGTGCCACCGGCCACGCCGCGGATGCCGTGCGGCGGGTAAAGGCAGGCGGCGACAGCGGCCGCCGCCTCCCCGGCCGTCTGGACGAAGGGCACCAGCAGGGTCTGCGCCCCCATATCAAGCGCGCGCTTGATCAGCACCTTGTCGTTCCAGGCCGGACGCAGCACATGGGCCGAGGGCCCCGCAGAAGCCGCCTGCAGCAAGGGTTGCAGATCGGCCAGATCGACGGCCGCATGTTCGGTGTCGAACAGCAGCCAGTCGAAGCCCAGGAGGCTCAGCGCCTCGGCCGTCACCGCATTGGGGATCGACAGCCAAAGCCCGTGCAAAGCCTCGCCCGCCGCAAGCCGCGCCTTGAAGGCGTTGCGCGGGGCGGAAACCGGGCCGGTGGTCAGCGGGTGATGCGGCAGGCCGGTCATGTGAACTGCACCGAAACCGAGCCGAGCGGGCCGAAATCGGCATGCAGCGTATCGCCCTTTTTCGCATGGACGGGCCGGGTGAAGCTGCCCGACAGCATCATATGGCCGGGTTCCAGCACCGTGCCATACTGGCCGACCTTGTTTGCCAGCCAGGCGATGGCCATGGCCGGATGGCCCAGCACACCCGCCGCAAGTCCGGTCTCTTCGATTTCCGAATTGCGATAGAAGATCGCGCCGACCCAGCGCAGGTCCACATCGGTGGGCCGCACCGGCCGACCGCCCAGAATGATCCCCGCCGCCGCGCCATTATCGGCCACGGTGTCGAAGATCCGGCGCGGTTCGGTCACGCGGGCGTCGATGATCTCGATCGAGGGCACGACCCATTCGGTGGCGCGCATCACGTCGATCAGCCCGATGCCCGGGCCTTTCAGCGGTTCTTTCAGGATGAAGGTCAGTTCGGGTTCCACCCGCGGCACGCAGAAACTGTCGAAGGGCACTTTCGCGCCATCGTTCAGGATCAGGTCGTCGAACATATAGCCGAAATCCGGCTCGTCGATCTTGGATGCCGCCTGCATCGCCTTCGAGGTCAGGCCGATCTTATGGCCGATGATGCGGGCGCCAGCCTTGACCTTGGCCGCCGCCACGGCCGAGGAAATCGCATAGCTGTCTTCAAGTTCGATCTGGGGAAAGCGCTCGGACGGGCGCATGCCCTGCACCTTGCTGCGGTGGCTTTCCAGAAGCGAGGCGACGCATTCCGCCCGCTGGTCTTCGGTCAACATGGGGCTTTCCTTAAAGCTTGATGCAGATGTTGCGGAGTTCGGTGTAGAACTCCATCGAATGGACCCCGCCCTCGCGCCCGATGCCCGAGGCCTTGGCGCCCCCGAACGGCGTGCGCAGGTCGCGCAGGAACCAGCAGTTCACCCAGGAAATCCCCACCTCGACCTGACGGGCGACGCGATGGGCGCGGCCCAGGCTTTCGGTCCAGATCGTGGTGGCAAGCCCGTAGGGTGAGTTGTTGGCCAGGGCGATCGCCTCGTCCTCGGTGTCGAAGGGTTGCAGATGGGTGCAGGGCCCGAAGATTTCCTCGCGGATCACCGGACTGTCTTCCGCCAGGCCGGTCCAGACCGTGGGTTCCACCCAATAGCCACCTTCATAGCCCTGGATCGACGGCACGCCGCCACCGGCCAGGATCTGCGCCCCGCCCTTGGCCGCGCGGTCGTAATAGGACAAGACCTTGGCGCGATGTTCGGTCGAGATCACCGGACCCATGGTCGTCGCGGGATCGAAAGGGTCGCCGAAGCGATAGGCTCGCGCCTTGGCGGCCAGACCCTCGGCCACGCGGTCGAAAATGCCGCGCTGCACATAGATGCGTTCGGTGCCCAGGCAGACCTGCCCGGTATTCGCGAAACAGGCGCGCCCGATCCCTTCCATCGTCTTGTCGAAATCGGCATCATCAAAGATGATCCCGGCATTCTTGCCGCCCAGTTCCAGCGACACCGGCCGCACCCCCTTGGACGAGGCCGCCATGATCGCCTCGCCGGTCGAGGTCTCGCCGGTGAAGGTGATGCCGTTCACGCCGGGATGGCGGGTCAGGAATTCGCCGGCCGAGCCGGGGCCATGGCCATGCACCACGTTATAGACGCCGGGCGGGATGCCGGCGGCATTCATCACCTCGCCCAGAAGCGTCGCGGTGGCCGGGGTTTCCTCGGACGGCTTCACCACCACCGTATTGCCGCAGGCCAGCGCGGGCGCGACCTTCCAGGTCATCAGCAGAAGCGGCAGGTTCCAGGGGCAGACCACCGCGATCACGCCGCGTGGGCCGCGCACGGCATAGTTCAGCGCGCCCGTGCCATCGGGCGTGGCCATCTCGAAGCTTTCATTCGACAGCGTCATCACCTGATCGGCGAAGACGTTGAAATTCGCGGCCCCGCGCGGGATGTCGATATGGCTGGCGATCGAGCGCGGCTTGCCGGTGTCGAGGATCTCGGCGGCCAGGAATTCGTCGAAGCGGGCATTGATCCCGTCGGCCACCTTGCGCAGCAGGGCCACCCGTTCGGCTAGCGCCATCCGGCCCCAGGGGCCTTTCAGCGCCCGTTGCGCCGCGCCCACTGCCTCGTCGACCTGATCGCGGTCGGCGGCGCGCACTTCGCCCAGCACTTCGCCCGTCGAGGGAAAATGGTTGGCGAAGGCCTCGGCCCGGCCGGGGACGAAACGCCCGTCGATGAAGTTCAAAAACTCAGTCATCACGCTCTCCTTGCGGACCTGCTTGCCGGGCGCCTTCAGGGTCGCCTTCGGTCAGGTAGTCCCACATCCGTTCAAAAATCCGTCCGGCCTTGGTCGCCCGTTCGGCTGCGGCCTCAGGTCCGATCACCGGCGCATCAGCGAGGCCCGAGGCCAGCGCCGCCAGTTCGATCCGGCAGGCATCTTCCAGGTAGAAGGCCAGGCCCAACGCCTCGGTCAGGCTGTCGCCCGCCACCACCGCGCCATTGCCACGCATCAGCAGGCCCCGGCTGTCGCCCATGGCGGCGATCGCGCCCTTGGCCTTGGCATCATCGCGCACCAGCTGCGGATCATCCCACAACCCGACGCGTGGGGCAAAATAAGTGCCGAAGCCATGGCGCATTGCAGGCACGCGGCCCAGCGCCGCCAGGGCCATCGCCTGAGGCGACATGAAGCGGATCACGCCGCCCGCCTCGGGCCGCAGCGCATAGATCCGCTGATGCAGCCGCACCTCGCCCAGCACGCCCTCGGGCAGAGGGCCATTCACGGGCACCACGGTGCAGGCCTCGCCCGGGCGGACATGGGCCAGGGGTTTCGACGGCGCGACCAGAAAGTGATCGGCGTCGATCCGGGCCGAGCAATGGCCATAGGCATGGGCCAGCCCTGCCCGCCCCAAGGCCCGCGCCGCGATCCGCACCGTGCGGGCCAGCGTTTCAATCTGCGCCGTCATCATTTCTTGAACGCCGCAATCTGTGGAGCAGAGCCCCAGTGGCAGAAGCCCTTCGGCTCGAAATGGAACTGGCGGTCGCGCCACGCCGGTTCGTCATGGATTTCGCGCACGCCGGTCGAATATTCGAAGGTCATGCCCTCGGGCCCGGTGAAATACAGGAATTCCGCCGAAGAGGTCGGATGCGCGCCGGGGCCGAAGGTGATGTTCACCTGGTTCTCGCGCACGAAATGGAACGAGCGCTGGATGTCGTCAGTCGATCCGACCTGGTGGTTGATGTGCTGGATGCCCGCGCGGTGAAAAGGGAACAGCGCAATGGAATGGTGGATCGTGCCCAGCCGCATCAAAGGCGCATCGCCGATCCGGTCCGACACCCGGGCATTGCAGACCGAGGTCCAGAAATGTTCGTCCCGCGCCAGGTCGGAAGAGCACAGGCCCACATGCGAGAAGCCGGTGATCCCGGCATTGCGGCTGCCGTGATAGTCAAGCCCGGTGGTTTCCGGCCGCAGCACGAATTCGATCACATTGCCGGTCGGGTCGCGGAAGCGGATGAATTCGCGCACCATCCGTGCTTCGCATTCCGCGCGGGTGCCGTAATAGACATCATGGCCCAGCGCTTCCAGCGTGGCGCCGGCTGTGTGCAGATCCTGCGCCGTGCCGATCTCGAAGGCCGTCATCTGATCGGTCGGGTCGCCCTCGAAATAGCACAGCGTATGGGCGCGGGCGTCGGATTTGAAATAGACCGCGCCCTTGCGCCGCTCGGCCACTTCAAGCCCCAGGATATTGACCGCATACCATTCGGCGCCCGCCAGATCGGTTGTGCCCAGGCGGCAATAGACGACATCGCGAAGTTCGATCATCCTTCGGTCCTTCCCTGAAATTCCGGCTGCGTGCTGGGCGAGCCCCAGGCGCAATGCGACCGGGCGGCATCGGCGAATTGGCGCGGGCCGCGGGTTGCGATCTGCGGGCCCTTCTCCATGCCGTGGATATAGGAGAACAGAAGCCCCCCCGGCCCGCGCGTGGTGACGAAACTGGCGCCCGAAGTGGGCTGGCGGCCGGGCCCGGCCACGACGGGCAATTGCAGCTTCTGGAAATGATACCAGTTGCGCATGATGTGATCGCGGGTCGCGACCTCCCAGCTTGCGCCCAGGATGCCGTCCCGCTCCGACGGATAAAGCGCGATGCGGTGATGCGCCTCGTCCAGCGCGAGGAAAACCGCGTCACCGGCATAGTCGCTGACGCGAAGGCCCAGGCCCCTGACCCAGAACTCCTCGCTCGCCGCGATGTCGCGGCAGCACAGCGAGACGGCGGCGAAATCGCTGATCCCGGCATCACGCCCGCCATGATAGGGCCAGCCCGAGGTCAGCGGCCGCCACACCAGCTCCACCGTCACGCCATTCGGCGCGGCGACCGACAGCCCCTGTTTGACCTGCCGCACCGCGCAGGCCTCGGCCGAGAGCCGGGCCGATGGATGGCCCGCTGCGGCCAGCCGATCGGCCAGGGCATCCAGATCCTCGGGTCGCGCCACAGTCAGCGCCACGGCATTACCGTCGCCCCGCGCGCAACACAGCGCATAGTTGCGCGCGTCCGAGCGGAACAGGGCACGGTTGTCGTCGCGGTCCATCGGCATCAGCGCAAAGACATCGGCGGCGAAGGCGCTCGCCGCCTCAAGGTCTTCGACATCGACGCGCAGATAGCGCAGGTCACGATAGGTCATCTTCGTCTCCGCAGGGCTTGGCGGAGGCCGGGCAGGCTGGCGCCCGGCCCCCTAAAGGTCAGTTTGACGCCAATTCGGCTTCCAGTTCGACAAGAAGCGGGGCTTTCACGCGCCAGTCTTCATACCATTTGTCGACCGCCGGGCCGAACCAGGCGCGGTCCACCGTCACGACCGGGACCGGGGTCGTCTTGAGGTCTTCCATGTATTTGTTATCGAGTGCGCCATAGGCGTCGATGATGTCGGTGAAGTTCGCGGTCATGATTTCCTGGATCGCGGCGCGATCTTCTTCGGAGATCGCCTGCCATTTGCGGCCCGAGGCCACGGCGACCATGGGGAACATCATGTGGCGCGAGTCGATGATCGTGCCGGCATGATCGTAATATTTGGTGTTCCAGGTGCCTTCATGGTCCAGCTGCGCGCCATCGACCTGGCCATTGGCCAGCGCATCATAGAGCGCGGGCAGCGGCATCGGCGTAGGGGTCGCACCCAGAAGCGTCCAGAAATCCAGTTCCGGCGCGTTCGGCACGGTGCGAATCTTCTTGCCTGCCAGATCCCCCACATTGGCGATGGTGCCGCGCATGACGACGGTGCGCATCCCGGCCGAGCTCCAGCCCAGACCGACCAGCCCGAACTTGTTCATGTCGGCCAGAAGCTTGCCCGCCGTGGCCCCGCCGAGAACCGTCTTGGCACCCTCGATGTCGCTGACCAGATAGGGGGCAAGAAAGATGCCGTAATTCGGATCGCGGTTGGCGAATTCGCCGACTGTCAGAAAGGCGAAATCCAGCGCGCCGGTCTGCAGCTGCTGCAGCATCTGCGCCTCGGAGCCAAGCTGGCCCGAGGGGAAAAGGCTGATCTCAACCCGGCCTTCCGTCTTTTCCTTGATCGCATCCGCCGCCTTCTGGGCATGGACACTCCATTGATGCGAAGGCGGGGTGATCAGGCCCAGCCGGTATTGTTCCGCCGCGGCCATGCCACCGGACAGCAGAAGCGCCAGCCCCGCCGCCCATCCGATCGTCTTAAACTTCATCTTGTCTTCCTCCCTTGGGCCCGTCAGCGCGGGCCAGCTCCTCCAGAAACGTCAAGACTTGCGGCAGGCGCCGGTCGCGCGCGGCACCGATCTCAGCCACGCTGCGCGGATCGGCCTCCGCCATACCCTGGACCAGCGCGGCGCGGGTTTCGGCATCGAAGCGGGGCGCGCCCAGCGTGTCCCACCAGCGTTCGAATTCCGGGCCCAGCGCGTCGAAAAAACCTTCAAAGCCGCGCGGCCCGCCCGAGACATGGAACACCGCCGAAGGCCCCATCAGGCACCAGCGCGGCGCCAGACCCAGCGTCACCGCATCTTCCACATCGGCAAGTGAGGCCACGCCTTCGCGCACCAGATGCACCGCCTCGCGCCACAGCGCCGCCTGCAGGCGATTGACCAGATGGCCCGGCATCGGCCTGGCCAGGGTCAAGACACGCTTGCCCAGCCCTTCATAGAAAGCGCGGGCCCGCGTCAGCACCTCGGGTGCGGTCGCCGCCCCGCCCGACAGTTCCACCACCGGCATCAGCCAGGGCGGATTGCAGGGATGGGCGATGAACAGGCGCTCTGCGCCCTCCAGCCCTTGTTGCAGGGTCTCGGGCGACAGGCCCGAGGAGGACGAGGCGATCAGCGTCTGCGGATCCAGAAGCGGCAGGATTTCCGTCAGGGCGGCGCGTTTCAGCGCCAGCCGCTCGGGCAGGCATTCCTGCACCAAAGCCGGGGCCGGACCTTGCGGAGCCACCGTGACGCGCGGCAGCGCCGCCCCTTTGTCGCCCATCGCCGCCGTGGCACGGGCCCAGACCTCGTCCAGCCGCGCCTGTGCCGCCGCCATGTCGGGATCGATCACCTGCACGGCATGACCCGCCAGCCCGAAGGCCGCGGCCCATCCCGCCCCGATCAGCCCGCCGCCCAGAACCCAGACCGTCGCCATCACAGCACACCGGGCAGGAAGGTGACGGTCTGCGGGAAACACACCATCAGCAGAATCACCGCCAGCACCGCCACGAAGAAGGGCAGCAGCAGCACCGCCAGCCGTTCGGCCCTGACGCCGCCCATCAGCGCGGCGGTGAACAGGCCCGTGCCGACCGGCGGCGTCAACAGTCCCAGGGTCAGGTTGACGCAGACGACGACGCCGAAGAATACCGGGTCGATGCCATAGACCCCGCTCGCCACCGGCAGCATCACCGGCACGATCAGGATGATCGCGGGGATCGGGTCGGTGACCATACCGATCATCAGCAGCAGGACGTTCAGCATCAGCATGAACACCAGGGGCGAGGCCGTCATCGCCTGCATCGCCGCAGCGACCTGTGCCGGGATGTTCTCGAAGGTGATGACCCAGGAAAACACCGTAGCGGTGGCGATCAGGAACAGCACGATTGCCGAGGACCGCGCGGCATTGCCGAAGGCCACCAGAATGTCGCGCCATTTCAGCTCGCGATAGATGAAGGCGCCGACGATGATCGTGGCGATGCTGCCCAGGGCGGCGCTTTCGGTCGGATGGGCGATGCCGCCCAGGATCGTGCCGATGATCGTCGCCGGGATCAGTGCCGCAGGCAGTGCCTCGGCGATGGCGCGCAGGCGGGCGGGCAGCGGCAGCGACTCGCTGCGGGGAAAATCGTGTTTATGACCAAGCCAGCCGATCACCGCCAGGAAGGCGAGAAATATCAGAATGCCCGGCACGATGCCCGCAATGAACAGATCGCCGATGGGCAGCTGCGCGATGACGCCATAGATGATGAACAGCATCGAGGGCGGAACAATTGGCGCCAGCAGCCCGCCCGCCGCGGTGATCGCCACAGAGACATCGCGCGGATAGCCCTGCTTTTCCATCTCGGGCACCGCCAGGCGGGACATGATGGTGATCTGCGCCACGGTCGAGCCCAGAATCGCCGCCATCATCATGTTCGCGCCGAGATTCACATAGGCCAGCCCCCCCTTGACAGAGCCAAGGATCGCCACGGCCAGCGCCATCAGCCGCCGACCGATACCGCCCACATTCATGAACTCGCCCAGCAGGATGAAAAGCGGCAGCGACAACAGGCCGTAATTTTCAAGCCCGCCGAACAATTGCTGCGGGAAGGATTGCAGAAGGACGGTGTTGCCGCTGACGAAAATGTAGATCAGCGCACAGATCGCCAGGACGAAAGCGATGGGGACCGACAGGATGACAAGTCCGATGAAGCTGCCGCCGACGATCATCGCCCCGCCCCTTTCAGCAGCCGCAGATCAGCCTCGATCTGGGCGAGGCAGTGGATGGTCGCGGTGACGGCAAAGACCGGAAGGATCAGCCAGAACCAGACCTTGCGGACGCCAAGCGTCACGGTCGGTTCCTGATAGATGAAGTTGAAGCTTTGCGCCGCGAAGGCATCCAGCGTTTCGGCAGCGGCAGCGGTCAGCGGATCGAACCAGATCCAGACCATCCACGCCAGTGCCAGAAGGAAGGCCAGCAGGATCAGGTCGGCCAGAAGCCGGAGCAGGCCAGCGGCGCGGGGCGACATCATGTCGGACAAAAGCGTGACCGCGATATGCTGTCGCGCGTCCAGCGCGGCGGCGGCGGCCAGGAAGGCCACGATCACCATCAGGTAGACCGCAAGCTCATCAACCCAGATCAGCGGCACCCCGAGGAAACGGCCGGTCACATTGGCCAGAAGCAGCACGAACAGGAGGAACATCAGCACCCCCGCCAACAGGATTTCGGCCTGCGCCAGCCCGGTGCTGAATCGGGCCAGGGCCGAAGGCGGCCTGACCTGCCCGGCAAGCCCTGCCGATGATTGAACGGTGTTTTCCATATTTTCCTCCCCGTCAGCAGAAAATATTGATATTATAACCATGTCAAACTAAAATTTGATTTTATTGCGATGCGCTCTATGATCGGGTTCACCGCAAGCCCACACTTCAACCCCGGCAGCCCGCATGCAGCAGACGATTGTCCTTCCCCAAGATGCCTTTGAGTCCAGCGACAAGACCCTTGCGGAAAAGGCCTATCGCCTTTTGCGCGAAGATATCGTGGCGGGGCGGCTTGCACCGGGACTGAAGCTGAAGATCGAAATGCTGCGCGACCGCTATGGCCTGGGCGCGGGCCCGCTGCGCGAGGCATTGGCGCGGCTCTCGGGTGACCATCTCGTCACGCTTCTGGGCCAGCGGGGCTGCATTGTGGCGCCGCTTTCGGCGCAGGACGCGCGCGAAATCGGCGAGCTCCGCAAGCAGCTGGAGGCCGAAGCCATCGCGCAGTCGCTGCCGCGCGGCGACCGCGCCTGGGAAGAGCGTCTGATCTCGGCCTGGTATCGGCTGGAACGGCTGGAACGCAGCGCCGAGCCGCGCGACCTGACCGAGTGGGAGGGGCTGAACACCGAATTCCACGAGGCGCTGGTCGGCGCGGCAAGTTCAGTCTGGCTTCTGCGGATGCGCAGCATGATGTACAAGCATCACGAACGCTATCGCCAGTTGTCACGCAGCCGCCCTGCACTGTCGCGAGACGTGCATGAAGAACACCGCGCCCTGTTCGAAAGCGCGATGGACCGCGACGTGCCCCGCGCGATCGAGGTCACCCTCGCCCACATCCAGCGCACGACCGACCGCGTCGTCGCAGCACTTGAAGCCGGAGGGACGGCGCCCACCACGCCGTAACGGGCGACGGGGTGCTGTCAGAGGAAATGCGCTTGCCGACGTGCTGGACGTCCGCTGACCTCGTCGGAAGTCCAGGCGTTCCCCGTTCCACTGTTTCAAGAAAAGCCCGTCGATCATCCGCCTTGCATTGATGCTCTGCTGGCAGCCTTCCAGCGCAGAAAGCCGCCTGCCCACAACGTATCGCCGGGCTTCAGGGGCAACCCGAACCAGGCAAGCGCACCGGCTTCCGGCACGCGGACCTGCCGTGCCGGGTCCGGGCGAACCTTGGTGAGCTGATCTGGGCGTTGCCAGTGCTGATCCAGAACTGGATCGAAAGGGCAAGCCCGCGCCAGTGAACACAATCCGATGGGGCTCCTACGACGCCCACCACGCCGCGCGGGATCTGCTGCTGGAAGCGGCCAGCGAGATGGGCGAGGCGGGCAGCGCTGCGCGTCAGGGCAACCCCATGCTCGCACGCGCAATCGCCTTCGGGGCGGAAGCTGACCTACTCAAAGCGTAGATCTTGTCAAGGCAATCGGGGCGCTGCAACGGCTTGGGTATCAGACAGAACTCCTGTGGTCGCCCGGAAGGGCCGAGAGTCGGCCCTCGCTGCAGTGTTAGCCAAGGTCAGCTATTCCGGACAAAGCGGACGTTGCGCAGCTATTTGCTCTCCTCTGTTAGCTCAAGCTTTGTCCTCAATTCGTCGCTATCCCTAAACCAGAACGTGGTTCCACAGTTGTAAGATGTTACACGGAACTGTTCCGAGGCTTGAGAAAACTCTGCGCCGCGCGAAGCACTGTCAAGATCAAGGGCGGTGATCGCAACCAAGTAGGGGATCTGATAGCCGTCCTTATCTTGTAGAAAACGCAAGTAACGAAGGTCGATGTGATCCACCCGCACACCTATGCGGTCATCTATAACTGCAACTGACAGAACGGGTTGAACAGCCTCCCCCTTCAGCACCTCATCCACTTGGATGTCAAAACGGGCCAGCCTTCTGGAGACGTCCAGTATTTGATAATCGGAGATTCGACCCACCACGACAAGCTCGACGCCCTCCAAGTCTCTAGGAAGTGGCGGCATGTGAGTTCTGCAAGCCGTGGCCATGCCCTAAGTCGCCGCCATCAAGATACTGGCGAAAAGAACCGAGAGTATGGGCTGTCTCATTCGCGTCTTCCCGAAAGCTGGGTATCACTAATGTTTACCCAAGAGGCTCATGGCCGCAATGGGCTTAGGCTGTGTGGAAACTCTTCGCCGAAGACCAGTTAGCTGCTGCGAGGGCAAGGATAGCGCGCCACGCGACGGATTTCGGCAGAGCATGGTTTTGTGCTCTCTTTCAGCCCTTCACCGCTGTCATTAGCCCTCGGATACCAATCAGCGCCACCATCCGCTTGATGTTGTAGGCGAGGACGTTCAGCGCCATTTCGGTTCTCACATTTCTCAGCCGTCGGGTCAGGAAGCGGGTTGCGCCCATCCAGGCCTTGATGGTGCCGAAGGGATGTTCAACCGTGCCACGGCGGACCGTCATCGGCTCTGTCGGTCCGATCAGTCTGGCCCGCGCCGCTTCGATCAGGTGCTCGCGTGCCCATCGCGTGATCCTGCGTTCCTTGCCAGTCGTGCAGCGCGCTTTAATCGGGCAGCCACCGCATTCGCCGGTCCAGTAGCGGCGCAGTTCCAGCCCGTCTTCCTCAGTGGTGTAGCGGTAGGTCAGCGCTTCGCCGGCAGGGCAGCGGTAAACGTCTGCATCAGCCTCGTAGGCGAAGTCGGCCTTCACATACAGGCCCTTGGCCCGGTTGCCCGACGTCTCGGGGCGCGGAATCGTGGTGGTGATTCCTGCCTCGTAGCAGGTCAGGATCTGCCGCCCGCTGAAGTAGCCCTTGTCAGCCAGCACGTGTATCTCGTCGCGGTGAAGCGCCTCTTTCGCAGCGGCGGCCATCGGCACCAAAAGGTCGCGATCATGGCCTTGGTTGGTGACATCGTGTGCGACGATCAGATGCGTCTCGGCATCGACGGCAGTCTGGACGTTGTAACCGACCATGCCGCTGTTGCGGGCACTGGTCGCCATGGCACGGGTATCGGGATCGGTCAGGGATATCTGTCCGTCCGGCGCATCGGCCAGCGCCCGATCCATCGCTTGCAGATGCTGGATGTGCTGCCGGACCCGCCCGTAACGCTTGGCCAGGTGCGCGACTTTCTCGGCTCGGACCTCGCCTTCTTCTTGTCGATCAACGCGGACCATCTCGGCGATGTAGCGCCCGGCGTCCGCCTCCAGATCGGCGATGCGGTTCGCGATCTTGCCCTTGGTGAAGATTCGGTCACGGGAGTTCACCGCCCGGAACTTGCTACCGTCGATGGCAATGCACGCGCCCTTAAGCACACCGATGCGGCGGCACAGTTCCACAAACTGGGCGCAGGTGCGGCGGATGCCGGGCCCATTGTCGCGGCGGAAGTCGGCGATGGTCTTGTGATCGGGAGCGAGGCGGCCGGTCAGCCACATCAGCTCGACATTCCGCCCCGCCTCCCGTTCCAACCCGCAGCTCGACGGGATGCGGTTCAAATAGCCGTAAATGAACAGCTTGAGCATAACAGCAGGATGGTAGCCGGGGCGGCCCGTGCGTGCCGCTGCCGAGCGCACGAAACCAAGGCCCGCCAGATCAAGCTCATCTACGAAGAAATCAACCACCGGACCAGATGATCCTCATGAATCCAGTCATCGAGCCGATCAGGGAAAAGGACCGTCTGTCCACGCGCAACGCCTTCGATGAAACCCGACATGCCGATCCCCCGCAGCTATGCAGAAGCTTAACACAGGCCGGAGTTCGCACACAGCCTCGGCTCTAAGCTGCCATTCGATGCATCGACCATGAAAATCAACTCTGGGCTGTCTTGGCTGTGTTGCACAAATCGGGTGATGGCCGGGCCTCCCCTTTCCCCGGACAGACCTATCCTGCGACCTCTGTAACGGGTGTGCCGAGTGCGGTGAAGCCGTTCAGGACGGCGACACGGACCTGGAACTCTGCCACCTGACGGTCGAAGTCCCGCGCGGACAGGCGCTGCCCGAGAAGCTTGATGCAGTGCATCTTAGTTTCAGCGCGGCTTCGGCGGTGGTAACCGCTCCATCGACGCCAGGTCGTCCGGCCAACCCGCTTCGATGTCCGCAGGATTTCGTTCCGGGCCATGGCTCCCGCAGTGTCGGGTTTCCAGGGTTTGGCGTTCTCGCGGGGCGGGATGATCGCGGCCGCGCGACGGGTGGCGATGGCGTCGTGGCACTTGCGGGTATCGAAGGCACCATCGGCGCTGACGGAGGCGATCTCTTGCTCCGACGGGATCTGGTCGAGCAGTTCGGGCAGCATGGGCGCATCGCCCACGTCGCTGGTGGTGAACTCCGCAGCCCGGATTTCCAGCGTTTGCTCGTCGATCCCGATGTGGATCTTCCGCCAGACGCATCGCTTGCCACCGCCATGCTTGCGGGCGTTCCACTCCCCTTCACCCTCGACCTTGATGCCGGTGCTGTCGACCAGCAGGTGCAGCGGGCCATTCGAACCAGGATAGGGGATGTTGACCTTCAGCATCTTCTGGCGTCGCGACAGCGTGCCGAAGTCGGGCACCGTCCAGTCCAGGCCGATCAGCCGCAACAGGCACTCGACGAACCCGGTCGTTTGCCTGGGCGCCATGCCAAAGAGGACCTTCATCGTCAGGCAGGTCTGGATCGCGGCATCGCCGCAGTCGCGCTGTCGACCACGCTTGCCGGTCGGCGCCGCTTCCCAAGTCATGGCGGGATCAAACCAGATCGTCAGCGAGCCGCGGCGCTTCAGCGCTTCGTTATAAGCTGGCCAGTTCCTGGTCTTGTAGGTCGGGGGCGTTGGCCTGCTCATGCAGTCCAGCTACCACGCCGGATTCACGAGATGAATCCCTCGCGCGATTTGTCCAACAGAGTCGTTTCCGGTCCAAAAACAGGGGTTTCGGGGGCGAAAGACCGGGTGAAATCCCCGTAAGCCATGAAAAGACGTAACTATGAACCGAGTTGAAAAATCCGCGCACGAGTTCCGTGTTTCGCACTTTCCCCGGATTGGCTGAATCGCCCTGAAACAGCCGCTAAGGCCAATTTTTATTGATGTTTTCGGGCGATTGGCAGCTCGGGTCCGGGCGCCAGCGAGGGGGCGGATCACGCTCTGACCACCTGTTTGGCGCAATATTTTCGTCGCGACCGACATGGACGACCCGAAGCCGCCCAGACACGCCACCAGAACCTATCAACCTCGGCAAGCGCCTTATTTTATTGAGGAAAGACGGATGGCGACGGGTAACGACACCTAGCGACGGATGGCGGCGCCCAGTCCCCCGAAAACACCCTTATTTTTTGTCGGGTTACGGTAAGGCGCTCCACGCGGAGCCACACGCATCCTATACGCCAATGGATCAGAAACCGGCGTTGGCAATTTCGCTTTAGGATGAGATTCCCTTCAGAACGGTTCAGACAACCCAAGTAGCCATCACGCGCGACCAGATGCGTAATGTAGCCCAGCGAACCAACAGCACGAAAATCAACGAGCAATGTCGAAGCTATTTTCTCTTATTTTTAAGGGAGATTTAAGTGGTGCCCAGAGCCGGAATCGAACCAGCGACACGCGGATTTTCAATCCGCTGCTCTACCAACTGAGCTATCTGGGCACTGTCAGCCTGTGGCTGCTTGGTGGGGCGGTATTAAGCGAGGGCGCAGGGGCTGTCCAGAGGGTTTTGCGAAAAAAGTTCAGTGCTTCGGCGGTTCTTCGGATGGGACAGCCTCGTCCTCTTCCTGCGCGGTAGCGGGGATCACATAGCCGCCTTTCAGCCAGCGACCGAGATCGATATCGGCACAGCGCTTGCTGCAGAAGGGGCGGTACTTTTCTTCCGCAGCCTTGCCGCAGATCGGGCAGCTCATGCCCGATCCTCCAGCAGGGTGGCCAGCGGCGCGCGGTCGCGTTTGCGCACCAGTTCGAACAGACCCAGCGTGGTCCATCCGGAGAGACTGGTCTCGGCCGCCTCACCCTTGAATGCCGCGCGCAACACCTGTTCCAGAACGGCACGGTCCTTCTTCGGCATCGGCGCGAAATCGACCACCACCTGCCCGCCAAAGCCGCGCAGACGCAACTGGCGCGGCAAATCACGCGCGGCGGCCACATTGGCCTTCAGCGCAGCTGCGGGCGAGGTATCGGGGCCGGTGTTCACATCCACCGCCACCAGCGCACGGGTCGGCTCGATATACATATGCGCGCCAGCAGGCAGCGCAACGCGGGGGGTCAGCGCGCGGTCCAGCATCTCCGCCACGCCATGCGACCCGAAACTGCCTGCGTTGTCGTCAAAATCATCCGGAACCGGATCGCACCAGTCGCGCCACGCGGTTTCATGCGCGGTCGCGCCCTCGACCAGAAGCTCGGGCTGGCCGTCAACATCAGACAGCACCGCAACGGCAAGCTCGCGCATCGCGAGAATGTCCTCGGCGATCTCGGCCTCGTCAGCGCCTTCGCAGGCGGAGCGCAGGATCAGCCCGAGGTCACGGGGGGCGCCCTCCATCCCCGCCTGCGCCAGCGCGTCGAGGTCGGCACGCAGATCCTCGTCGCGGATGCGACGGCTGATGTTCAGCCCCGGTGCGCCGGGGGTAATGATCGCGTAGCGGCTTTTAAAGAGCAGGCGCGCCGCTACGGGCACCGCCTTGCCCGGCTCCGCCGTGCCCGACACCTGCACCAGCAGCGGCTGGCCAGGCGCGAGACCCGACACCTGCCGCAGGAACCCCGAACGGCCATCCGGCAGGCGCAGGAACACCCCGCCCTGCCCTTTCACCGGCCGGTCGACGATGCCACGATAGATGGCACCGGGCAGCGGTGTATCATCTGCCGGGTCGATAAGGAAATCCTCAAGCTGACCATCGACGATCAGCGCCGCCGCCTCGCGGTCGCCAATCCGGTCCAGCGCGATCGTGCGGCCTTTCATGCCGTCTCTCCATAAAGGGGGTAGCCCGCAGCGGCCAGCAGCGCGGCGGTTTCCGCGACTGGCAGGCCGACCACGCCAGTGAACGAGCCGGAAATCCACGGGATGAAGGCACCGGCGAGGCCCTGAATGGCATACCCCCCCGCCTTGCCCTGCCATTCACCCGAGGCGAGATAGCTGTTCAGTTCGACATCCGAGAGGCGCTTCATCTTCACATCGGTCACGACCTCGCGCGACCAGAGCCGCGCCCCGCGCCGCACCGCGACAGCGGTGATCACCTGATGACGACGCCCGCCCAGAAGGGTCAGGAAAGCCGCCGCCTCACCCGCATCCGCAGGCTTGCCGAGGATACGGCGCCCCAAAGCCACGGTCGTATCAGCGCAAAGCACGATGTCATCGGGGTCTGCCGCCACCGCAGCCGCCTTTTCGCGGGCCAGACGCGCGCAATAGGGGCGCGGTAGTTCGCGGGGTTTCGGGTCTTCGTCGATGTCAGGGGGCAGAATCGCGTCAGGCACGACACCAAGCTGCGCCAGAAGATCTTTCCGGCGCGGGCTGGCAGAACCGAGGATCAGCTTCACTTGAAGCGATAGTTGATGCGGCCCTTCGACAGGTCGTAAGGGGTCATTTCCACCTGCACCTTGTCGCCTGCCAGAACACGGATGCGGTTCTTGCGCATCTTGCCTGCCATCGTCGCGATCAGTTCATGGCCGTTTTCCAGCTCGACCTTGAACGTCGCATTGGGCAGGAGTTCCTTCACGACGCCGGGGAATTCGAGCAGTTCTTCCTTGGCCATGGTCACTCCAAATAGGTATCGCCCGCGATCCATGCGCAGGCATGGGCGCTAGATGCGCCTCTTTCCCCTGATTTTCAAGGGGGAATTGGAGTTGTCCTGAAACTAGGTGCGAATGACGCCCCGTTCAACCCGTGCGCCCTGCTCATGCCAGTGCAGGTTGTTCAGCACGCCGCCATTACGGCGGACATCGGCCACCGCCTCCAGTGAGACATCGGCGAAGGCCCAGCCGGGCTGGTTGAGCGGGGTCTGCGCGAAGATCCCGTCATCGGGAAATCCGATATCCGGCGGGCCATAGATGGCGGCGGCGCCGACGTTCTCATCCACCGCCGGGCAGAAATCACACAGGCCCACGGTGGGGGAATGGACGACAATACACTGGTTCTCCAGCGCCCGCGCCATGGCACCGACCTTGACGCGGGTGAAGCCCCGGAACGTGTCGGTGCAGGAGGGCGCCAGCAGGATTTCGGCCCCTGCCTCAACCAGAGCACGCGACAGCAGGGGAAATTCGCTGTCATAACAGATGACCACACCGATGCGGCCCAGCGGCGTATCAAACAGAGCCAGCCCCTGCCCCGGATCGACGAACCATGTTTCACGCTCGAAGCGCGTCATGATCTGTTTGTCCTGATGGCCGAGGATGCCCGAAGGCCCATAGAAAGTGGCACGGTTCACCGGGCGCGGCCGGCCAGGCAGGAACACCGGGCCGGAAGCGCCGAGGATATGCAGCCTGTGCTGCGCCGCCAGATCGGCGTGCAGCGCATCGACCTGCGGCTTCCAGCGGGCGACCTCGTGCAGGCAGGCCTCCAGATCCGCAGCGACGTCGCGGCCGCCAAGGCTGCCCAGTTCCATCGCCCCATATTCAGGAAAGACCAGAAGCTGCGCTCCTTCAGCGGCGGCCCGCGCCACCCATTCCGTGACCTTGGCGGCATAGGCATCAAAGCTGGCAAAGAAATCCAGCGGATAAGCGGCAGCGGCGATCTTCATGGTCTCTCTTTCCTGTCGGAGGAAGGCGTCAGAGCGCCCGCATCCAGAATTGCAGCGGCTTGCGGCTTTCTTCGGTATCACCGACATCCTTCCACGAAAACGCGGCAAGCGCACCCGGCAACGGCGCATAGCCGCGCTTCGTCCAGAAGGCGTCATTGGTACGGAAGGCAACCGGCCGCATCGGATGGTCGTCCGGCCGCTTTACCGAACAGAAGGCCACATGGCTGCGGCCAAGCTGGCGGGCATGGGCCTCGCGTGCATCGAAGAAAGCATGTCCCAGCCCCTGCCCGCGCCAGGCGGGCAACAGCACCGATTCCGCGCAATAGAAAATCTGCTCCAGCGGCACGCCCGCCCCGGCCAGCGCCGCGCCGAAATCCCCGGCGTGATCCTCCATCGGCGTGCCGGTCGAGGCGCCGACCAGCCGCGCACCATCGAAGGCCCCCACCAGAATGGCACCAGGGCTGTCGCGATAGGTTTGCAGGTAATCGCGCTCATACTCCAGCGAGCCATCATACAGATACGGCCAGTCGCGGAACACGGTGATCCGCAACCGCGCCACATCGTCCAGCGCCGCATCCAGTGCGGCGCCGGTCAGAACGCGAACCTCGGTCATGCCGAAACCTGTGCGATCCAGTCGTTCAGGTTGTAGAAGGTGGTCACCCGCGAAATCTTGCCATCCCGCAGGTCGAAGAAGGCACCTGCGGGCAGGATGTATTTCTGGCCTTTGGCCTCGGGCAGGCCCGGATCGGTTTGCAGATATTCGCCATGCACCGTGAACTCGGCCGCGCCACGGGTGCCTGCCTCGTTCACGAAGATTTCCATGTCCTTCAGCTCTTCCCGGTAGCTGACACCCATATGCGAGCAGAACTCGGCGAATTTTTCCATACCGCGGCGGATACCGCCCTCATTCACGCGGTGTTCGATGTCATCGGTCAGGCAGGCCATCATGCCTTCGGGGTTCGCTGCATTGAAGGCGGCGTAATAGGCTTTGATCGTGGTGCGGCTCATCTTGGCTCTCCGGTTGGTCCTGTGATTTTCGGCGCAGCCTGCACCGAAACTTCGGCCGCGCCAATGCCCAGCCGGACCTCCCACAGCGCTTTTGCGACACCGCGCCAGGCATGTTCACAGCAGCGTGAGATGAAAGTGAACGTTCACTCACGTCGAATAATGAGCGCGAAAAATGTGGCCTAATCGCCGCCGCTCAATCCGCCTATCTCCACTGCATGAGAGGCGACGCCGCTCAGACAAACACTCAACCAACGGAGATCGTTATGAAAACCCTCGCAACTGCCCTGACTGCCGCCCTTGTTCTGGGTGGTGCCGCCTATGCCGCCGACAGCAACGAACGTGGTGCTTCGCTGTCCGTTTCGACCAAGAACGTGACCAAGGTCGAAACCACCGCCGGCGAACTTTACTCGACCCGCGATCTGATCGGCTACCGCGTTTCCGCCGACACTCCGGTCAGCGTGACGCTGATCCCGTCGAGCGGCCAGGTTGATCGCCCCAGCCGGAACGACTGATCCGATGCGGCGGGAAACAGGGCGCCTGTGGTAACACGGGCGCCCTTGCCTATTCCAACAGCCGCCACCGTCAATCTGGCATTTTGTGCATACGCGCACAGAAGCACGCCGCCAGCCGCGTCACATTCCTGTTTCAATTTCCCCGGCCAATCCCCATCTCTCCGTCCATTGAAGGCCGCTGCTGCGGCACACACTGGATCGGACCCCCGATGGATACCGCTGTACTGCAAACTTACCTTCATATCGTGGATGAGGGCAGTTTCGCCGCCGCCGCCCGCCGCATGGGAATATCGAAAAGCCTGTGCAGCAAGTATATTTCCGATCTGGAAGACAGCCTTGGCACACGGTTGCTGACCCGCTCCACCCGGTCGGTGCGACCCACCCCCGTCGGGCGCGAATATTACCAGAAAATCCGCGATGTCATGGGCCAGCTTCAGGCTGCCAATGAAAGCGTCAAACGGCTGTCCGCCCATCCCAGCGGCCCTCTGCGCATCGGATCGCCGGTGTCTTACACACTCAAGGTGCTTGGCCCGCATATCATGCGCTTTATCGAGGCGCATCCCGACATCCAACTGGAGGCGGTGCTGGACGACCGCCACAGCGATGTGATCAGCGAGGGCTTCGATGCCGTCATCCGCATCGGTGAACTGGGCGATTCCAGCCTCTATGCCCGCCGCCTGCATTCGGCGCGCATCCTTGTCGTGGCCTCACCCGACTATCTGACCGAACACGGCACACCCGAACGGCCGGAGGATCTTCTGGCCCATCGCTGCCTGCATTATTCCAACCTGCGCGGCGCCGGAACCTGGCCCTTCCGCGATGGCTCCGAGACACTTTATCAGAAGATCCAGCCCGCCTTTTCCACCAACAGCGCCGAAATGATGCGCGCGGCGGTGCTGGAAGGGCGCGGCGTGGCCCTGCTGCCCGAGTTCATGATCGAGGAGGAACTGCGCAGCGGCACGCTGGTGCCGGTGCTGGCCCGCTTCGCCCTGCCCGACCTGCCGGTCAATCTGGTCTATCCCTCGCGCAAGAACATGACGGCAGCGCTGAAAGCGTTTCTGGATTTCACCGCCGGGCTGAAGCTGGAGGGGTGAAATCCTGCGCGCCCGGCTCGCTTGGCGGACCGAACCGCGCCACCATGCGGTCGCGGATCATGTCACGCGCCTGACGATAGGCGGCCAGCTTTGCCTCGCGTGTATCGCCGATGGCGGTCGGGTCCACGATGGGCCAAAACTCGACATCCAGATGAAAGAACCGCGTCAGCGTCAGCGCCATACGCTGACTGGCCGGGGAAAGTGCGACGATCAGGTCGAACTGCGACAGGTCATCCCCCCATTCCTGCATTTCCTCGAAGGAGCGCGAACGGTGGCGACTGAGTTCAATCCCCATCTCCTTGCAGACCGCAACGGAAAAGCCGTCGATCTCCATATCATTGCGCACCCCGGCGGATTGCACATAGGCGCGCTGCCCATAGAGCTTTTTCATCAGCCCCTCGGCCATGGGCGAGCGCACGGCATTATGATCGCAGCAGAACAGAACCGAAGAGGGAAAGCTGCCGCTCAAGATTACCCCCAGTGCAGGACGCAGATCAGGGTGAACAGGCGGCGGGCCGTCGCGGTATCGACATCGGCCTTGCCTTCCAGGCGTTCCTGCAACACGCGGGCGCCCTCGTTGTGGATGCCGCGGCGCGCCATGTCGATCGCCTCGATCTGGCTCGGCGGCAGGCGCTTCACCGCGTCGAAATAGCTTTCGCAGATCTGGAAGTAATCCTTCACCACCTGCCGGAACGGCCCGAGGCTCAGGTGAAACTCACCGATCTTCGCTTCGTTCTCGGTCGCGATGTCGAACACCAGACGGCCATCGCGGATCGCCAGCGCCAGCCGGTAGGGACCGGGCGGCACATCGCGCCCGTCCCGCACCGGCAAGCCGAAGCTGTTTTCCTCCAGAAGATCGAACACCGCGACACGGCGTTCCTGCTCGATGGCGGGGGTGGCGGCTTTCAGGCCGCTTTCGTCGATCTCGATATGGCAGATGCGGTTCGTCATGGTCGGTCCTGAGAAGGCTTGGACCGTGATGCCCGAGACGGCCCTTCGGTTCAAGGTTGAACTGCCCGGGCCCGGCCCGGTACCGCCCGGATCAGCCGTTCAGCCGGTCCAGACGTGCCCGCACCGACAGGCCATGAGCCTGAAGGCTTTCGGATTGCGCCAGCCGCTCCGCCGCCGGACCGATGGCCGCCAGCGCCTCGGGTGTCATGCGGGCAATGGTCGTGCGTTTGACGAAATCCAGCACTGACAGGCCCGACGAAAACCGCGCCGACCGGGCAGTGGGCAGAACGTGATTCGGGCCTCCGACGTAATCGCCGATGGCCTCGGGCGTCCAGTGGCCAAGAAAGATGGCTCCGGCGTGAGTGATTTTCCGGCTCAGCGCCTCCGCGTCCGCCACGCAAAGCTCAAGATGCTCCGGCGCCACGCGATTGGACAGCGCCGCCGCCTCGTCCAGATCGCGGGTCACGATGACCGCGCCGAAGTCGCGCCAGCTTGCACCCGCGATCTCGCGCCGCTCCAGCACCTGAAGCTGCCGCTCAACCGCTTCGGTCACAGCGCGGGCAAGCCCCGCATCCGGTGTCACCAGAATGGCCTGTGCGGATTGATCATGCTCCGCCTGGCTGAGCAGATCGAGCGCGATCCAGTCGGGATCGCCACCCGCATCCGCAATCACCAGAATCTCGGACGGCCCGGCGATCATGTCGATGCCGACCTTGCCAAAGACCCGGCGCTTTGCAGCGGCCACGAAGGCATTGCCAGGGCCGGTGATCTTGTCGACCGGCTGAATCGTCGCCGTGCCATAGGCCAGCGCGGCAATCGCCTGCGCGCCGCCGATGCGGTAAACCGTATCCACCCCGGCCAGTTGCGCCGCCAGCAGCACCAGCGGATTGACCGCGCCGCCCGGCGTCGGGCAGGCGATGACCAGCCGCTCCACCCCCGCCACCTTGGCCGGGATCGCATTCATCAGAACCGAGGACGGATAGGAGGCAAGCCCGCCCGGCACATAAAGCCCCGCCGCCGAAACCGGCGTCCAGCGCCAGCCCAGCGTGGCGCCGCTGGCATCCTGCCATTCGGCATCCTCGGGCATCTGGCGGCTGTGATAGGCGCGGATGCGTTCGGCCGCCAGTTCCAGCGCCGCGCGATCCTCGGCCGAAACCCTGGCGATCTCGGCGGCCATTTCTTCGGGGGAAAAGACCAGCGTTTCGGGCGTCAGCTCCAGCCGGTCGAATTTCGCGGTGAGGTCGATCACCGCCGCATCGCCCCGCGCCCGCACATCGGCGATGATCCCCGCGACCGTCGCATCGACATCGGGGCTATCCTCGCGCTTCATGCCCAGAAGGGCGGTGAAGGCGGTTTCGAAACCGGCATCGGCGGTATCAAGGAACTGGGGCATGGGGCGGCTCCGCTTGGGATATGAGCAGAGCCTTAGCCTGCGCGGCGCGGCGCCTCAAGCCGGGGGCAGGAAAATGGCGGCTCTGCCCCCGCTGTTGTATTTCCTTACACCTGATACACGGTTTCAAAATATCTGATACCAGGTGAGACCAGCCGAAATTTGCCGGGATCAGGTTTCTTTTGCCGTCGTTAGCTGTCGTCAGGTGTCGCTGTCTGTCGCGGGTTTCTGGTGAAGGTGGCGGTTTTTCTGCCACCAGTCGCTCAGGCTGGACCGGCTGACCCAGAGGTCGGGCGGGAAGTTGAGGGTGATGAGGGCGCTGATTGCGCTGAGCGAATGGCGTTCGATGTGGTCCAGCACAAAGGCGCGCAAGGCTGCATTCCGGTCGATCCTTGAGGCACGCGCGCTCATACGAGTCGCCCCTCCTTGAGCCATTTCCTGACCGACTGGTCGGTAACGCGCAACTGTCGCGCGATATTGGCGGCGGACTGCCCCTTCCAAGACAGATAGGCGGCCAGCCATCGCTTCGCGAGAGGCACACGCCTCTGCGACCGATGGGCATTTGCCCCAAGCATCCGCGCCTTTTCGGGGCCGACCAGCGCTTCAAGCTGGGAGCGGCCCTTGGGATCAACCGAAAGGGCCAGTTTGGCGCCACCGAAAGTCAACAGGAACTCGACGGCGAGGTCTATTCCCAGAATATTGACATAGGGTGCGACCTGCGCGGTGGGGCGCGGCGAAGGGGGACCAAGCGGGTTCATCTGTCACTCTTCCGGTGGGGGATAGCATCCCTCTGGCCGGGATACATTCCGGCCAGAGGAGAGGCCGTGCGGGCCGTCATCCGCACGGCTTCCGATACGGTCCCTGCACGGCCCGTATCGGAATGGCTCAGTCCGCGAGCGATCCGGGCTTGAGGCCGAGTTGCGCGCAGATTGCCGCTTCTTCGCCGATCACGGCGCTGCCCCGCGGCGTGATTTCGATATGCGGGATGGGGCGTGTCAGATGCGCCCAAGGTGCGGGCGATTTGGCAAGGAAGGTGTCGAAGCTCGCCGGGTCTTCCATGCAGAGCGCCGTGGCCCATTCTCGCATGGCCGGGGTGATATAGCCCTCTCTGAAGGCCCACTCCACCTTCCGCGAGGCCTCCTCTTCGCGCATTGTGGCAATCCGGCCATTCCGGTCCGCAAGCAGATCCTGCACCGCCCCGATGGGAACGAAACGGGCGGGGTTCGGGCGGTCGGAATTCAGGCGCTCCGGGGCCTTAACCTTGCCCGAGGTCAGCGCGGCCAAAAGCGTGGTCAGAATCGCCGCCGCATCGCTTTCAGGGGACATCCCCAGTGCCTCGGCCAGCTTGGGCAGAAGTTCTGCAGGCGCTTCCTTTGCGGAGCTCTTCGGCGCTGTGTCATTCTTGTCGGGGGCAGCCATATCGAGTTCCTCACTTGCAAGTGCTGTCAGGTAGAGATTGGGGTTGTGAACAAGGCCAGCCCCCTTGAGTCGAGAAACCTGCCTTGTGAGCCGGTTGAACAGAAAGGACGGGCTGAGATAGCGGTATTCGCGCCGCGCGATCATCTCGCGCGCCGTGGCCGTCCATTCGACACGCCCCCAGAGGCCACTTTCCTCCGCCCGCAACTCCTTGATCCATCCCGCAGCCGGAACAGGGCCATTCGTGACCGGCCGGTCGTTCTGATGTTCGTAGTCGATGGGCAGATCGACGCCCCGCGACTGGAAATCACGCATCAGCGCTTGCGGGTCGGGCAGTTCGAACTGGCGGCCGTCACGGGTCATCTTGCGGCCAGCCGGGAAGAGGTGAACCCATTCCGGCACGGTGCCGTCAGGCGTGAATGCCCGGTCGCAGGTGGCAAGGCACAGGTCCGACATCACATCGCACCGCGTGTCACGGCTTCGTCAAAACGCACCCAGACCGTTCCGTCCGCGATGCTGTCAACGGTGCCCGCAGGCGAGCGGCTGGCGGAGCCATCGGTTTTTGCGACGGTCTGATCGTCCACGATGTAACAAAGCTGGCTGACATCGGCTTGGGTGATGGCATCCCCCGCGCCGGAATTGGCAAAACCGAAGATGCCTGACCGGCACGAAACCACCGCCGCGCCGGCGGCACCGGCGCTGTTGTCTACAGTGGCCTCGGCCCGACCGATGCCCACGCATCCGGGCGCAGTGGCCCCCCTGGTCACGAAGCCTGCGGCATTGCGCATCAGCAGGCCGCCCTTCCAGACCTTAACGGCAGCGGCAAGCAGTTCGACACGCATGTCACCGCGCAGTTGCGTGGTATTGCGCTCGGAAGTCAGGGCAGCCATGGCTCAGCCTTTCACATAGGGGGTGACGATGAGCTGCGCCGTATTGGCCCAGACGTTTGACCCGCCGCTTGCCGTCAGTTGCGCATTGAGGATTTGCAGGGCGGCAGTTTCCAGTTGGGGCGGCACCACCAGAATGGTTGGTTTCACCCCAAGGATGCGCCCGCCATCGGCACGAAAATCCATCATGGCCGCGCGGGCGGCGGCATAGTTCCCGTCATTAAGTTCCGCTTTCGACCCGAAGGCCAGTTGCCACAGGCCAAAGCCCGCATTCACCCGCGCCCGCACACCATAGAGGTATTCGTCGTGCATGAAGACATGCGGGTCGTTGCTGTCGGTGATGGCCTGAAACTCGTAACCCGCCCGCTCCTGCCAGATGATCGGGCGCAGGGCACGCGACGCATCCAGAAGGAACCACGGCGGGTCGGTCCCGTCCTGCATGTTGCTGACCGCGACCTTTTCCTCGCCGATTTCCAGTTCATGGCTTTCGGAAAAGAAGGTCGTGCCGTCGAAACAGGCGGCGTTGAAGCCGTCTTTCAGAAGGCTGAACACCAGTTCTTCGGGGTGACGGCGCGCGAAGGTGCCCATTTCCGCGAACATCGGCTTGAAGAGGCCCAGCCGGTCATCCTCGACATCGACCCGCTTGACAGAAACCGTGCTTTCGAAGGTCCGGTTCTCGATCCTGAAGCCATAGGCGGCGAGGTTCTTCACATGACGCGGCCCGACCCATTCCCGCAACTGAGGAAACTGGCCGATCCAGCCATAGCTTTCCTCGCGCGACGAACTGGGCACGGTCATGGCGATCTTGTCATAGTGGGTTTCCGTCGCGGCAAAGGCATCGCTGTAGACGGTTTTGAAGCCCCGGAACGCGAGGTCCAGCGTGGCGCTGTTGATGATCATGTGTGGCTCTTTACTGACGGCAAATGCTGGGAAAAGGTGCCATCAGCGGAAGGTGCAAACCATCCGCTGCGATACGCGGATGAGTTTGGTGGGCGCGCGTGACAGGGGTCGAACCTGAATCGATCCGCCTTGCGACGAACCCCCCTTACCGGTCGGGCACACCGCGCGCCCAGAAGAAGTCTAGTGTTTTTGCGCCTTTCTGAACAGGGCGTTGGACAGGTCGCAGCGCACTTGAAAAATTAAACGGGTTTCCGGCGAAATTAAACGGGGTCCGCGTCTATCGGGTGTCGGGTGGCCCCGGCGAAGGAGAGGCCTCAGCGGCGCGCTCCGGCGCTCTGCACGGCATAGCAAAAAGGCGGCGCCTTTCAGCACCGCCCCACACTTGTCGCCACCTGGTCAGGACACACGCCGCTTCGGTCGGGCCTTCCATGCCTTCAGGGCCGTGATGGCCTTACGCGCCGCGTCCATCGTCAGGAAGCGCATCGAATGCACCTTGTGATACTTCAACAGCCATCCAGCCAAAGCGGCATCGTCGCAGTCCCGCGTGTCATGCAGTTCGCGCCAGAGTTCGCGGATCAACTCGATCTGGGCAAAGGTCGCCATGCCGGGCCGGTTGCCATAGCGCGGCGCACCCTTGCCGGTCGGGCGAAAGCCGCAGTATTCGGCAAAGCCCATGATCGCTTCAAAGCCGGGTGTATCCAGTTCGGTCGAACTGGTGACGCCCGCGATCCGCACCAGCACCTGCCGGTAATCCGGCTTTTCACTCGGGTTTCTGGCCCCGGCTTGGCAAGTTGAACTACTTCTGCCATTCTTTCCTCCGTTCAAAGGATGCGGGCTTGCCCGCGTTGAATGGCCCGATGGGCGGTGCAACACCCATCGGGCCTACTTTCCGAACAGGCGCTCAGGGTCAAACCCGATAGCCTGTTCCAGATTGTGAAGCATCTCCGCCGTCAGCGCCGATTGCGCCTTTGGTTGCTTTTCCGGCGCGGCGGCGCGGTTCGGCTGCAAGCCGCCAAAGCGCGCGCCAACCACCTTGGACGGCGGTGCCGGGGCTGCCTCTGCCTCGCCCGCACCAAGATCGGCCAGCGCTGCGGCAAAGGCGGCATCGTCCAGATATGTGTTTGCCTTATCCGCCTGCCGCACCGCATCCCGCGCGGCCTTGCGGTTTTTCGCCGCCTCGCGCGCGCCTTCAACGCTGCCGTAAACGCCCGCTTTAACCGGCATTATATCCTTGCAAATCAGCCGCCCGGTGTCAGCAAAGGCGACGGCCGGGGCCTCGAAATCATCGGGATCGCGGCCGATCAGGATTTGCCCCTTGCCATGCCAGCGCAAGAGTGCGGCCTGTGTGTCGGGGTCGCCATAGGTCCATGTCGCGATTTGAACGCGCCCCCAGCGGTCTACGGATGCGGGCGTGTAGATCAACCCGGCATAGTAAAGTTGCTGCGCTGTCGGCTTGCGCAAAACGCGGTCGGTGAGACCCGCCCGAAACATCTGTTCGTAAGACCGGCCGCGTGCGCCTTGGCCCTTGCGGCCTTCCTCACGGTTGTGGCGGGTAATTTCACGCTCGATCACCGCAAGGGCAACGGCCAGAGCTACCGGCTGCACCGATTTGCCCGGCGTGGCCCCCGGCACATGGCCTGCATGGGCGCCCCGAAACTCTGGCCGGTCGTCGATCACGCGGGAAAGAGTGGCAAAAGTGCGCTCTGCGATCTTGGCTTTCGCGTTCTTCGGGATTGCGAACTTTGTCTCGATACCAAGGTGATAGCAGACGCCAAGCGGCTTTACGCCCGGCTTGGCAGCGCCTTTGCCGCGCCATTTGAAATCCGCGCCACCCGCGACCAGATGCCCGGCAAAGGCCGAACCGTTGTCAGTATACAGCCTGTCAAAGATGCTGTGTTCACGGCAAACGTTGCGGATCAACCTCGCCGTCGCCACCGCGTTTTCGGATGCGGCCAACTCATAGCCAAGCACATAGTTCGACGCCACGTCGATCAAGGCCAGCATCACCGGCCGGACCGGCTTGCCATCCCCGAAATCCACCCAGAAATCTTGCGTCCGGCCATCCAGAGAAACCCATTCCAGTGACCGTATCGTCGTCTTGTCGCGCCGGATCGGCTGGGCCAGACGCTTGATAGCCTCTTCGGTGCCATGACGCGCGGCCAGCTTTTCGGCCTCGGGCATGGCATCCCAGCGCCGCCAGACCGTGATATACTTCGGCCATGCCCAACCGCGCCTTGCTGCCACGTCGCGCACATCGCGCCATGCCTGCTTGAGCGGAAAATGCGGCCCGGCATCCCGGATCGTCGTCAGGAAATACGCCCAAGCCTCGGCCGAAAATTCGGCGGGCGGTTTGCCCATGCGGCTATGAGACGGAAGCAGCGCAGGCGCGAAATTCACCGGATCGACCCCGGCAACAGTGCGCAAGATGCGTCGCAGTGTCATCTTGTCGGTCCCATCCACACCGAATTTGGCACGCGCCTGATCGGCCAGTTCCGAGGTCAGGCCCCGCCCTTCGGACGCCCCGCCAGCAGTCAGATACCGGACAATCTCGGCCTTGCGCAGCGCCGTTGCCTGCATCACAGGCGTTGCCGCAGCAAAACGATCATGGGCCGCGTCGTCATATTCCCCGGCAGGCAGGCCCGCCGCTTCGATTTGGCGAGCCTCCCATGAGCGGCGCTCGGGCTCTGGAAGATGCAGAATGTTCACAAGCTCTGGCTTGCGGCCATCCGACTCGCGAATCGTAGTCGGAACATTCAATTTGCTCATCCATCGGGATGCGGCGCTTCGGTCCTGCGGAATTCTACCTAGTCCAAGAATGCTGACGATTCCGACAACCGGACCAACGCTTGCGGGAGCGATTAATGAGGAGCGATCAGGGTTGGCTGACCTTATCATTCACGCGGCACCCCCCGTGAACCGGGCTTTGATCGGACGAGCCTTCAGACCGAGATCGACAGCGATTCGATGACTGACTCCATGGCGGCAAGCAAGCTGTCCTTGCAAAACAGCGTAGACAGTGCGGGGCTTGTAGCCCCGGCTTTCCGCCCATGCTCTGATCGAAATGCCCTCAGCGATGAACTGTTTGCGGACAACCTCAATATCCATGAGGATCTGATGGCATTCAGATCTCTGTCCCATGGGCGCATCCTGTGTTACACGTTAGCGAAACACTGATAGAGGTATGTCACGATAGTGAAAACATCAAGGAGAATTTTCGATAGCGAAACAATGAGAGCTATCGGTGAGCGCCTGCGAGAGGTCCGAGGTGAGCGGACCCTCGCTGAATTCACACAACGCCTTGGCCTCGCCCGGACAACGTGGTCCAACTACGAAGCGGGCCGTCGTCTTCCCAGCCATGAGGTCATGCAACTCCTGGAACGGGTCGAAGGCGTGCCTCCCGACCGCATCCTGCCTTCCGCGGAACTCACCCGGACCGTTCTCTCCAGAGGAAGCGATGACTGGTGGAGCTACATCCCTGTGTTGTGGCTTTTCTCAAGACTTAAGGGCGCGCGCCCTTTTGCCTCTGATTCCGATGAACTGACATGGTGGGCGGAGCATCTGCCAGCCCTTGCTGACGAGTTTGCTCACAGGACATTTGAGTTGGCAGAGAAGCGCGACCTGTCTCTAGATGATGCCGCCCACCAAGTCTGCGCATACTTGCAAGCAAGGACGCCTGACGAACTATTTCAATTCGTCGACAGCAAAGAATAGATCGTGGATCGTGGGCAAAATTGCCCACGACTTCGAAATAGGCCCCATTGATTTCATTGAATATTTTCTGCGCCAGCAGAACGCGATACCGTCCACCTCCGCCCAAACGGCCCCGATAGTATCAAACCTATTGAAAAATCCACCCCATAACCTATTGAAAACAAAGGGCCGAAAAATCGGCCGGTATCAAACCTTTTGAAAGCCGTCACCCGCGTCTGCGGCGCTCCCCCGGGATATTTGGGCCAAGATAAATCAGGCGCCGTGATCGGGCATCTTGCCCGAGGGCGCGGTGTAGGGCCGGGTCACATCCCGCAGCGCGACATCCAGCGTTTCGACCTCCAGCGCGATGGCGCCATCGCCGGCCAGCGTCAGGATCAGCCGGCCTGTGCCGTCCACGCCCGGCTCGAAGGTGATGTCGAGCAAGGACAGAATTGTGTCACGGTCGCTGCGGTCAATGCCCTGTGATCGAACCGCCTGCACGTCGCGCACCAGCAGCATGGCACGCACCCGTTCGTAAGGCCGCCCCGCCGCCTCGGCCGCCGCGCGGTCTTCCCAGCGGAAGCGGTTGAGCAGGATGGCAAATTCACGCCGCGACCGCGCGAAGGTCATGTCGGTGATCGGAAAGACCGCATCCTGCACCAGCGAGGCCAGAACCTTCAGATCCTCGCCATCCGCCGCCCCGAGCCACAGCGGACCTTCATCGGCATCTTCAAACCGCGCGTCAGCCATCAGCCTGCAATCCGTTCGATCTGTGCCCCGCAGGCACCGAGTTTTTCTTCGACATGCTCATAGCCGCGGTCGAGGTGATAGACCCGGCTGACCACGGTTTCGCCTTCGGCTGCAAGCCCGGCAAGAATCAACGAGACGCTGGCGCGCAGGTCGGTGGCCATGACCGGGGCGCCGCGCAGTTTTTCGACGCCAGTGACGGTCGCATGGCCCCCGTGCACATCGATGCGTGCCCCCATGCGGATCAGTTCGGGTGCGTGCATGAAGCGATTCTCGAAGATTTTTTCTTCCAGAACCGAGGTCCCCTCGGCCGTGCACAGAAGCGCCATCATCTGCGCCTGAAGATCGGTGGGGAAACCGGGGAAAGGCTCGGTCGTCACATTGACCGCCTTCACCCGGCCATTCTTGCGCGCGACCTTCAGGCCGGTTTCGGTTTCGGTCACCGAAACCCCCGCCTCATCCAGCTTTTCAGCAAAGGCGCCAACCAGATCCAGCCGCCCGCCCAGGCATTCGACCTCGCCACCGCAGATCGCGGGGGCCAGCATATAGGTGCCGAGTTCGATGCGGTCTGTCACCACCGGATGCGTGGCGCCGCCCAGCCGGTCGACACCCTGGATCGTAATGGTTTCGGTGCCTTCGCCCTCGATCTGCGCGCCCATGCGGCGCAGGCAGTGTGCAAGATCCACGATTTCCGGCTCGCGCGCGGCATTCTTCAGCACGGTTGTGCCCTTGGCCAGCGAGGCCGCCAGCAGGGCGTTTTCGGTCGCGCCCACGGAAACGAAAGGAAACTCGACCACGGCGCCCCTGAGCCGCCCGCCTGGTGCCCTGGCGTGGACATAGCCGTCGCGGAGGTCCAGTTCAGCCCCCATCGCCTCCAGCGCCTTCAGGTGCAGGTCCACCGGCCGCGCCCCGATCGCACAGCCTCCCGGCAGCGACACGACGGCATGGCCATCCCGCGCCAGCATTGGCCCGAGGACAAGGATCGAGGCGCGCATCTTGCGCACGATGTCATAATCCGCAGTGTGATTGTCGATCCGCCACGAGGACATGGACAGCACCTTGCCGCCCTGAAGGCTCGCGACTTCGGCCCCCAGCGATTGCAGAAGTTGCGTCATGGTGCGGATGTCCGACAGGCGCGGCGCATTGGTCAGCGTCAGCGGCTCTTCCGTCAGCAGGGTCGCGGGCATCAGCGTGAGACAGGCGTTCTTCGCCCCCGCGATCGGGATCGTCCCGCGCAGTTCACCCCCGCCCCTGACCAGAATCGAATCCATCGCGCTGCCTCACTCTTTCTCGTTATCATCTTGCGCCGCCCGCGCCCGGGCCTGCGCCTTGCGCCGCGCCATGTTCGCTTTCAAAGCCGCTTTCAGCCGATCCTCGCGCGAAAGCTCGGCCGTCCGGGCTTTCGCCGCAGGCTTCACAACACGGGAAGACGGGAGAACGGGATCGTCAGGCTGGCTCATAAGCTCTCTGTTAGCGCAGGCATAAAAAAGGGTCCAGATTGCGCTTGCACATGTCCGCGAATACGTCTATCTCCCCGCCACGCCCGGCAGTAAGACGCCGAAGCGAAGGCAAAAGCCCCGGTTGGCTGCGGTAGCTCAGTGGTAGAGCACTCCCTTGGTAAGGGAGAGGTCGAGAGTTCAATCCTCTCTCGCAGCACCATTTATCAGTTTAAAATCAAATACCTGCAAGCAGACGGTGTTTTGATCTGCCCGTTCGGCGGTTCGATTTCCGGCACTCCGTTCATTGCCGCATGTTCGGCTCTGATTACTCTCTGCTTCGAATGTGCGAAGCGTCAGACGCTCCCCTATCAGGCACGGATACCCAGCGCGACAGGGTCGCATCCTGCCGCACGGATGCGCCCGATCAGCTTCGGCAGGAAGGGGCGGCGCGCGTCGATATTGCGGCGGCGCAGGAACCACAGCAGGAATTGCGCAAAGGGCCAGCGGGTCGTCATCGCGTTGTCCAGCGCGGCGGGCCAGTCCCCGGCGCGCTTCACCGTCACCGCGCAGTGATGCAGTTCACTTTGCCCGAAAAACACCGCCGGCACGCCATGCAGCATCCCCTCCAGCCCGACGGAGGAGGAGATAGAGACCGAAACCGCCGCGCCCGCGAGAATATCATGCAGATTGGCCCCGGTGATCTGCACACCCGCAACGCCGGTCAGTCGGCGCAGAATCGCCTCGGTCTCGGGCCCGCTGTTGCGGGGATGCGGTTTCACAACCAGCATCCGCCCGTTCCGATGCGCCAGCACGGCATCGACCATTTCCGCCGCCGTCATGTGGCGCGCACGTTCCACCGGATCGGACAGGTCTTGCAGGAACAGCGCGATATGCCCGCCGGGGAAGGCCGCCTGCGCCTCCGGCTGGACATGCCGCGACCGGCGCGGCCTCACATATTGCGCGCGCAAATCGGCCAGAAAATCGGCCGCGCGATCCTCGGGCACCATATCGGGCCGGAACCTTGCCCGCATCGTGCTGCTTTCAAAGAAGATCCCCTCGGGATCGGCATAGAAGAAGCGGTCCAGATAGGCGGTGCCCAGAGTCAGCGCCTGCCCCCGCCCCACCGCCGCCGCATGAACCAGATCCAGATGCCCGCCCTCCGGCCCCGCGCGCAGACGGTCAATATCGCGGTGACAAAGCTCGACGCGCGCGCCAAGCCCCGCCAGCCCCTCCAGCGCACGGCGATAGAATTGCGGCATCCGCGCGGCCCCGTTGTCGAGCATATGGGCAGGCAGGTGCAGGCGGATGCGGGCGTCGGTCATGGCCTTTTTCTAGCCCGCATCTTGCGCCTCGCAAAGCGGCAAGCCTTGACATTCGCGCCGCCCTGCCCCATCTGCGGCAGGTCCGACACCCGGCCGCGTGAGCCTGAACGGGGTGCGGCAATGGTTCCCACAAGTCACGCAGGGGCACCGCGGTTCGACGGTGAACGGGGGTTCCCCCGGCACGAGGCGACCCGCCACCCCTCGCGGATGCCCGTTGCGGCATCCCGATGACTATTGGAACGACTTATGACGACTTTCGCTGATCTCGGCCTTTCGCCGAAGCTCCTCAAGGCGCTGGAAGGCACCAGCTTCACCACGCCGACGCCGATTCAGGCGCAGGCCATTCCGCAGGTGATGAAGGGGCGCGACCTGATGGGTCTGGCGCAGACCGGCACCGGCAAGACCGCCGCTTTCGGCCTGCCGCTGCTGCACCGCCTGCTGGACATCACCCACCCGCCGGGGCCGCGCAATGTGCGCGCCCTGATCCTGGCCCCCACGCGCGAACTGGTGCAGCAGATCTATGACCACATCTTCGCCTTCACCAAGGGCACGCCGGTCAAGCTGACCATGGTGGTCGGCGGCGCCTCGATCAACAAGCAGTCCGAACGGCTGGCCAAGGGCACCGATGTGCTGATCGCCACCCCTGGCCGGCTGATCGACCTCTTGGAGCGCGGCGACGTGCGGCTGGACAGCTGCGGCTATCTGGTGCTGGACGAGGCCGATCACATGCTGGACATGGGTTTCATCCATTCGCTGCGCCAGATCGCCAAATTCCTGCCGCTGCGCCGCCAGACCCTGCTGTTCAGCGCCACCATGCCGAAAGACATCGAGGAAATCGCCGATACCTATCTGCGCAATCCGGTCCGCGTGCAGGTCTCGCCCCCCGGCAAACCGGCGGAAAAGATCGTGCAGGGCGTGCATTTCACGCCGCAGGGTGACAAGGCAAAGCTCTTGGAAAGCTATCTGCAAAAGCATCCGGGAGAGGCAGCCATCGTCTTTGCCCGCACCAAGCATGGTGCCGACAAGCTGGCGAAGCTGCTGGTGACCTGGGGCTTCAATGCGGTAGCGATCCACGGCAACCGCAGCCAGAACCAGCGCGAGCGCGCGCTGGCCGATTTCCGCGAGGGCACGATGGATGTGCTGGTCGCCACCGATGTGGCGGCGCGCGGCATCGACATCCCCACCGTGCGGCACGTCTATAACTACGACATGCCGAACGTGCCGGAAAACTATGTTCACCGCATCGGCCGCACTGCGCGGGCGGGTGCCGGTGGCAGCTCGGTCAGCTTCTGCGCGCCGGCCGAAATGGACGAACTGAAACAGGTCGAGACGCTGCTGAAAAAGACCGTGCCTGTCATCGGCGGCGCGCCCTGGGCGATGGATGCGGTGAAAGAAGCCAATGCACTGAAGGTCGCGCGGGCGCAGCAGAACCAGCAGCGGCGCGGCGGCGGCGGGCGTCCGCAAGGGCAGAAACAGGGGCAGAAACCGCAGGGGCAGAAACCTTCGGGCGGCAAACCGGCGGCCAAGCCCGGCGGGGCCCGTCCGCAGGGGCAGAAACCGGCCCGCAAGGCGGCGGGCGGCTCTGCCCCGCCCCGTCGGCCCGCACGCGGCTGACAGATGCAAAAGGCCGGGCATGCAGCCCGGCCTTTTCTTATTTCGTGCGGCCAAGGGCTCAGTGTCCGGCTTCTTCCTCAAGATTGAGCTTCATTTCCAGCAACACCTGCTGGATTGCCAGTGTTTCGCGCAGCAGGCGCTTGGCCTCGTTCACCGAAATACGACCGTCGGCGATGGCCGTGTTGTATTCCGCCATCAGCATCCCGAACCTTTGCGCCAGCGCCACCACATCCGAATTGATGCCGCCCGACTGCGCATTGCGGCGTTCCGCGTCATAGCTGAAGGTGATGCCGCGCAGTTCCGCCAGCGCCGAGGTCACATGCGGGTAGCGCGCCGCCGCCTCCAACTGGGCCACGACGTCAATGGGCATGAAACGGTCGCTGTGTTCGTCCTGTTCGGAATAGTAGCGCCCGATGGTGGCCTTGGACTTGCCGGTGAGGTCGCAGGCCGCTTCGATTCCCACGTCCTTCACCAAGGCTTCGGTGTGTTTTTTCAGATAGGACTCGATAGACATGAAACCCGCTAATCCTTCCACATCCCCCATTTGGGGGAAATCACTGTTTCTTTTCCCATTAATCGGACGGCAGGGGTTTGTCATTCATAATCCAGTTCCGGCGAGCCCGGAACCTTGATGAGTGAGCTTCCGGCGTCCCCAGCGCCGGAGCGGGTGGGGGTCCGCCGTGCCAAGGTCTCACGGGGAAACCGGCCGGGAAACCGGAAGGTTGTGCGGCGGACCCGTCAGTTCCGAGTGTTGTCGCCCTTCCCTCGTGGGCGCGACGTAACGAGTATGGCGGTCCGCCGCATATGCCTTCTGTTCGTCCGGGTGGGCGCTGGCCACGTCAAATCCACCTCCCGGCGTGCCCCCACCCCCTCTGTTTCTGGGGAGGTCTTGTTGTCCGGTGCGGGTGCCGTCACGGCACCCGGGTACGAGTATCAACAGTGACCCTGTATCAGTGCGACGGCCCCGCTTGTGACAGGCGGGGCTTTTCGCTATCGGGCGGCATGGCCAAGCTTTACTTCCACTACTCGACGATGAACGCGGGCAAATCCACCGCGCTTCTGCAAGCCTCTCACAACTACCGAGAAGGGGGCATGCAGACTTATCTGCTGACCGCGCGGCTCGACGACCGCGCGGGAACCGGCCGCATCGCCAGCCGTATCGGCATTGGCGAAAGCGCCGACATGTTTGGCTCCGCTGATGACATGTGTGCTCTGATCGCGACCCGGCTGGGGCGCGGCCCGGTGGCCTGTGTCTTCATCGACGAAGCACAGTTCCTGACCAAGGCCCAGGTCTGGCAACTGGCGCAGGCGGTGGACGATCTGGGCGTGCCGGTGATGTGCTACGGCCTACGGGTGGATTTTCAGGGCAACCTGTTCCCCGGATCGGCAGCACTTCTGGCCTGGGCCGATGAAATGCGCGAGGTGCGCACGATTTGCCATTGCGGCAAGAAGGCCACCATGGTGGTGCGCCGTGCCCCGGATGGCAGCGCGCTGCGCGATGGCGACCAGGTGCAGATCGGCGGTAACGAGACCTATCAGAGCCTGTGCCGCCGTCACTGGCGCGCCGCCATGGGGGATACCGACGCCTAGCGCCGCGCCCGCAGGGCAATCATCACCCCCGCGGCCGCGATCAGTGCCATACCCGCCAGCGCCAGCAGGCTTTGCGTCTCGCCCCAGATCAGCCAGCTCCACCCCGCCGAGGCGGGCAGGATCACATATTCAAAGACCGATACGCGGCTCGCTTCGGCCAGTTGATAGGCCTTGATCATCATGCCCACCCCCAGCAGCGAACCTGCTGCCTGAACCAGCGTCCAGAACAGGAAATCCGCCGAAGGCCAGACCGGGCCGCGCAGCACGAAGCCCGCGGTGCCCTCGGGCACCTCCACCGGCACCAGTGTCAGGACTGCCATGCCGATCAGGCCGAAAATCCCCAGCGCGGCAAAGAAGCCGCCCAGCAGAGTTTCCGCCGTTTCCCCGTCGCACCACTCCCGCGTGGCGATATTGCCCAGCGCGTAAAGCGCGCCAGCCAGCACCGGAAGGAAAGCGGCCACGCTGGCGCCACGCATCGCCTCCGGGCCCAGCACCATGACCACCCCGGCAAAGCCCACGGCCACCGCCAGCACCCGCACCGGACCGTTGGGGTGGCCATAGATGAAGCGCGAGATCAGCAGGACGAAGATAGGTGCGGTGAATAATCCTGCCGCTACCTGTGCCACAGGCAGGAAAGCCAGTGCGCCGAAATAGATTACCATGCCACTGCCATGAATGGCCGACCTCGCCACCACCGCCCGCAGGTTGCGGGGTCGCAGCCGCAGGCGCAGCGGCACCATCAGCGCCAGCAGGATCGCCCAGGCCATGACCGAGCGCGTCGCATGAAACTGCCACAGCCCGCCATCCGCCGCGATCAGGCGCACGAAATTGTCGGTGAAGCCGATCAGCATGGCATAGACCAGCACCATCCCGGCGGCAGCCAGGGTGCGGTCCGGGCTGCGGTCGGTTGCCGCAGCCATGTTAGCGGTAGTCATCGCGCAATTCCTTTCTTCCCCTCTTTTCAATGCCCTGAACCCGCCGCAAACTGCGCGCCGGAAAACGACATGTTCCGCCAGTTCGGGAGGAGAGCGCGCTATGGGTTGGCTGGTTGACGAGACCGGACTGGAAAAGAATGCCGCGAACCATGTGGCGCTGACGCCGCTGTCGCATCTGAAGCGCGCCGCCGACGTGCATGCCGGACGCACCGCTCTGGTCTGGAAATCGACGCGGCGCAGCTATGCCGAATATCTCGACCGCACGACCCGCCTCGCCTCTGCCCTGGCCCGTCGGGGAGTGGCACCGGGCGATGTGGTGGCGACGCTTCTGCCGAACATCCCGCAGCAGGCCGAGGCGCATTTTGGCGTGCCCGCCTGCGGGGCGATCATCAATACGATCAACACCCGGCTGGATGCCGATACGGTGGGCTATATCTTCGGCCATGCCGGCGCGAAGATCGTGCTGGTCGATACCGCGCTGCTGCCGCTGGCCGAGGCCGCTATCAAGAAGATGGAGGGCTCCGCGCCGCAGATCATCGAAGTCTGCGACCGCGAGGCGGGTTTCACCCCCGGCGGGCATTATCTGGAATACGAGGATCTGCTGGCCGAAGGCGACCCGGAGTTCGACTGGGTTTTGCCCGAGGATGAATGGGAAAGCCTTGCCATCAACTATACCTCCGGCACCACGGGACGGCCAAAGGGTGTGGTCTATCATCATCGCGGCGCCTATCTGGCGACCATGGCCAATGTCATCGCCTGGCGGATGCAGCTTTTCCCCAAGGTGCTGACCATCGTGCCGCTGTTCCATTGCAACGCATGGGTGCAGCCCTGGCTGGTGCCGATGATGGGCGGCACGCTGGTCTGTTGCCGCGACGTGACCGCGAAAGCGATCTATGACGCCATCGCCGATGAAGGCGTCACCCATTTCGGCGGCGCCCCCATCGTGCTGAACACCATCATCAACGCGAAAGACGCAGACCGCCGCGCCTTTGATCATGTGGTCGAGGTCTTCACCGCAGGCGCCCCGCCGCCTGCCGCCACACTTGCCGCCATCGAACCGCTGGGTTTCAATGTCACGCAGGTTTACGGGCTGACCGAAACCTATGGCCCCGCCACCGAATGCCTGTGGCAACCGGAATGGGACGACAAGACGGGCGAAGACCGCGCTGCCTTCAAGGCCCGCACCGGTGTGCCGATGGCCATGCTGGAGGCGGCCGAGGTGCATGACACCCACGGTGTGCCGGTGCCGCGCGACTCGGCCCATCTGGGCGAGATCGCCATGCGCGGCAACATGGTGATGAAGGGCTATTACAAGAACCCGCAGGCCACTGCCGAGGCGTTCAAGGGTGGCTGGTTCCGCTCGGGCGATATCGCGCTCCAGCATCCCGACGGCTATATCAAGATCACCGACCGCGCGAAGGACATCATCATCTCGGGCGGCGAGAATGTCAGCTCGGTCGAGGTCGAGGGCGCGCTGATGCACCACCCGGCGGTCAGCCTGTGTGCCGTGGTCGCCAAGCCGGATGCGAAATGGGGCGAGGTGCCCTGCGCCTTTGTCGAGCTGAAATCCGGCGCCGAAGCGACAGAGGAAGAGCTGATCAAGTTCTGCCGCGCACGTCTGGCAGGCTTCGCCACCCCCAAGGCGGTGGTGTTCTGCGAGTTGCCGAAAACCTCGACCGGCAAGATCCAGAAGTTCGAGTTGCGCGCCGTGGCCAAGCTGATGGCACAGCAACAGGGCGTAACGGCGTGACGCCACGCTCCGAAGGTGCGGACGAGGCGGCGGCGATCGGCCGGTTGATCACCGATGCCTTCGCCACCGCCGCCCATTCCGATGGCAATGAGGCCGAAATCGTGGCCGCATTGCGGGCTTCGGGTGATCTGCTGCTGTCGCTGGTCTGCGAGGATGGCCATGGCCTGACCGGCCATATCGCAGCCTCGCCCGTCACCATCGGCGGCACGCCGGGCTGGGCCTGTATCGCGCCAGTCTCCGTCGCACCGCATTGCCAGCGACAGGGTGTCGGCCATGCTTTGATGCAGTCCGCGCTGGCAACCTTGCAGGCGCAGGGACATGGCGGCGTCGTGGTCCTTGGCGATCCGGCCTATTACGGGCGCTTTGGCCTTGTGGCTGACGCGGCCCGTCACATTCCGGGCGTGCCTGCAGAATATGTGCTGTCGCGGCCCTTCAGCAGCCCGGCCCCGACCGGCGAAATCCGCTTTGCCCCGGCCTTTGGACCCGTCTGAACCGAGGCGGTTGTGACCACGGGACAATCCCGATAAGCTGGGCTGAATAGCGGCAAGAAGGCCATCAATGCGCACGACGGCGCTGAAGCAGTATCAGAAGCTTGAAAGCCCGGGGCTATGGCGTGAAGCGCCGGAAATGCAACGGCGCGAGGTGATCGTGGCCTTCGGCGAGGCCTCGCTGACGCTGTCCGATCCGCGCACCGAAGCCGCCCTGTCGCACTGGTCGCTGCCCGCAGTGGAGCGGCTGAACCCCGGCGAGATCCCCGCCCTGTTCGCCCCCGGTCAGGACGCGCTGGAAACGCTTGAACTGGACGACCCGACCATGATCGCCGCACTGGAGAAGGTGCGGCACACCCTTGCCACCGCTCGCCCCCGGCCGGGACGGCTGCGGGGTTCGCTTTTGCTGGCAGGGACTGCGCTGGTCTTGCTGGCGGGGGCGGTTTTCGTGCCCGGAGCGATGATCGACCACACCGCCGCCATGGTGCCGCCGACGATGCGGAAATCCATTGGCCGCACCGCTCTGGCGGATCTGTCCCAGGTCGCCGGGGCGCCCTGTTCCGATGTGTCGGGCCTGTCGGCGCTGGAAAAGCTGTCGGCGCGCCTGTTCGGGGAAAACCCGCCGCAGCTTGTCGTGCTGCGGGACGGCACCGCCCTGTCGCTGCATTTGCCGGGCCGGATCATCGCATTGCACCGCTCGCTGATCGAAAACCAGAACAGCCCGGATGTCGCCGCAGGTTTCGCGCTGGCCGAGGCCGAGCGTATCAGCGAAACCGATCCCATGCTGCCCCTGCTGGAATATGCCGGGGTGCGGGCAACCTTTGGCCTGCTGACCACAGGCCGCCTCGCACCCGGATCGGTGCAGGGCTACGGGCGGCTGGTCCTGACCGAGCCGCCCTCGGAAGTGGATACCGAGCATTTGCTTACTCGCTTTGCCGAGGCGGGCGTCGCCAGCACCCCCTATGCCCGCGCGGTGGACCCCAGCGGTGAGAGCGTGCTTCGGCTGATCGAGGCCGATCCTTTCGCGCAGGAGGCAGCCCCTCCGCTGCTGAAGGATGGCGACTGGATCAGCCTTCAGGCGATCTGCGCCGAATAGCCCCGGACAGCGAATAGCCGCGGACAGAAAGACGCCCCCGACCGGAACGGCGGGGGCGCAGGGTTATTCTGCCCGTTTTTTGCCTGCTCAGAATTACCGGATGAACGCGTCGCCGAAGCCCGCGCGGCGAACCGCCCCAAGGGCAGCCTGCGCCGAGGCCGCATCCCCGAAGGGCCCGGCCAGAACGATCTGAAGCGGTTTGCCGCTCTTGTTGATGCGCGAGGTGCCGACCGGCAGGCCCGCTGCCCGCAGACGCGCCTTGGCACCTTCGGCATTGGCAGGCTCGCCAAAGGTGCCGATCTGCACGAACATCCGCCCCGCGCGTGCCTGAACCGGTGCCTTGGCCGTGCCCATGCTGGAAACCTGAACCTTTCGGACGGGTTGCACCTTGTTCTTGGACGAAACGACGACAAGGCGACGGGTCTGGCGCGGCGCCTGATCGGCAACCAGTTCAGCCGGCACATCGCGGGTCCAGATCTGATCCTGCGCCGCCTGACCGGACGCCGTCCCGACACCACGATAGGGATTCAGACGGTCATCCTTCCACGCGGATTTATAGCCCTTCGGAACCGGAAACTCATCCGTGACCTCTGCCGAGCGCAGGATCACCGTGGCGCGGTCGGAGCTGCCGATGTCATTCACGCTCAGCGTGCCGCGGCTGACAACCGTCCCCGCCGGCTCGGTCAGCCCCGCGCCCAGACGCGGCCCGTTCCCCAGCGCAACTTTGGAATAGATCGGCGCATGAGCGCCATTCAGTGTCCCGTCCCCACGGGTACACAGCACGGCCGTGCCGCCATTGGACAGCGCGTAAAGCTTCGGCACCGGAGCCGAGGCATAGCAGGCAATCTTGCGGCCGCCCGGCGCGGCGGCGAGGCTTGGCACGGTCGTTGGCGCAGCTGCGGCG